>CAZYEY010000198.1:0-30814 GCA_964646585.1 uncultured Thiobacillus sp. | reverse complement strand
CGCCAACGCCGCCCATCGGGCCAGCCCCTGGCCCGCCCGCTTTGATGCCGTGCAAAGCGCCACCGGTCTGTTCCTGGGGCTGTTCATGTGGCTTCACATGTTTTTCGTCTCCTCCATCCTGCTGGGCTATGACGCCTTCTGGACGGTGGCCCGCTTCTTCGAGGGCTATTTTTTCTTCGGCCGCGCCTATCCCTGGCTGGTATCCGTGTTCGTCGCCGGCGTGTTCAGCATCTTCGTCGTCCATGCCTGGCTGGCCCTGCGCAAATTCCCCAGCCACTGGCGCCAGCATGCGGCCTATTGGCGGCACATGCGGGGCATGGGGCATGGCGACACCACCCTCTGGTTCGTCCAGGTGATCACCGGGTTCGGCATGTTTTTCCTGGCGCCGGTGCATCTCTACCTGATGATGAGCCGGCCGGAACTCATCGGCCCCTATGAATCCGCCGACCGGGTGTGGAGCGGGCACATGTGGCCCCTCTATCTGGTCCTGCTGTTCCTGGTGGAACTGCATGGTGGCGTGGGCCTGTACCGGCTGGCGGTGAAGTGGGGCGGCTTCACCGATGCCGCCGCATCCCGGCGCCGGCTCAGGCGCCTGAAATGGGCCTTCACCGGATTCTTCCTGCTGCTGGGCCTGCTGAGCCTGGCTGCCTACATCAAGCTGGGCATGGAACACGCCGACCGGGCCGGCGAGACTTACACCCCCGCCTGGGTCAGAGCCGCGCCATGAAGATCGTCTATGCGGATGCGCTGATCATCGGCGGCGGCCTGGCTGGGCAGCGCACCGCCATCGGCATCAAGCGGCGGGGCCTGGAGCCCCTGATCCTGTCCCTGGTGCCCGCCAAGCGTTCCCACTCCGTCGCCGCCCAGGGAGGCATGCAGGCCAGCCTGGGCAACTGCGCGAAGGGGGAGGGGGACAACGAGGACATTCATTTCGAGGACACGGTGCGGGGTTCCGACTGGGGCTGCGACCAGATCGTCGCCCGCATGTTCACCCACATGGCGCCCAAGGCGGCCAGGGAACTGGCGGCCTGGGGCGTGGCCTGGAACCGGGTGCGACGGGGCGATCACGAGGTGGTCATCAACGGCCAGCGGGTGACCCTCACCGAGCGGGACGCGGCCCATGGCCTCATCACCGCCCGGGACTTCGGCGGCACCAAGAAATGGCGTACCTGCTACACCTCCGATGGCACCGGCCACGCCATGCTCTACACCGTCTCCGACCGGGTCATCGCCGAGTCCATCCCGGTGCGGGAGCGGGTGGAGGCCCTGGCCCTGATCCACGACGGCGGCCGCTGCCAGGGCGCGGTGGTGCGGGATCTCGTCACCGGCGAGCTCACCGCTTATCTGGCCCGCGCCACGGTCATCGCCACCGGCGGCTACGGTCGCATCTGGGGTGTGTCCACCAACGCCCTGATCAATGAGGGCATGGGGGCTGCCCTGGCCCTGGAGACCGGCGTGGCCCGCCTGGGCAACATGGAGGCCGTGCAGTTCCACCCCACCGCCATCGTCCCCGCTGGCATCCTGGTCACCGAGGGCTGCCGGGGAGACGGGGGCCTGCTGAAGGATGCCGACGGCCATCGCTTCATGCCCGACTACGAGCCGGAGAAGAAGGAACTCGCCTCCCGGGACGTGGTGTCCCGGCGCATGGCCGAGCACATGCGCCGCGGCAAGGGCGTGAAGTCGCCCTACGGCGACCACCTGTGGCTGGACATCACTGGCTTGGGCGCCGACCACATCGAGAAGAACCTGCGGGAAGTAAAGGACATCTGCCAATACTTCCTGGGCATCGACCCGGCCAGGGACTACATCCCGGTGCGACCCACCCAGCACTATTCCATGGGGGGCGTGCGCACCGACCAGCGGGGCCAGTCTCCCTGGCTGTCGGGCCTCTTCTCCTGCGGCGAGGCGGCCTGCTGGGACCTGCACGGCTTCAACCGCCTGGGTGGCAACTCGGTGGCGGAAACCGTGGTGGCCGGCATGCTCGTCGGAGAATACGTGGCCGATTTCTGCCACTCGGCGGAAGGCGACTTCAGCTTCTCCACCGCCCTGGCCCGGGAGTTCCTGGACCGGGAACACGCCGAGCTGACGGCCATCGCCGCCGGCCGGGGCGCCGAGGATCCGGTGGCCATCCGCCGCCGCATGGAGGCCATCATGACGGACAGCGTGGGGCTGTTCCGCAATGGCCCGGCCCTGGAAACGGCGGTGGCCGAGCTCTCCGACCTGCTGGCGCGCAGCCGGCGTCTGGGGATGCGCAGCCACGACCTGGATGCCAACCCGGAACTGGTTCATGCCTACCGCCTGCCTCGCATGCTCAAGGTGGCCCTGACCGTGGCCCTGGGGGCACTGCGGCGCACCGAGAGCCGGGGCGCCCATTTCCGCGAGGATTTCCCCGCGCGCAACGACCGGGACTGGCTCAACCGCACCCTGGCCTGCTGGCCCGAGGGAGCGGACCTGCCCAGCCTGGATTACGAGCCCCTGGACGTGCTGTCCATGGAACTGCCCCCGGGCTTTCGGGGCTATGGCGTCAGGAACATCATCGAGCACCCCCTCACCGCCCAGCGCCAGGCCGAGGTGGACGAGATGCGCGCCGCCGAACTGGACCGCCACGCCCTCCAGACCCATCTCATGCCCTTCAAGCATTGCCTACCGGCCCGCTACCGGAGTCGCAATGAACGGCTCGATGAGCCCCTCCCCCTCCCACCCGCGCCATGAGCCGAAAACTCGCCTTCACCGTCTTCCGCCACAATCCCCGCAATCCGGCGGATGCGCCCCGTACCCAGACCTACCGCCTGGACGAGACCCCGGGCATGACCCTGTTCATCGCCCTGACCCGCATCCGCGAGGAGCAGGATCCCGGCCTCAACTTCGATTTCGTCTGCCGCGCCGGCGTCTGCGGTTCCTGCGCCATGCTCATCAACGGCCGCCCGGGCCTGGCCTGCCGAACCCTCACCGCCAGCCTGCCGGCGGAGATCAGCCTGTTCCCCCTGCCGGGTTTCGAGCTCATCGGGGATCTGTCGGTGAACACCGGCAAGTGGATGCGGGCCTTGAGCGAGCGCCTTCGGGCCTGGTTGCATCTCGAGGCCCAGCCCCGGTTGGATGTGATGGAGGCGCCCATGGAGCCGGAAGTGGCGCAGGCGGTCTACGAACTGGATCGCTGCATCGAATGCGGCTGTTGCGTGGCCGGCTGCGGCACGGCCCGGATGCGGCCGGATTTCGTCGGCGCCGTGGGCCTCAACAAGATCGCCCGCTTCCGCCTGGATCCCCGGGACGCGCGTAGCGACGCCGACTTCTATGCGGTGGTGGGGGATGACAGCGGCGTCTTCGGCTGCATGAGCCTGCTGGGCTGTCAGGATGTCTGCCCGAAGCAGTTGCCCTTGCAGACCCAGATCGCCTACCTGCGCCGGAGCATGGTCCGGCAGGGCCTGTGGTGAAGACGTTCCTGGGGCGGCGCGCGCCCACCCGCAGCGAGGAAGTCCTTCCCCTTCCCCTGGCCGGCCCCGAGGCGGTCTATCGGCTGAAGCGCAGTTCCGCCCGCCGCACCCTGGCCTTGCGCGTCTCTGACGCGGGCGAGGTGGCCGTCAACGCGCCCTTGCGCCTGCCCCAGCGGGAGGTGGACCTTTTCCTCGCCAAGCACGCCGGCTGGCTGCGCCAGCGGCTGGAAGCCGCCCAAAGCCGGGTCTTCCAATGGCGGGAAGGGGCCGAACTGCCCTGGCTGGGCGCCAGCCTGATCCTGCGCCTGCTCGCCCCCGCCGGCGGGCCTGGCGTGCGCCGGGAGGATGGGCATCTGCTCTGCGCCGCCGAGCCCCCATCCGTGCCGGCGGTGGTGAAGCGCTGGTACCAGGGCCAGGCCCGGGAACTGCTGGCGCAGCGCCTGGCCACCCAATGCGCCCGGCTTGGCCGGGAGCCGCCGCCCCTGCGCCTGTCCGATGCACGCACCCGCTGGGGCAGCCTCTCCCCCCGGGGAGTGGTGAGCCTCAATTGGCGGCTGGTGAAGGCGAGCCCGAAGGAGATCGACTACGTGATCTGCCACGAACTGGCGCATTTCAAACAACGCAACCACTCCCCCGCCTTCTGGCGGGAGGTGGGGGCGTTGTTTCCGGACTATCCCGAGGCACGCGCGGCGTTGGGGCGCCGAGGATCGGACTATTTCGATTTCTGAGCCTCAGAGCAGGGCATCCCATTCGCCAATGGGCATGGGGCGGCCGAACAGGTAGCCCTGATAGGCGGTACAGCCGTTCTCCCGCAGGAAGTCCCGTTGTTCCGGGGTTTCCACCCCCTCGGCGATGACCTGCAGGCCCAGGGACCGGCTCATGGCCAGGATAGCGCGGACGATGGCGGCGTCGTTGGGGTCCTGGGGAACGTCCCGGACGAAGGACTGGTCGATCTTCAACTGGTCCAGGGGCAGGCGCTTGAGATAGGACAGGGAGGAATACCCGGTGCCGAAATCATCCAGGGAGAAGCCCACGCCCAGGGCCCGGAGTTGTTCCATGCGGTGGATGACTTCCTCGATGTTGCTCAGCACCACGCTTTCGGTCAGTTCCAGCTTGAGCAGGGCGGGATTGGCGCCGGCGCGTTCCAGGCTGTGGCTGACCAGAGTGACGAAGTCGGGCTGGTGGAACTGGCGGGCGCTGACGTTGATGGCCAGGCGCAGATCCCGGGTGGCGGGGTGCGCTACCCAGGCTTTGAGCTGGGCGCAGGCGGTATCCACCACCCATTGGCCCAGGGGCAGGATGAGCCCGGTCTCTTCCGCCAGGGGGATGAATTGGGCGGGGGAAACCGGGCCCTGGCCGGGCGGCAGCCAGCGCAACAGGGCCTCGGCGCCGATGAGGTGGCCGTCGTGATCCGTCTGGGGCTGGTAGAACAACTGGAACTCGCCCTGCCGCAGGCCGCGCCGCAGGGCGTTTTCCATGCCGATGCGCCAGTCGATGGCGGCCTGCATGGCCGGGTTGAAGAAGCGCGTGGTGTTGCGGCCCGCCTCCTTGGACTGATAGAGGGCCCCGTAGGCTTGCGTGAGCAGCACGTCGATGGGGGTGTCCTGTCCCCGGAACAGGGTCAGGCCGATGCTGGGGGTACTGTGGTGCTCCCGCTCCAGGCCTTCCAGGAGATAGGGTTCGTTGAGGGCGCGGCGCACCTTTTCGGCGACGATTTCCGCCTGGTGGGCGGCGGTGGCTTCCTCGCTACCCAGGTCCTCCAGCATGACCACGTATTCGTCGCCCCCCAGGCGGGCTACCGTGTCCTCCTGACGGACGCAGGCGCGCAGACGCCGGGCCACCTCCACCAGCAGGCGGTCGCCGGCGTCATGGCCCCGGGTGTCATTGAGGGATTTGAAACGGTCCAGGTCCAACATGAGCAGGGCGCCGTATTGCCGGCCCCGGGTGCTGGAAATGAGGGCCTGACCCAGCCGGTCCAGGAACAGGCGCCGGTTGGGCAGGCCGGTGAGGGGATCGAAGTAGGCCAGGTAACGGATCTGTTCTTCGGCATCCTTGCGCGCGGTGATGTCCCGTACCGTCACCCGGCGGCCCAGATAGCGTGCCTCGGCGTCGCACACCGGCCGGCAGGTATGGGTGACCCAGCGGACGTCGCCCTGCTTGCGCACGATGCGGAAATCCAACTCGACGATCTCCTCGCAGGAACCCGAGGGCAGATGGTGATGGACGTGACCGAGCCAGATCTTGCGATCCTCGGGGTGGACGATGGCGTCGATGAGGCCGGGATTGCGCTGGAAGTCCTCGATGGTGTAGCCGGTCACCCGCTCCGTCGAGGGGGTCATGTAGTGGAAGCTGCCGTCGGGATTGACCCAGTATTCCCAGTCGAAGGTCCAGTCCACCATGGTGTGGAACATGGTCTCGCTGTCCCGCAAGGCAGCCTCGGCCCGGTGCCGGGCGGTGACGTCCTGGGCGGTGAAGATCACGCCCTTGTCCAGGTTGGCGGGGTCGATGGGGACGGCGGACAGGATGATGTCCAGGATGCCGCCATCCTTGCGTTTCCACTGGGTTTCCGCGGTGCCGATGCCCTGGTCCCGGATCTCACCGTGGATTTCCCGGCCTACCCGCTCGAACTCCTGATCGGACACATAGAGTTGCCGGGAGGAGCGGTCGAGCAGGTCCTCCCGGCTGTAGCCGGTCATGCTCACCAGGCAGTCGTTCACTTCCTTGAGCACACGATCGATCACCATGCCGATGCCCACGGGCACCACGGCCAGGATGCTGTTCGAGCGCGCCTCGCTGGCGCTCAGGGCCAGCTCGGACACGATGCGGTCGCTGATGTCGGTGATCAGCGTGGCGAAGCCGTCTCCCTCCTGGGGGGACACGGAAATATCCAGGTGACGGCCAAGGGGCTCGAAGTAACGCTGCATGCGCATGGGAGTTCCGCTCTCCACCACCCTGGCGAATTCCTCCAGATAGGGTGGCTCTTCGCTGCCGAAGGCTTCCCGGGCCGATTTGCCCACCACGTCCTTGGCGCTCAGGCCAGTGTGGGTCTCGAAGCCTTCGTTCACCTCCAGGATCCGGTAATCCACGGGATGGCCGGAACCGTCCCGGATCAACTGGTGCAATGCACAGCCCTCGGACATGTTGGCGAACAGGGCGTGGAGCCGGTGCTGGCTCTGGCGGATGGATTCGTCCCGCTGCTGGATGGCGGCGGCCATGCGGTTGAAGGCCTCGGCCAGTTCCGCGGTTTCCTCCGGGCCACGCACCTCCAGGCGGGCGTCGTAGTCCCCCCTGGCCAGGCGCAGGGCGCCGCGCTTGAAGTCGCGCAGCCGCCTTACCACCAATCTGTGCATGAGCAGTCCGCCGGCCATGAGGGCCAGCAGGAATCCACTCAGATGCACCAGTTGTTCCCGCAGCACCGCCGACTTCACCCGGGCTTCGGCGGCGGCGGCCGGCAGGTGGATGGCGAGGATGCCGCGCACTTCGCCCGCCCGGTAGCCGAACCCGGCCTGGTAGCGGTCGCGGATCGCGGCCGGCGCGTCGGCGGGATGGCCGTGGCACTTGAGACAGTAGGGCTCGATGCGGATGGGGCTGGCATACAGGAAATCGTGGCCGGACCCACTGGCGCCCTGGACCTGGATCAGTCTTTCCTTGGCCTCGGGATGCTGGCGGAACCAGTGAATGGCCTCCAATTCGGCGCCATCCGCCTGATTGGCCGGATTGCGGGCCTGATCGCTCACATTGCGGAAACGCACACCCATGCTGTGGAAGCGCTGGAAGTTGTCGGATATGCCGGACATGGCGTGGGCCGGCAGAAAGCCCAGCGTCTGGTCCGTCAGGGGCAGGCCGCTGGCGAGGAAGCGTTGGTGGTAGGTGTAGCGCACCGTCATCAGCAGATCGCGCAGGGTCCGTGCCGTATTCAGCACATCCTCTTCCACCCGGGAGCCAGCCAGTTGATGGCTGAGCAGGGCGAGACTGCCCAGGGCCACCACCATGATGGCGGTGGTGGCCAGCCAGATCCGGTGTATGAGCTTCATAGCGGTGTCACCCACTCACCCGCTGACTCATCCGCAAGCGCCTCGATCCATGGTATCCCTCCAACCTTCATGCCCCGGCAGCCGGAGGCGTTCACCGGTGTGAATATCCGTTAAAAACCATTTGTGGGTAATAGGTATAAACACTTACGACATTTCGACGCACATGGAGCAACGCACATGATTCCCTGGCTTCATGGTCAGATGCCCTTTCCTCCGCTGGAGCGGGCATTGAAGGCGCCCAACGGCCTCCTGGCGGCAGGGGGCGACTTGTCCGTTGCCCGCCTGTTGGCCGCCTATCGGCGCGGCATCTTTCCCTGGTTCAACCCGGGAGAGCCCATCCTTTGGTGGTCCCCGGATCCACGCATGGTGTTGTTCCCCGGCGAGTTCAAGGTCTCCCGCTCCCTCAAGAAACGTCTGGCCCGTGCCGATTACGAGGTGTGGGCGGACACGGCGTTCGCCCGGGTGATGGGGGAGTGCGCGGCGCCCCGGGAAGGCGCCTCCGGCACCTGGATATCCCCCGCGATGATGGCGGCGTACACGGCATTGCACGAGGCGGGCTATGCACACTCGATCGAGACCTGGATGCAAGGAGAGAATGGCCTCCAATTGGCGGGGGGCCTGTACGGCGTCGCCCTCGGCCGGGCGTTCTTCGGCGAGTCCATGTTCACGCGCCAGACCGACGCCTCCAAGATCGCCCTGGCCCATCTGGTCCGCTTTCTCGCGGCGCGGGGCTTCGAGGTGATCGACTGCCAGATGCGTACCGCCCACCTGGCGTCCCTGGGCGCCCGGGAGATCCCCCGTTCCGAATTCGCCGCGCTGCTGGCGGGGCTGACCGGCGAACCCGGCCTTCCTGGCAAATGGACCTTAGAATTCCGGCCATGAGTTCCCTCAACGAACTGCCCATCTTCCGCCTCCAGTTCTATCTGACGGCACCCTATCCATGCAGCTATCTGCCGGAGCGCCAAGCCCGCTCCCAGGTGGCCGCTCCGGGCGGGCTGGTGGATACCGTGGTCTACAGCGAGCTGGTGCGGCTGGGTTTTCGCCGCAGCGGCCACCACGTTTACCGGCCCCGTTGCGACGCCTGCCAGGAATGCATCCCGGTGCGGATTCCGGTGGATGCCTTCCGGGCCGGACGCAGCCAGCGCCGCTGCCTGGCCCGCAACGCCGATCTGGAGATGCGGCTGCGGCCCCTGGTCTTCGACGAGGCCCATTACCGCCTCTACCGCCGCTACCAGTCCTCCCGCCACGCCGGGGGCGGCATGGACCAGGATGACCGGGAGCAGTTCCGCGGCTTTCTGCTGCAAAGCCGGGTGGACAGCGCCCTGGCCGAGTTCACCCTGGGGGGGGAAGTGGTCATGGTGGCCCTCATCGACCGCCTCATGGACGGCCTGTCCGCCGTCTACACCTTCTACGAGCCCGATCTCGCCCGGCGCGGCCTGGGCACCTTTGGCGTGCTGACCCAGTTGAATCTGGCCAGAGAGATGGGGCTGCCCTATCTCTACCTGGGCTACTGGATCGCCGATTCAGGCAAGATGGCCTACAAGCGCCGCTTCCGGCCCATGGAGGCGCTGGTGGACGGCCACTGGAAGCGCCTGGCCGATGTCTCCGGCGGTGGGGGCGAAGATGGCCCGCCTGCCTGACGCGGTCGAGCAGGTCCTGCTGATGCATGGACCCTTCATCCATGCGGTGGTGGGGGCGCTGCGGGACCGCTCCCGCCTGCCGGAGCTGATGCAAATCCTGTCCGTGGCCGAGGGCCAGGGCTGGCCACGCCTGGCGGCCGCCCTGCGCCAGGTGGTGGATGGCAGGCGGGACGATTCCATCAAGCTGGGGCTGGATGAAGAGGACCGCATCATCGTCGATGCCGTCCTGCGCGGCCTGGAGAATCCCGCCACCCTGCCGCCACTGGAAAAAAAGCCCGATGCATCAGCGGCGGCGCCGGGCTTGGCGGCCATGATCGACGCCGCGGCCCGGGGCGATGCCCAGGCCCTGGCTGCCCTGGCCAACATGGCCGAGCAGATGGTGCGGGCCGGGGGCGACATGGCCCGGCTGGGCGGCCTCATGCGCCGCCTGGTGAACGGCGAGCGGGATGCGGAGCGGCTGGCGAAGGGCATGGGCGCCCTGGGTCGGAGATTGCTGCTGGATATCCTGGATGAGCTGGGCAAGAGCCGCCTGCATTAGCCTGCTGGCCCTGTTTCAGACTGCCTGCGCGGCCACCACGGTCCGGCCTCCATGGGATGGGGCAGGCTTTCTCCCCCTCGCCGCCGATCCTCGGGTGTTGCATGAACCGGGCGGCGAGGACCAGGCCATCCGGGTGGCGGCCCTGCTGGACAGGGCGGTGGCCCGGGTGGAAAGGGTCCACGGCCTGCCTTTCCGGCATCCCCCCCGGGTCCACGTCTGCGTCGATCCCCAATGCTTTTCCCGCCTGGTGTCCGGCTCCGGCTTCAGCGCCGCAGTGCTGCCGGGGGACATGCTGGTGCTCTCCGCCAACCTGTTCGGACCGGAGTCGGACAGATTGGCGGCCATCCTCACCCATGAATTGTCCCACCTGCACCTGAACCAGCGCCTGGGCCACTACACCCCCTGGCTGCCGGTCTGGTTCCACGAGGGACTGGCCAGCCTGGTGGCCGAGGGTGGCGGCGCCGAGTTCGCCACGGACGACGCGGTTCGCGCTGCCTGGAACGAGGGCCGGCAGGTGGATTTCAGCCGCTTGGACGTGCCCGGCAGGCGTCATCGGGCCGACCAGTTCGGACTCGATATCCACGCGTTCTACCGGGCCTCATGGCGCTTCATGGCATACCTCATGGGGCGCGACCCCGACGCCTTCACCGCCATGCTGCGGGGCATCCAGAACCATACGGACATCACCATTTCCTTCGCTGACGCCTACAATGCCGGCCTTGAGCAGCTGGAACGGGATTTCATCCAGACGGGCCCACTTCGAGGAGACCACGAGAATGGCGGATGAAGAATTTTTGATGCCGGTGCGCAAGGCGGAGATCGAAGTGGGCAAGCCGTTGCCCTTCGCCGTCTACGACGCCGACCGCAACCTGCTCCTGAATCGTGGCGTCACCGTCACTAGCGAGCACCAGCTCCAGGTGCTGCTGGAAAAGGGCCTTTTCCGCGAGAACAAGCCGATCCGGCCCGCATACAGCCATTCGGCTCTTCCCGAGGGAAATGCCGCCACCGAGCCGGGGGGCGGGCCCGCCAAGCCCCAGGAGGAGACCCTGAGCTTCGATGCCATCAAGCTCATGCCCGACGACACCCTGCAACTGCAACCCCTGCTGGAAGGGCAGACGGAGCGTTACACGGTGCGGGTCATCGGTATCCTCAAGCCCAAGAGCGTGCTGGTCACGGCCCCCATGGTGGACGGCAAGCTCATCTTCATCCGCGATGGCCAGACCTTCCTCATCCGCGCCTTCTCGGGCCTCAACGTCTGCGCCTTCAAGGCCAAGGTGCTGAAGGCCCAATTGCAGCCCTTTCCCTATCTGCACCTGTCCTATCCGGACAACGTCCAGGCCATGCGTATCCGCAAGGCCATGCGGGCGCCGGCCAACATCATCGTTGCCGTCCATGAGAGCGAGGAAGGCCGCCAGACAGGCGCCGCCAAGATGGTGGACATCAGCGTGGGTGGCGCCAAACTGTTCTCCCCCGTGATGTTGGGCAACAAGGACCAGACCCTGTGGTTGTCCTTCAAGGTGAAGCTGGGCGACATGGAGGAATACGTGAAGACGCCCGCCATCATCCGATCCCTGGGGCAGGAAGACGATCAGGGCAAGCCCATGAAAACCTTCGGCCTCCAGTTCGGCGAGCTTTCCCAATCCCAGCGCCTGATCATCATGAATCTGGTCTACCAGCATCTGCTCAAGGAAGGTACCTGATGCGGCAATACCTCGACCTGCTCCGGCATGTCCTCGCCCATGGCACGAAAAAGTCCGACCGCACCGGCACCGGCACGATCTCCGTGTTCGGCTACCAGATGCGTTTCGACCTCTCCGAGGGCTTTCCGCTCCTCACCACCAAGAAGGTCCACCTCAAGTCCATCATCCATGAACTGCTCTGGTTCCTGAAGGGCGACACCAACATCAAGTACCTGAAGGACAACGGCGTTTCCATCTGGGACGAATGGGCCGATGAGAACGGCGACCTGGGGCCCATCTACGGCTACCAGTGGCGTTCCTGGCCGACCCGGGACGGCCGCCACATCGACCAGATCTCCGAAGTGCTGCAAACACTCAAGCACAATCCGGACTCCCGCCGCATCATCGTCTCCGCCTGGAACGTGGGCGAGCTGGAATCCATGAAGCTGCCACCCTGCCACGCCTTCTTCCAGTTCTACGTGGCCGAAGGCAGGCTCTCCTGCCAGCTCTACCAGCGCAGCGCCGACATCTTCCTGGGCGTGCCCTTCAACATTGCCAGCTATGCGCTGCTCACCCTGATGATCACCCAGGTGACGGGCCTGAAGCCCGGCGACTTCGTCCACACCCTGGGCGACGCCCACATCTACCTCAACCATCTGGAGCAGGTGAACCTGCAACTCTCCCGGGAACCCCGGGCCCTGCCCACCATGCGGCTCAACCCGGCGGTCACCGATCTGTTCGCCTTCAGGTACGAGGACTTCACCCTGGAAGGCTACGATCCCCATCCGGGCATCAAGGCGCCGGTGGCGGTGTAGGTACCCCTTCCCGCGGCAAACGCCGCCCCGCCCCATCCTGAAGCACGGCTGAACGGGACACCGTCTTCCGGGACCGGGGCCTGACCAAGACCTACCGCATGGGGGAAGTCCCCCATGGATCGCCAGGAAGCCCTGGGTCTCGTGGTTTCGGACGAGCGCTGGATCATTTTCCTGACCAGCTCTCCGGCGGCGAGCAACAGCGGGTGACCATCGCCAAGAATCCCGCCGTGCTGCTGTGCGACGAACCCACCGGCCCCCCCTGGATTCGGCCACCAGGGTCAACGTTCTGGAGGTCTTGGAGAAGGTGAGCCGGGCGCTGGGCCCGGTGATCGCGCGTTTGCCTCCGGCGAGCCAGGCCAGGCATGATTGGGGCGTCCCAGAAGCCCCGACCCGAACCATGCAAACCCCCATCCTGTCCGTCATCGCCGCCCTGGCGAGGAACCGCGTCATCGGCGTCAACAACAGGCTGCCCTGGCGGCTGCCGGAAGACCTCAAGCACTTCAAGACCCTGACCATGGGCCATCACATCATCATGGGGCGCAAGACCTACGAATCCATCGGCAAGCCCCTGCCGGGACGCACCACGGTCATCGTCACCCGGGACGCCGCTTATCGCATGGAAGGCTGCCTGACCGCCACTTCCATCGATGCCGCCATCGCTGCCTGCGCCGGCGATCCGGAAATCTTCTTCGTGGGCGGGGCGCAGATGTACGCCCAAGTGCTGCCCCGGGCGGACCGGCTCTATCTCACGGAAATCCAGGCCGACTATGCAGGGGATGCCTGGTTTCCGGCCTTCGACCGGGGTGAATGGGAGGAAATGGCCAGGGATCAGCGGGTGAGCCCCGATGGGTTGGGGTACGACTTCGTTTCCTATCTGCGGCGGCGCTGATGGCCTCTGAAACAGACGCTAGGAGCGCTTGCCCTGGGCGCGATCGCGGAAATACCGGGCCGCCGCGTCCACCAGCACCCGGGCGTCGTGGTGGGAGAGATCCGGATGGGCGTCGTGAATGACCCGGGCTGCCCAATATTCCGCAGGGCCGCCGTTGAGCCCGTCCGTCTTGCTGAAGAAGGGCTCGAGTCGATGGATGACCTCCTCGAAAATTGCCCGCAGGTCGGGCCGCTTGCGTCGTTCCTCCCGGACAGGGTCGGGGGCGTGACTGGCGCTGTCGAGGTTCATGGCAGGCCCCTGGGCGGGGGCGGGAAGCCTTTATCGACGGCCCGCCGGAGATCTTGAAAGCTTCCTTGAGGAAAGTGGATGGCGGTCACGGCGTTCCGATAACGGGAACGCAGATTCCGCATCGGAACCGGGAAGCCTGGCTCGCTTCGGGTCTCGCCGGAGCGCCGCGGTGGGCGTCCGTGATACCATCCGCCGCGTCCGGCGCCGGGATTACCCGGAAATGAAAAAAGCCGGCTGAGAAGCCGGCTTTTTGTTTGACTTGGTGCCCAGGAGAGGACTCGAACCTCCACGCCCTTGCGAGCGCTAGGACCTGAACCTAGTGCGTCTACCAATTCCGCCACCTGGGCCAAGAAGGCGCGCATCTTAACGATCTCCACGAATTCATGTCAACGAAAAAAACATCTTCCAAAGCCAAGTCCAACGTAGTTCAGAACGCTCCGGAAACCCCGCCGGGCGGCAAGAAGAAAACCCACCGCAGCCACAAATCCCTGCGCTGGCAGGATCCCTTCCTGGAACGGGAACGGGCCAAGTACGGCCAGGCCCTGCCCAGCCGCGAGTTCATCCTGCAACTCCTGGAGGAGGCCGGGGAGCCCGTCGAACCCGACGACCTGGCCTTCCGCCTGGACATCGAGCCGGAGGAGGCGGAAGCCTTCACCGCCCGGCTGCGCGCCATGCAGCGGGACGGCCAGCTGCTGTTCAACCGCCGGGGCGCCCTGTGCCTGCCGGAGAAGATCGAGGTCAAGGCGGGCCGGGTGGAAGGCCACAAGGACGGCTTCGGCTTCTTCGTCCCGGACGATGGCTCCGGCGACATCGCCCTGCCCGAGAAGGAAATGCGCGGCGTGCTGCACGGCGACCGGGTCATGGTGCGGGAACATGGCGTGGACCGGCGCGGCCGCAAGGAAGGCAAGGTGGTGGAAATCCTGGAGCGGGCCAATTCCGTGCTGGTGGGCCGTCTCTACCGGGAACGCGGGTATCAGTGGGTGGTGGCCGAGAACAAAAAGATCAGCCAGGACATCCTGATTCCCGACCATCAGGACCTGGGCGCCTCCAACGGCCAGGTGGTGATGGCGCAGATCGTCGAGCAGCCCACCAAGCACGCGCCGCCGGTGGGCAGGGTGGTCCAGGTGCTGGGCAACTACGCCGACCCGGGCATGGAGATTGAGATCGCCCTGCGCAAGCACGACCTGCCCCACGAGTTCTCCAAAGCGGTGCTGGCCCAGGCCAGGAAGCTGCCCAAGGGCGTCACCAAGAAGGACCTGGAGCCGGTGGACGGACTGGACCGGGAGGATGTTCGCGACCTGCCCCTGGTGACCATCGACGGCGAGGATGCCCGGGATTTCGACGATGCCGTGTATTGCCAGCCTGAAGGCCGGGGCTTCCGCCTCTGGGTGGCCATCGCCGACGTTTCCCACTACGTGAAGCCTGGCACCGCCCTGGACAAGGAAGCCTATGAGCGAGGCAACTCGGTCTACTTCCCACGCCGGGTGATCCCCATGCTGCCGGAGGAACTCTCCAATGGCCTGTGCTCCCTGAACCCCAAGGTGGACCGGTTGTGCATGGTCTGCGAGATGGAGATCGCCAGCACCGGCAGCATCAAGAAATACCGCTTCTACCCGGCGGTCATGCATTCCAAGGCCCGCCTCACCTACAACATGGTGTGGGACTGGCTGTCCGGCGCGACCAAGCCGGGCAAGGATCAGGTCTGGCTGCTGGACCCCCTGCGTCACCTGCACAAGCTCTTCAAGGTGTTGCTGAAGGCCCGGAGCAAGCGGGGCGCCATCGACTTCGAGACCCTGGAAACCAAGATGCTGTTCGACGAGCACGGCAAGATCGAGCGCATCGTGCCTTCCTCCCGTAACGACGCCCATCGCCTCATCGAGGAATGCATGCTGGCGGCCAACGTGTGCGCTTCGGAATTCCTGGCCAAGAAGAAGCATCCCGCCCTCTACCGCATCCACGAGGGGCCCACCCCGGACAAGCTGAAGGCTTTGCAGGAGTTCCTGGCCGAGTTCGGCTTTTTCCTCACCGGCGGCGACGAACCCCATGCCAAGGACTACGCCGATCTTCTGGCCAAGATCAAGGGCCGGCCCGACGAGCAACTGCTCCAGACCGTGCTGCTGCGCTCCCTGCGCCAGGCCATCTACAGCCCGGACAATGTGGGTCACTTCGGCCTGGCCTACGAGGCCTACACCCACTTCACCTCGCCCATCCGCCGCTATCCGGACCTGCTGGTGCACCGGGCCATCAAGGCCTGCCTGAGGAACGAGACCCATGCCCCGGGCGACTGGGCGGCGATCGGCCTGCACTGTTCCATGACCGAGCGCCGGGCCGACGAGGCCACCCGGGACGTGGTGGCCTGGCTGAAGTGCTACTACATGCAGGACAAGCTCAATGAGGAATTCGATGGCGTCATCTCCGCCGTGGTGAGCTTTGGCGTCTTCGTGGCCCTCAACGACGTCTTCGTCGAGGGCCTGGTCCATGTCACCGAGCTGGGCCAGGACTACTTCCATTTCGACGCCACCCGCCACCAGATGATGGGCGAGCGGACCGGCAAGCGCTTCCGCCTGGGCGACAAGGTACGCATCAAGGTGGTGAGCGTGGACATGGAGACCACCCGCATCGACTTCGCCCTGGTGGAGGACGCGATTCCCGTCGCGCATCCCGCTTCAGGGCCAGAGCCCGCCCCGGCGGCGAAAAAGGGTAGGGGGGGCAAGCGCAAATGAGCCAGCGCCAGATCATCCACGGCTTTGGCTGCGGCCGCTCGCCGGGCTCGCTTAACCTGCCTGTTGGCAGGTTAGCCTGCGCCGAAGCCTCATCGGTTTGTCTGCCGGTACGGGTCGCATTCGGGTTCGGAGGGTCGGCATGAGTCAGCGCCAGGTCATCCACGGCTTTCATGCCATCGTCTCGCGCCTGCGCCACCATCCGGAGAGCATCCAGGTCATATACCTGGATGAGGCCCGCCGGGACCGCCGCGCCAAGGATCTGGTCAAGTCCGCCGAGGACAAAGGCGTGCGCCTGGTCCTGGCCGAGGGCGCCCGCATCGAGGAGATGGCCCGGGGCAAGTCCCAGGGCGTGGTGGCCCTGGCCGATCCCATCCGGCTCGCCAAGGATCTGGACTCGGTGCTGGATGAACTGGCCGAGCCGCCCCTGCTGCTGATCCTGGATGGCATCACCGATCCCCACAACCTGGGGGCCTGCCTGCGCAGCGCCGACGCCTTCGGCGTGCACGCGGTCATCGCCCCCAAGGATCGCTCCGCCGGCTTGTCCGCCGTGGCCATCAAGGCCGCTTCCGGCGCCGCCGATTCGGTCCCCTACCTCACCGTCACCAATCTGGCCCGCACCCTGCGGGAGCTGAAAGACCGGCACATCCTCATCATCGGCACCGACGACGAAGCCGCCGGCACCCTGGCCGACGCCGACTTCACCGGCGCTGCTGCCCTGGTCCTGGGCGCCGAGGGCACCGGCATGCGCCGCCTGACCCGGGAGCACTGCGACGTGCTGGCCTGCATTCCCATGTTCGGCCAGGTGGAAAGCCTCAACGTCTCCGTTGCCACCGGTGTCTGCTTATACGAGGCGCGGCGACAGCGGGGCCTGGCAGGGTAAGGGGGCGGGCGTCCGGGTTTCCTCCCCCTTTTCGAAAAAGGGGAGAATCGGGCGGCAATCTCATTTCACAGTGACCGTAACCATGGATAAACAACTCAACGACGCCTGGGCCATCCTCAACCGCGCCGAGCTCGTCATCGGCGCCACCGAGGTGGAACTGGCCCTGGACCACCTCGCCAGCCAGATTGCCGACGCCCTGGCGGACCGCTTCCCCATCGCCCTGTGCATCATGGGCGGCGCCGTGGTGTTCGCTGGCAAGCTCCTGCCCCGGCTGGGCTTCCCCCTGGAATTCGACTACCTGCATGCCACCCGCTACCGGGACGGCACCCGGGGCGGGGAGATCGAATGGTCCGTGTTGCCGCGCAAGGATCTGAGGGGCCGCAGCGTGCTGCTCATGGACGATATCCTGGACGAAGGCCACACCCTGGCGGCAGCCAAGGCCAAGCTCCTGGAACTGGGGGCTGCCGAGGTGAAGATCGCCGTGCTGGCGGACAAGGACATCGGCCGGGCCAAGCCCGTGGCGGCGGATTTCGTCGGCCTCACTCTGCCCAATCGCTACGTGCTGGGCATGGGCATGGACGCCTACGGCCTCTGGCGCAACCTGCCCGCCATCTATGCCCTGAAGGAGGAATGATGTTAGCCATCATCGGCGGTACCGGGCTCACCAAGCTTCCCGGGCTTTCCATCACCCATCGCCGGGTGGCGCGCACCCCCTACGGCGAGCCCTCCGGACCCCTCACCTTCGGCGATCTGGACGGACATCCGGTGGTCTTCCTGGCCCGCCACGGCTACGGTCACACCATCCCGCCCCATCTGGTGAACTACCGGGCCAACATCTGGGCCTTGCATGCGGAGAAGGTCTCCCATGTGGTCTCCGTGGCCACGGTGGGCGGCATCCACGCCAGCCTGACCCCGGGCCGCTTCTGCGTGCCGGACCAGATCATCGACTACACCCACGGCCGGGAGGCCACTTTCGCCGAGTACAACGGCAAGCAGGTGGCCCATCTGGATTTCACCTGGCCCTATTGCGAGAGCATGCGCCAGCGCTGCATGGAGGCCCTGGCCCAGGCGGGCGAGGACTACCGGGCGACGGGGGTCTACGCGGCGGTGCAGGGGCCCCGCCTGGAAACCAAGGCGGAGATCGAGCGCCTGGCCAGGGACGGGGCCGACATGGTCGGGATGACGGGCATGCCGGAAGCCTACCTGGCCCGGGAGATCGGGCTCTGCTACGCCGCCATCGCGGTTTCGGTGAACTGGGCCGCCGGCCGCAACGACAGCGCCGAGCGCATTTCCCCGGACGTCATCGAGAACACCCTGAACCAGGTGATGGAGCGCATGCGCGTGGTGCTGAAGAAGCTGGCCTGCATGAGCTTCTCCGCTGCCTGACCGGCCGTGGGACCGGCGCGATTTCCCCGCTCGGTCGCTGCCTTGGGTGGCGGCGATTTCCGCGCTGCGGTGAAGGCCGAGATCGAGGCCCTGGACGTGGGACTGCTGCCCCTGCAGGAAGGCCTGTCCCGTTCCAGCCACGTCAGCGCCCACCGGGTGGGGGCCACCATCCTGCGGGTGGATGCAGGGGATGGCCGCCTCCGGGTGAAGGCCGGCCTGTTCTACACCGGCATCATCGCCGGTTGCAGTTGCGCCGACGATCCCACCCCGGTGGACGACCTCACCGAGTACTGCGAGGTGTGGATCGACATCGACCCGGCTACCGGCGTGGGATCGGTGGCCTTGGCGAACGAAGGAGACTGAGTCCTCAGCTGCCCGGCTTGCGCCCGCGCACTGCCGTGGGTTCCTCCAGCTTGCGCACGTCCACAAGCCCCCACTCCCGGAACCAGCCGGCCACTTCTTCCGGTGAATGGGTCCAGTGGTAGGTGGGGGTGTAGCCGTCGAACAGGGCCAGCACGCTGCGCTGGGCGGTGGGATGGTGGGTGGCGAAGGGAAACTGGCGGATGAAGGCCTCCAGCCAGGGGTTGCCCCGGTGGGGCCGGGCGATGTCGATGACCCATTCGCACCAAGCCTGGAAGGCCCTGGGCGGCAGCCGGGAGACCAGGGGCACCCATTCGCCCCGGCGCGCGAACTTGGGCGGATACACCCATAGACAGAAGCCGCCGCCGGGCTTCAGCAGCTTCAGCAGCTTTTCCGCATAGGCCCGGGTGTCCGGCGTGTGGTGGAGCACGCCGATGGAATAGATGAAATCGAAGCTTTCCGGCTGGAAGGGCAGGGCGCCGATGTCGGCCTGCATGACCAGGGCGTTGGGAAAGCGGGCCAGGTTGTCCCGGGCGGTCTCCACTGCCTCGGACAGATCCACCCCCACCACCCGGGCGCCCCAGGCGGCCAGAAGTTCCGCATGGCGGCCGGTGCCCACGCCGGCATCCAGCACCAGCCTGCCCGCCACCTCGTCCGGCGTGAGACCCGTCTTCAGGATCAGGTCCTGCTCGGTGAGGGCCACGCCCTGGCGGCTGTCCAACTGGGTGTCGGTGTAGGTGGTCCATTGGAAGGAGAAGGAACCGGCGTAGCGGTCCGATTCCACGAAGCGGGGGATGCCGCGCAGCACCGGGGCCGGGGCGCCGGTAGCGAGGCTGGCTTCCACCTGGGCGGCGAAGTGCGGATCCAGGGGCTTGCCGATGTGGTGGCGCCAGTCCTGGGGCAGGGCGGTGGGGCGCGGTGCATCCGGGCGCGCGGCCGGCTCGGGTTCCCCACCGCGGATTCCGGCCATGGTTGGCGAGGAAACCCGGATGCGTATCCACTCCCCGGTGTCGAGCAGGTCCAGTTCCAGGGCGGGGGCGTCGCCAGCCAGGGATTCCAGCAGCCGGGCCTGTTCTGCTTCGCCGAGGGCGAGCCCCAGGGGCAGCAGGTTGGCCGCCAGATCGCCCAGGAAGCTTTCCACCCAGGATTTCGCCGCCGCCTTGCCGCCACAGGCAGCCGCCAATTCCGTGCGGAGACCGTCCAATGCGTTCAGGGTGAGGTGGGCCGACTGCCAGCTGGGGCCGTTCCATGCCGTGGACAAAGTGGCGAGGGTTGCCCCGCCCCGGTGGGCCGAGAAGGCCCTCAGGCCGGGACGGTAGCCGGCATCCATGGCCAGTTCCAGATCCAGTTCATCCAGGCGGAACCCGCCCCAGGCCAGGCCGGACAGCTTTGCCTTGAAGCACTGGCATGCCCCTTCCGGTTCCAGTTCCAGATCCACGCGTTCCACCGCCAGATGGGGCAGGGCGGCGGCGGCAAGATCCAGCTTCAGGTGTTCCAGGGTCAGGCGACGAGAGTCGGTCTCTACGCTGCGGCCCAGGCTCAGGGCCTTGCCCAGGATGAGTTGGAGCTTGGCCAGGGCGTAGGCCGCCGGGTTGCGGAAGGTGGATTTGATCTGGGCCAGCTTGGACAGGGCGCCGAAGAGGTCCGGATTGCCGCCCAGGCCGTCGATGAGGTGGTACTGGTGGGGCGTCTTCGCCAGGTCGGCGTTGTCGCTGGGCGCGAAATGGATCTTGCGGCCGATGTGTACCCAGCGGCCCCGGCCCTCGCCGGCGATCTCCTTGATGGAGGTGGTGTGGGGCAAGGGCAGGGGGCGGCCGTCCTCCAGCAGCATCAGGGTGGTGCGGCCCGTCTCGTCGGTGGGGAAGTCCTCGTCCAGCAGCAGGGTGTAGGAATGGGTGCTGGCCCGTTGCAAGTGGGTGATGGGAATCGCCCGGGGCCCCAGCCAGAAGGATTTCAGCAGCAGGGGCAGGGCCCCCTGGTCCTTGCGCCGGGGTTTGAGGGCCCGCTGGTAATAGGCCAGCAGCAGGCCGGAGACGAAGAGCAGGGGAAACAGGGGACGGGACGGCGGCATGGGACGAAGCCCGGATCAGCGCTTGATGTAGATGCCCTGGCCCGTCGGGCTCTCCCACACCAGTTCGCCCCGGGCCCGGAAGAACTCCCGCTCGCCCACGTGGGAGAGGCGGTAGCGCTTGAAGCCAAAGTCGTCGAACACGATCATGCCGCCGGGGTTCAGGCGCTCCACCACCGTGGGCAGCACCGCCAGTTCCGGCTCGGCGGCGTTGAGATCGATCTGGGCGAAGGCGATTTTCTCGGGCAGTCCCTGCCCGAAGCTTTCGGGCACCGCGCCCTGGATGACCCGAAAGTTGCCCAGGGGCTCGAAATGGCCCCGCACCTGGTCGAAGAGTTGGGGGCCGTGGCCGGATTTCTTCGCCTCCTGGGGCGGGTTGTCGAAGATGTCATAGAGCCACCAGGTCTTGCCTGCCACCCGGCGGAAGTCGCAGAAACGCTCCATCACCTCCACGGTCT
This sequence comes from uncultured Thiobacillus sp., assembly GCA_964646585.1. Lineage (GTDB taxonomy): Bacteria > Pseudomonadota > Gammaproteobacteria > Burkholderiales > Thiobacillaceae > PFJX01. The sequence goes on along the minus strand of CAZYEY010000198.1, from coordinate 9,625 downwards.
TGCCGTCGTAGCAGCCCAGGTCCACGAAGTCGCCATCCACCGCCAGGCAGCTTTTCGCCGCCCAGCACAGGGTGTAGATGCGCCAGACCCGGGCCAGCAGGATGGGATCCTTGGCATGAGGGCCCATGGCGCGGATGAAGTCGAAGTCCTCCAGGAAACCCAGGTTGCGGTACCAGACCATCATGTCGTCGTGGACCGCGGCGCCGCTGCCGGCCTGGTTGAGGCCCAGCATCTGGGCCAGGGCCTGGACGTGCATGACGAACAGGTTCTTCACCAGGGGGTTGTCGAAGGGGGGCTTGGTGAATTCCTTGTTGAACAGGGCAAAGTTGGGGGTGAGGCTCATGGGGTCTGGGCTCCGGTGGTTTTCAGCAGGCGTTCGATCTCACCCTGGATGCTTTCCGGCAGGCCGCCGGCCGCCAGGGCCTGATGGGCGCGGGTGCGGGCCCGGTCCCAGTCGCCTTCGATGCGGAAGTGGATCAGGGCGATGAGTGCATGGGCGAGGCCGTCGTCGGGCCGGGTTGCGAGGAGGGATTCGCAGAGGTTCCTGGCGGCGGCGTAGTGGCGCCCTTCCAGCAATTTGCCCCAGGCTTCCATCACCGCTTCCGGACCCGGGTCGGCCGCGATCTTGAGGCCCAGCTTCAGGTCCGCCAGGGGCCAGCCTGGCAGGTTGCGTTCCAGGGTGTAGCGGCGCAAAAAATCGAATTCCTTGGCATTGCCCTTGAAGTGGACCACCTGCCTGGCCAGCAGGTCCAGGAGGCCGTCGGAGGGGCCGGGCTTGTGGTTGTAGTCGGCGCAGGGCAGGTAGAGGATCCGGGTGCCGTCCAGTTCCCGGATCTCCCCCGCTTCCGGGTAGGCGCCGTCCCAGCCCACGCTATTGAGGGAAAGCTGGCCGCCCCGCCATTTCCTGATGCCGTGGGGATAGCGGGCCTGCACGTCCGGGTCATCCGCCAATCGTTCATACGTGGCGAGATAGCCGTTGTAGAAGGCGCGCACCTGCTCCGGCCGCAGATGCGATGCGGCCTGGACCCCCTCGTTGAGCACCATGGCCGGGTCCGGCCGGAAGGTGGCGGCGATGTCGAAATCGCCTTCCAGCACGGCGCGGAAGTCGTTGCCCACGAAGGCGTCGGAATCCAGGAACAGGGTGGTGGCGGTGAAGGCCGCGGAATTCACGTAGGCGGCCATGGCCCGCACCCGCTGGTACATGGGCTCGTCCTTGTTCACGTCCAGGCGGACCACGTGGCTGAAGCGATGGCCAGGGGGTGCTGGCGAGTCGGCGTCGGTGACCAGGATGACGTTGGCGCCGGGGAAGAAGCTGGCGGCGGCATGGGAGAAGTAGGCCAGGATGTAGTCGTAATCGAACCTGCGGTGGTCCAGGCCCTTGATGTCGAAGGTCTCGATGGGCTGGTAATCCGCCTCGACCCGGGTGTGGTAGGTGAAGACGTTGATGGGGGCCGGACCGACCCCCGCAGCGTCAAAGGCGGCGATGAGACCCTCGATGCCCGGCGGCGGCGATTCCAGCCGGCGGGGCAGGGGCTTGGCCAGGATGTCCAGGATGTCGCGGCCGTGGCTGGGGGCGGTCTCCTCCCGGCCGAAATGCACCCCGCGCAGGGTTTCCGCCCGGGGCTTTGTCACCGGCTGCCGGCCGCCCCGCACCTTTTCCAGCCATTGGTTGAGGACGATCAGGGCCCAGATGATGTTGTTGTTGGCCTGAGGCAGCAGGGCGCGCAGGCGCTTCGCGTCCAGAAGCCCGGCCAGGGCGGAACCGTCGTGGACCGCCTCGGCCAGCTGGTTGCCGAAGAACCCGGCGTGGGCCTTGAGGAAGGCGGGGGGCATGCCGAAGCCGGTCTTGGGACGGTCCACCCAGTCCGCGGGCAGGTATTTCTTCAGGATGGCCCGCAACAGGAACTTGCCCTTGCCGTCCGCCAGATGCTGGGCAAGGGGAATGCGCCCGGCCAGCCGGGCGATGCCGGTGGCCAGGATGGGGGCCCGCACTTCCAGGGAATGGGCCATGCTCATGCGGTCCACCTTGGCCAGCACCGCGCCGGGCAGGTAGCTGTTGGCGTCCAGCGCGCGCAGGGTGTTCACCGTGCCTTTCGTGGGCGTCATGGCGGAGAGCAGGGCGGCGTAGATGTCCTGGAAGCGGTCGGGCAGGCCACCGAACAGCTTCACCAGCTGCTCCAGGGGCATGACCGGCAGGAAGCGGTCGAAGTACTGGGGGGCCAGCTGGGCTGGGGTGAGGCCGTCGCCCAGGGCCGCCTGGGCGCCGAAATAGCGGCCGTAGCCGGCGAACAGCTCGTCGCCGCCGTCGCCGGACAGGGCCACGGTGATGTCCCGGCGGGCGAAGCGGGAGAGCAGCCAGGTGGGCACGCAGGAGCGGTCGCCATTGGGCTCGTCGAGTATCGCGCCCATGCGTGCCGCCACCTCCAGCAGGTCGGCGTGGCTCACCGGGTGGCAGTGGTGGGTGGTGCCCAGGGCCTGGGCGATGCGGGCCGCGTCCTCGTGCTCGGATTCGCCGCCATCGAAGGCGATGGTATAGGTGTTGATGGGGATGCCCAGCTTCCTGGTGGCCAGGGCGCAGACCAGGGAGGAATCCACGCCGCTGGAGAGGAAGGCCCCCAGGGGCACGTCACTCACCAGCCGCGACTTCACCGCCGCCGTCAGCTCGTTTTCCAGGATCTCGGCCACCTGGCGGGGGTCGGCCAGGGGCAGGTTCTCGGGGAGCTGGAAGACGAAATGCCGCTTCTTCTCCACCCTGCCGTCGCGCCAGGCCAGCAGGCAGCCGGGCTCCAGCTTGCGGATGTCCTTGAAGATGCTGAAGGGCTGGGGGACGTAGCGGAAGTGCAGGTAGGCGGCCAGTTCCGCCGCCTCGATGGCGCCGTCGAACAGGCCCGAGGCCAGGATTGCGGAGAGTTCCGAGGCGAACAGGAAGTAGTCCGGCCCGTCCCAGTAATACAGGGGCTTCTCGCCGAAGGCGTCCCGGGCTAGGAGCAGGCTGCGGCTGGCCGAATCGTAGTGGCCGAAGGCATACATGCCGTCCAGCAGGGGCAGGGCCTGCATGCCCTGGCGGTCCAGCAGGGCCAGCAGCACCTCGGTGTCGGTCTGGGTGCGGAAGACCTGGCCGGATTGTTCCAGGCCCCGGCGCAATTCCCGGTAGTTGTAGATCTCGCCGTTGAACACCAGGGCCCGGGGACCGGCAGCGGTGTTCGCCAGCATGGGCTGGTGGCCGGCGCTGCTGACATCGATGACGGAGAGGCGGCGGTGGCCCAGGGCGACGCGGGCGTCGGGAGAGACCCAGATACCGCCGTCATCCGGCCCCCGGTGGGCGATGGCATCGGTCATGCGGGCCAGGATGGCGTTCAGGGCCGGGGCGCCCAGCTTGCCGTGCTTGTCGATGAGGCCGGCGATGCCGCACATGGGTTTTTCGTTCCTCCAAATTGCGCCGGAGTGTACATTACGGCGTCTCCGTACAAGACCCGCCATGGCCGATTCCCGTAGCGCACAGGACGTCATGCAGGCCCTGGGCCTGGCCCGTGGCTATTTGCGGGCGGGCAAGGTCTCCCTGGCCGAAATGGTCTGCCAGCAGGTGCTGGCCCAATCCCCGGATCACCCCGAAGCCCTCCATCTCGCTGCCCTGGCCCATCTGACCCAGGGCCGCCACGAGTTGGCCATGGAACTGCTGGACCGGGCCGTGGCCCGGGCCCCGGACAGTCCCGAGCTGCGCAACGACCAGGCGGAATGCCTGCGTCTGATGGGCCGGGCCGAGGCAGCCCTGGAGGCCTGCCGGGCCGCCCTGGACCTGCGCCCCGAGTACCCCGAGGCCCGCAACAACCTGGGCGTGGTCCTGGGCCAACTTGGGCGGACCGATGAAGCCATCGAAGCCTTCACGGCCGCCCTGGCGCAGCGGGCCGATTATCCGGAGGCCTTGTTCAACCTGGGCGTCACCCTGACGGACGCGGCTCGACACGGGCAGGCCCTGGCGCCTCTTCTCCGATTCCTGGAGCTTGTGCCGACTAATGCCGTGGCCCGGGAGCGCCTGGCCCACGCCCTGCTGGCCCTGGGGCGGGAGGCCGAGGCCATTCCCCATTTCGCCGAGCTCACCCGGCTGCTGCCCGGGAACTTCGATGCCTGGTACGCCCTGGGCGGGCTGGAGCAGCGGGCCAGGAACCTACCCGCCGCCCTGGCCGCCCTGGAAAAGGCCGTGGCCCTGAAGCCGGAGCACCCCTGGGCCCGCTTCCACCTGGGCATGGTGCTGGAGGACATGGACCGCGCCGATGACGCCCTGGCCCAGTTCGAGGCTTCGGACCGTCTTTCCCCCGACAATCCGGCCACCCTCACCCGCATCTCGGTGCTGCTGCGGGGCCAGCGCCGCCTGGACGAAGCCGAGGCGCGGGTGCGGCGGGCCCTGGAGCTCAAGCCCGGCGACGCCCACGCCCTCAACGCCCTGGGGCTGGTGGCGTTCTCCCGCCAGCGCTGGAGCCAGGCCTCCGCCGCTTTCATGGGCGCGGCCGGGGCCCGGGAGGATCTGGCCATGCCCCTGGTCAACATGGCGAGCCTCTATGCCCGCCGGGGCGATTTCGTGGCCCGCCGCCATTACTTCGAGCTGGCCCTGGCCCGGGCGCCGGGCAACGACCAGATCCGCTTTTCCCTTGCCCTGTCCCAACTTCTGATCGGCGAGTGGGAGGCGGGCTGGCGCAATTACGCCCACCGGCCCAACGTCACCCGCATCGCCGACTACCAGCATCTGCTGTTGGCGGAGCCCCTGCCCGCCGATCTTTCCGGCAGACGCATCCTCATCCACCACGACCAGGGGCTGGGCGACGAGATCCTGTTCCTGCGTTTCGCGCCGCTATTGAAGGCCCGGGGCGCCTGGCTGGCCTACCAGCCCAATCCCAAGCTCGCCAGCTTCGTGGGCAAGCTGCCCTTCCTGGACATGGCGGTGAACCTGAAGGAAGAGCCGGACAACCTGGATTACCGCATCGCCGTCTGCGACCTGGCCCTGGCGGTGGGCATGGCGGACGCGGCGGACATCCCCCCGCCGGTGGCCCTGACGCCCTCGCCCGGCGCCCTGGGCCAGGCCCGGCGCCTGCTCGCCCCTCTGGGGGCGGGGCCGTTCATCGGCGTGACCTGGCGGGGGGGCACCTCCAAGGAGGAGTTCTCCAAGTGGAACGTGCTCTACAAGGAGATCGACCCCGATGCCCTGGCCGGGCTGCTGCGGGACGTGCCCGGTCAGGTGCTCATCCTCCAGCGCAAGCCCCGGGCCGGGGAAGTCGCCCGCTTCGCCGAACGACTGGGTCGGCCGGTCCACGATTTCAGCGCCGTCAACGAGCAGCTGGAAGTCATGCTGGCGCTGTTGAGCCTGATCGATGAATATGTCGCGGTCAGCAATACCAACGTCCATATCCGGGGTGGCGTCGGCCGCATCAGCCGGGTTCTGATCCCCCATCCGCCCGACTGGCGCTGGATGGCGTCGGGTCGCAGCCCCTGGTATCCGAACGTGCCCACCTACCGGGAAAAACTGGAAGGCTGGGAAGAGGCCCTGGCCGCCCTGCATGCCGATTTGACTGGAAATGCCTGAAAGGAGACCCCCGTGATCCGCGTATTCATTGGCTATGACGCCAAACTGCCCGTCCTCTACAACGTCTTGCAGCACAGCATCCAGGTGCGCTCGTCGCGGCCGGTTTCCATCACCCCTATCATGCTCAGCCAGCTCTCCGGCATCTACAACCGGGAGCGGCATCCCCTGGCTTCCACGGAGTTCTCCTTCTCCCGATTTCTCACGCCTTACCTGTCCGGCTACGAGGGCTGGTCCCTCTTCATCGACAACGACATGCTGGTGCTGGATGACATCGCCAAGCTCTGGGAGCTGCGGGACGACCGTTACGCCGTCATGTGCACCAAGCACGACCATCAGCCCAACGAGGAAGTGAAGTTCCTGGGCACGGTGCAGACCAAATACGAGAAGAAGAACTGGTCCAGCGTCATGCTGTTCAATAACGCCAAGTGCAAGGCCCTGACCCCGGATTACGTGAATACCGCCACCGGTCTGGAACTGCACCAGTTCAAATGGTTGGGCAACGATGACCTGATCGGCGCCATCCCCCTGCGCTGGAACCACCTGGTGGGTTACAACCCGCCCAATCCGGATGTTTCCCTGGTCCACTACACCCTGGGCGGCCCCTATTTCGACGAGCGCCGGGACTGCGAGTACGCCGCCGAGTGGTTCCGGGAGCGGGATCACATGCTGCATTGCGAACAATGGAGGAAGGAGCCATGAACTCCCCCCGCGTCGTCAACGTCCAGCAGGCCCTGGAGATCGCTGTCAGGCTGCACGAGGACGGCCGCCTCGACGAAGCCGAGGCCGTCTACCAGAAGGCCCTCATGGGCGAGCCCAACAACGCCGACGCCCTCCACGGCCTAGGGGTGCTCATGGTGCAGTGGGGCCAGCCGGAGCAGGCCATCCCACTGTTGAACAAAGCCATCGCCAGCCGGCCGGACTTTCCCCTGGCCTACAGCCACCTGGGCTGCGCCTACCAGGCCCTGGGCCGCAATGACGAGGCCATCGCGGCCTACGAGAAGGCCGTGCGGATCGATCCGGCCTTCGCCGAGGGCTGGAACAACCTGGCCATCGCCCTGGCGGGGGCGGGCCGCCTCAAGGAGGCGGAAGACAAGCTGCGCCATGCCATCCGGCTGTGGCCCGAATACGCCAAGGCTTACGACAACCTGGGCGTGCTGTTGCAGCAGCAGGGCAAGCTGTCCGAGGCTCTCCAGGCCTATGAGCAGTCCATCAAGCTGGACGGCGGCACTCCGGAGTCGGTGGAGAACTTCAAGAACGCCCTCATGCTGGCCGGCGACGCCGAGCGATACGTGGCCCGCTTCGAGGACGAGCTCAAGGCAGCGGTGGACGACTACGAGCGGACCCTAAGCCAGCATCCCCAGGTGGCCGAGGCCCACAACAACCTGGGCAACGCCCTCAAGGAGCAGCGCCGCTATCAGGATGCCATCGCCCACTACAAGCTGGCCGCTGCCCTGCGTCCGGACTACGCGGTGCCCCTCAACAACTGGGGGGTGGCCCTCCAGGAGATGGAACAGCCCGCCGAGGCGATTCCCTATTACGAGGCCGCCCTGGCCATCCAGCCCGACGACGCCCAGGTTCACAGCAACCTGGCGGCAGCCCTGATGGAACTGGGGCGCATCGACGAGGCCCTGGATCATCTGGAGGCTTCCGTCTATCTCAACGCCGACTACCAGGAAGCCCGCTACAACCTGGCGCTGGCCCTGCTCAACCTGGGCCGCCTGGGCGAAGGCTGGCGGCATTATCTCTACCGGGGCTCGGTGAAGCAGCGCCAGAACGCCCAGGTTTTCCTGGACCACCCCCTGGCCGCCGACCTGACCGGCAAGCGCATTCTGCTGACCCGCAACCAGGGCATCGGCGACGAGCTGTTCTTCCTGCGCTTCGCGGTCCAACTGAAGTCCCGGGGCGCCTGGATCGCCTACCGCGCCGCCGACAAGATCGCCCCCATCGCCCGCAGGCTGCCTTTCCTGGACCAGGTGGTGGGACGCAACGAAACGCCGCCGGATATCGATTTCCTCTTCTCCATCGGCGATCTTCCGCTGGCGCTGGGGGTCAACGACCTGAGCCAGGCGCCCGCTTCGGTGACTTTGGTTCCGCCCGCCGACGCGGAGGAGCGGCTGGCCGCGAGACTGGCTTCCCTGCCTGACGCCACCGCGCCGCTGATCGGCGTGACCTGGCGGGCCGGCGCCGACAAGAGCGATCCGGAAACCCAGAAGTCGCGACTGCCTTTCAAGGAATATCCTCTGGAAACCCTGGCGGCGGCCTTGCGCGACATCCCCGGCACGGTCCTCATCCTCCAGCGCCATCCCAAGCCCGGCGAGATCGAGGCCTTCGCTGCCGCCCTGGGGCGGCCCGTCCACGATCTTTCCGACCTCAACGAGGATCTGGACCAGATGCTGGCCCTCATGGCCCGTCTGGACGAGTACGTGGGGGTGAGCAACACCAATACCCATCTGCGTGCCGCCGTGGGCCGCCCCTCCCGGGTGCTGGTGCCGGTCAACATCCTGGACTGGCGCTGGATGAGCGAGGGCGAGCGCTCCCCCTGGTTCCCGGACTGCCGCATCTACCGGCAGACCCCGGAAGGCAGCTGGATGGGGGCCACCCTGCTGCTGGTGGAGGATCTCAAGGGCCGTTATCTGGGCGGGGGCGAGTCGCCGGTCCGTCCCGCATACAGCCGCGCCCAGCCCGGCCCCCGCTACCGCGCCTTGCTGGAGCAGTACCGGCGCATGCATGACGCGGACCCGGAAGTTTTTGCCGGCAAGTCGGTTTTTTTTGCCGCATCCAGGATCAAGGCCCTGGTGGACCGCTTCGCCGCCGGCACGTTGCTGGACTATGGCAGTGGCAAGGGCGGGCAGTACCGGGCGTGCAACCTCTCCCTGCCCGGCGTGCCCGGCGTCTGGCCCAGCCTCAAGCAATATTGGGGCGTGAGCGAGGTGGCGTGCTACGAGCCCGCCGCCGAGGGTGACAGCCCGCCGCCGGACGGCCCCTTCGACGGCGTGATCTGCGTCGATGTGCTGGAGCATTGCGCCGTCGAGGATCTGCCCTGGATCGTGGAGGAACTGTTCGTCCGCGCCCGCCGCTTTGTCTACGCCAACGTGGCTGCGTATCCCGCCGCCAAGGCTTTGCCCAACGGCGAAAACGCCCATGTCACCCAGCGCCGCGAGGCTTGGTGGAAGGCGCTGTTCTCCACTGTGGCGGCCCGCCACCCCGGTATCCATTGGGAATGCGGCGTGGACCGCATCGTCATCGCCAACGGTGAAAAGGAAGTCCGGGAGGGCAGCGTATCGGGCGGATGAACGCTGTCCTTCCCAGGAAAAGGCGCGCCCCCGGGCGCGTTTTTTTTCGCCAGAGGGGAGGGTGAAAATGTTGGCATGGCCATTGCTTTGTTCCCGCCAACCGCGATTCATCGTGGATTTTGGTAACTGGAAATGGACCGGCTGCTGGCCGAACCCGTTTATCCGAGTGGTGCCCTAAACCCATGGCAAGGAGCAAGCAATGAAGGAAATCGCACTGACGGCGAGCATGCGGCAGAACGTGGTCAGCCTCCAGCTGACGGAGTCGCTGATCAACCGCACCCAGGATCGCCTGGCCACCGGCAAGCGCGTCAACAGCGCCCTAGACAACCCCACCAACTACTTCGTGGCCGCCCGCCATACCCAGCGTGCCAATGATCTGGTCGGCCGCAAGGATGCGATGGGCGAGGCGATCCAGACCATCAAGGCAGCCGACGTGGGCATCTCCGGCATCAAGACCCTGCTGGAATCCGCCAAGGGCCTGGTGGAATCCGCCCGTTCCGCCACCACGGCGGACCGTTCCGCCCTGGGCACCCAGTTCAGCCAGATCCTGCTGAAAATCAACGACATGGTGGAAGACGCCAACTACAAGGGCGTCAACTACCTGCAGAACGGTTCTTTGACCGTGCTGTTCAACGAGGATGGTTCCAACGTGCTGTCGGTGGCGGGCTTCTCGGCCGACGTGACCAGCCTGGGCATCACCACCTCCGGCGCCAACATTTCCGCCGGCGGCACCGCGCTGGATGCGGCGGCTTCCCAG
>CAZYEY010000197.1:0-27001 GCA_964646585.1 uncultured Thiobacillus sp. | reverse complement strand
CCATAGACGTGTCAGGCGGCACAGGTGCGGCGGCTGGTTTTTCCCGCGTTCTGGGCCCCGTTCCTGTGATCCGGCGCCTTGACGATCTAGCCGGAATGGGGCGGGTATTCCACGTCCTTGTAGGGCGGATGGCCCGCGTCGCCCGGCAACTTGCGATAGGTACCGGTAGTGTCGTGGCACACCAGGCAGTCCACATTGACCTGGGAGGTGAAATCGAAGGAGTCGTCCTTCCAGCCAAACCCCACATGGCAGGCGGTGCAGAACGCCTGGTTCGAGGGGACCGCCGTGCAGAAGTTGTTGATGACGGTCTTCTTGCCCAGCTTCTGGCCGGTGGCAGGGTTGTTGAATTCCCAGGTCCAGTGCTTGGTGCGATGGATCTGCCGGGCCGCCTCGGTGTGGCAGGTCAGACAGGCCTTGGTCACCTCCGGGCCGGTGGCGAAAGCCTTGTCCAGTTCCTTGAACCTGCTGTGGTCGGCCGTGGTCACGAGTGACTTGTCCACGGGTTTGGGCGGGGTGGCGGGTGCGACGCTCACCCCCTGGGACGGGGTTGGCGCGGACTGCTTGCCAACCTGCTCGGCGGCGATGGCGAGCGCCGCGACAGCCGCCAGCGCCAGACTCCAAAGAAACTTGCTCTTCGACATGGGGGATCCCTCGGCTAGGTTTTTCGGACCGGAACCGTCAGCAGCCGCCTTGCGAGCCGCCACCGGCGCCGCCCGCCGGGGCCGCGCTCGGCACGATCATGGGCGGAGCCGGAGTCTTCGGGTCGAAGATCAGGAACTTCTTCTGATCCTCCGCCACCTTGCCCATGACCTCGCCCACCAAGGGACCAAACATCTTGCCCATCAGGGCCGCGTTCATGGTGCCGATGTAAACCTTGCCGTCGTTCTTCTTGTAGACAGAGATCTTGCAGGGCATGAGGATGGACAGGAAACGCACCGTGTCTTCCTGCAGGATGGGCTTGGAGTATTGGGTGCTGCAGGCCTCGATCATCATCACCGGCAGCACGTTGCCGCCGTCGGTCTGCACCGCCTTGGCTGGATTACGCAAGCCGGAGAGGGACCAGCCCTTGGCCTTCAGTTCCGGGTTGTTGACGATGTTGTGCTGAATGCGCGCGATGGTTTCCTCCACGCCGAAGGGACTCTCCCGCTCGCTGAACATCAGACGGGGCATCATCATCCATCCCACCAGGGTCACGAGTACCATGCCGATCACGAAGCCTGCCAATGCCTTGACCATGTTGCCTCCTCTTCAAATGCGCTCGCGCGGATAGATGCGTAATTGTAGGCCTTGCCTCAGTAAAACTTTTCGAAGGTAATGGTGGCCATGGGGGTCATCTCTGATCTTCCGGGTGCCCTGGCACTTCTCGCCACCCTCCAGGACCTGGATCAGATGGCTTTGGCGGGAGAAGGACAAGGCGTTGTCCTTGCCCCTGGGCATCGGTGAAGTCCCAGTCCGGTCGCCAAAGACCAGATTCGGATGGACATGAATCAAGGGCGTGAAGTCCTGGACGGCTCCGGTGCAGACCGGGAGGATGAGGGGCAGAAGGGCCCCATTCAGATCCTGCGGTCGCCACGGGAGCCGCCCTCCTGGTCAGATGAGAAGCATGGGCACAGTGGCCGAGGTCAGCCCAGGGTGTCGGCCCAGAGATTGTTGAACCAGGCCAGGTTGTAGGCGAAGTTGATCTCGTCGCTCTCCGCGGCGGCCCCCCCTTCCGGCTGCCGGATATAGGCCTCCTTTTCCGGGTCGTAGCGCATGACCACGGCAATGGGGCCGGACGTGCTGTCGGAGGTGGCGGAGTAACTGGTGCTGCCGATGACCGGGTAGGGATCGGGTTCCCGGCCATTGAAGATCTCCACCAGGGCGGCTGCGCAGATCTTGGCCTGGTTGCTGGAAACGTGGGCGGACTTGGGCATGTTGGAGGCTACGCAGTCGCCCAGCACATGGACGTTGGGCACCCCCTTGGCCTCGTAGGTGACCCCGTTCACCGGGCACCAGACCTGGGCGGAATCGTTGCGGACACCGGCCTTGGCGCAGATGTCGGCGGCCCGCTGCTTGGGCACGATGTTGATGACATTCGCCTTCACATCCTCGAACTCGCTGGTGACCACCATGGTCTTGTGATCCACCTTGGTCACCAGGTTATAGGGCCGATGTTCGATCATGCCCGGATAAAACTTCTTCCAGGCAGCCTTGAACATGGGGCCCTTGGAGACCACGTCGATGTGGGCGTCCAGCATGATGATCTTGGACCTGGGCTTGGCCTGTTTGAAATAGTGGGCCACCAGGCTGGCGCGTTCGTAGGGACCGGAAACACAACGGCCTGGAGGGGGTGGGCTGGCGATGACGAACACGCCACCGTCGGGCATGGCCTCCAACTGCTTTCTCAGGGCGATGGTCTGGTGGCCAGCTTTCCATGCATGCAGAACCTTGCCGGCGGCCTCGCCCTCGGCATAGCCCTCGATCTGATCGGTCATGAATTCGATGCCCGGGGCCAGGATCAGACGGTCGTAGGGCAGTTTTCTCCCCCCCTCGGTGATGAGCAGACGCTTGTCCGTGTCCACGCCGGACGCGCTGTCCCGCACCATCCTGATACCGTACTTTGGCAGGTTGTCGTAGCTCTTGACCAGATCGTCGAACTGGCGAATGCCGCCGATGACCCAGTTGGACATAGGACAGGAGTAAAACTTGTCGTTGGGCTCCACCAGGGTGACGTCGATGTTGGAATCCCACAGGCGCAGATATTTTGCGCAGGTGGCGCCGCCGAAGCCGGCGCCCACCACCACCACCTTGGGCTTGGCGCCGGCCGCCAGGGCGGAACGGTGGTTGGACAGGCCCGCCATCAAGGTGGCGAAGCTCGCGCCGGCGAATTTCAGGAAATCGCGACGTTGCAGTGTCATGGCTGTCTCCTCGGGCTTGCGTTCACTTGATGGCGCTGAAGAATTCGGCGAGTGCCTCATATTCCGTGTCGGTGTAGCCCACGGCGTACTTGCGCATGACGGTGGATTCCCGCTTGCCATTCCTGAACTCCTGCATCGCGGTGATCAGGTAGGTCTTGTCCTGGCCGGCCAGGCTGGGAATGGCGCCCAGACTTTTGCCATCCGGCCCGTGACAGATGAAACAGGTCGCGGCGACGCTCTTGGCGTGGGCGGCACAGACGCTGGGCGGGCTCTCCCGCCCAGCGATCACACAGGGCTTGGACGGCGCCCCACCGGCAGCCGCCAATCCGGCGGCCAGGCCAGCCAGCCCGACTGCGGTTTTCGCCCACATTCCAACACCGTGCTCATTCAACATCATGGTCTCCTCCATGCGATGCACTGATGAACCGTGGTATTTCCGGCTATTTGGCCGGGATCGGCCGAACGCGCTGGGTCGGGACATCCATTCCAGATGCCCGCGCCCAGAGAGGGGGCTCAGGTTAATGAGCCGTCGAAAGTAGTACGAAATGACCCGGATTTTTTTTGATTCGAATCAATTCCGGCTTCCCGTTCCCCATCCTTGGGATCCCGCATGGAGGTGATCCGTGCGAGACCGGACCCATCTTCCACATGGATCTGCTTACCTTTGACCTGGATGAGGCCCTGTTTTTCCATGAAACCGAGCACACGGGAGAACGTCTCCTGGGTCAGGCCCAGTTTGGCGGCCACGTCCTGTTTTCTCGCCGGCAGGCTGACCTGGAAGGAATGTTCCTGCGAGCCGGGTTGATGCAGCAGGAGGTAACTGGCCACCCGCTGGACGCTGGAACGCTGGGCACAGATTTCCGTATCCCGCAGGGTTTCCATGAAGTGGCGGGAAATGCGTTCCATGACCTGGCGGCTGAGGGCCAGGCTCTGGCCGGTTTCGCGCCGGAAGAGCATGGAGTCGATGGCCAGGAGATGACTGTCCTGACCAGCCACTGCGTTGTAGGGGCAGGGTTGTTGGAGAATCAGGCAGGCCTCACCAAAGCTGTCGCCCTTGCCCACCAACGCCACCACCCTCTCCATGTGGTTGGGCAGCGGGATGTATAGGCGAACGAGGCCGCTCATGACCACGTAGAGGTATTGCATCTGTTCGCCCTTGCGGCTGAGCCAGTCGTTCTTGGTCAGGGCGATGATCCTGGCACCGGCGGCCAACCGCTCGATCCTGTCCGCAGGCCAATCCTGGAAATAGGCCAGCCTGGCCATGCTCTCCGGCAGACGTGAGATGGCGACGGGCAGGCGGTTCATGGCCGCGAGGCGGGCAAAGCCCCGGTGGAGAGAGGCGCGGGGAATGCAAAGAGCGAGGCTGAGAGCAGGGCTGTGGTCGCGGGCTGAGCCACAAACACCCCCTCCCCCCGATCTTGATGGGCAGTCTCCATCACGTCTCCTTCGTTGGATCTTCCCACAGCCCTTGTATGGACCGTCTCCGCATTCCTTCACCCACCGCCCGAACGCCTCGGACCCGGGATGGGTGGCTCATGGCAACTTTCATGTCACCGCGAACACTGCGGACGGCCGGTTGCCTCGGACCGTCCCCATGGGGAACAAGTCAGGAGATGCGGGGCTGATGCCGTTCGCCGCTCCTGTGATGCGCGGAAATCGATCCGCCTGGCGCCGGCAATCCGCCGGCATTCTGGGCATTTCCCGGAGGTTCCGGTCCGCGCTGCCGAGCAGGGAGCACGCTGCGTTGGATCCGAAGGCCCTGTTTCAGGAATTGCTGGCCCCGACCCAATGTGAACAGGATTGTAATAAATATAAGAAGATAAGGAAATACTAATTTATGGGGCCAGGATATCCCAGATCATCCCCTGGTCATGCTCGCAGTTTGAGGGTCAGTAGTTGAGGGTGTCGTAACCGGCGGCTGCGTTTTCGACGGAGATCCGGTTGGGCAGGCAGACCGCTGCGCCACCGGGAGGTATCCAGCCCTGGCGGACGCAGAGTTGGCGGGGGCTGGGGTCGGCGGCGACGCGGACTCGGCCGTCGCGGATTTCGATGCGGCTGGGGCCCAGAGGGCCGGGCACGATGATGACTCGATTGAGGCGAAGGCTGGCTTCCTCGAACACGTGCCCGTCCAGACGGATGACCACCCGGCCGTCCAGGCTGTCCGCCTGCCGGGCCCAGAGTGTGGCGAGGAGGATGGCGCCCAAGGCAAGGATCATCCAGTCTCCAGGGCGCAGGCCAGCCGCGCGCCGAATCACGAGAGCTCCCGGTGCCTGATCAGTACTTGCTGGCTGTCCCGGAAATGGTCGGCCAGGGTTTCAGCGAAATAGACGGAGCGATGCTGGCCACCGGTACAGCCCAGGGCCACCGTGAAATAGCTGCGGTTGTCCCGAATGTAGGCGGGGAGCCACTTCGCCAGATAGGCGCGGATGTCCTCCAGCATGTCCTGTACCGGCGCGTGGTTCTGGAGAAAGGCGATGACGGGGGCATCCCGGCCGGTGAGGGAACGCAAGGTGGCATCGTAATGAGGGTTCGGTAGACAGCGGACATCGAAGACCAGATCGGCGTCCATGGGAATGCCATGTTTGAAGCCGAAGGATTCGAACACCAGGGTGAAGGTGGCGCTGTCCAGATTCAGAAAATCCTTGATCCACGCGCGAAGGCTGTTGGCAGAGAGGTCACTGGTGTCCATCTGGTGGCTGATGGCGGAAATGCGGGCCAGCAGGTTTCTTTCCTCCCGGATGCACTCCTCCAGGGAGCGATCACCGGTGGCCAGAGGATGGTGGCGGCGGGTTTCGGAGAAGCGCTTGACCAGGGTGTCATCCTTGGCGGTGAGGAAGAGGACCCGCAGATCCAGACGCAACCGGAGCTTTTCCAGCATCGTGGGCAGATTGGCCAGGCCGGCGCCGCTGCGGGCATCGATGCTCACGGCGGCATCGCTGACGTTCGTAAGACGCAGGTATTCCACGACCTCGGGCAACAGGGCGGCGGGGAGGTTGTCGACGCAATAGAAACCTGCATCCTCCATGGCCTTGAGGGCCACGCTCTTGCCGGACCCGGACAGGCCGCTGATGAGCACCAGCCGCATCACTGCCCCCCTTCCGGCGAAGCCGCCGCGATGGCGGCGCGCTGGCGTTCGGCGAATTCCTCGGCGGAATTGAAGCCGCGCAGCTTGAGGATGTGGTTGCGCACCGCCACTTCCACCAACACCGCCAGGTTGCGGCCCACGGCGACGGGGATGCGGACCTCGGGCACCACGCTGCCCAGGATCTCCCGGTTGCTGGCGCGCATGTCCAAACGGTCCAGGGACTGCCAGCTTTCCGCCGGAGTCAGGTGGATGATGAGCTTCAGGTTCTTCTTGTGCTTGACGGCGGTTTCGCCGAACAGGCGACGGATGTTGAGCACGCCCAGACCGCGTACTTCCATGAAGTCCTGGAGCAGGGTGGGGCAGCGCCCTTCCAGGGTGTCGGGGGAGACGGCATAGACCTCCAGGGCGTCGTCGGCCACCAGGCGGTGACCCCGGGTGATGAGTTCCAGGGCCAGTTCGCTCTTGCCCACCGAGGGATCGCCGGTGATGAGCACGCCCAGGCCGGATACCTCCAGGAACACGCCATGGAGGATGGTGGAGGGCGCCAGGGCCTGGGTCATCATGTGGGAAAGCACCCGCATGAGCAGGGGGCTCTGTTCCGGGGAGGTGAACAGGGGGGTGGCGGTGCGCTCGGACGCGGAGATCAGGGCCTCGGGAACCGGCTCGCCGTTGGCCACCACCACGGCGGCGATCTCGGTGGAGAAAAGGTTGTCCACCGCGTGCTGCAGGCCGTCAGTCGTCAGGTTGCGCAGGTAGTCCATTTCAGCGCAGCCCAGTACCTGGACCCGATTGGGATGGACGAAGTTGAGATGGCCGATGAGGGCCAGAGTAGGCTTCTGGACCGTGTCGGAGGTCAGTTGCCGGTGGCCGCCGGAACGACCGGAGATCCAACAAAGCTGAAGGCGTTCGCCGGCCTGGCGGAAGAGCTCCGCTACCGTGATATGGCAGCTCTGGATGGTCTGGACGGGGGGAGTACCCGCGTAAGCGGACTCGCTCAGGGCGTCCATTCCGAGATGAGCCGGTGCAGTTCACCGGCGTCGGCCGCCCCGCGCAAGCGGTCGCGGAAGGCTGCGTCGGAGAACATGGCCGCCAGCTCGCCGAGGATCTGGAGATGCAAGTCGGTGGCGGCGGCAGGAGCCAGGAGGATGAAGACCAGGTCCACCGGAGCGCCGTCCGGAGCATCGAAGTCGATGGGCGTCTTCAAGCGGATGAAGGCGCAGGCGGTTTCCTTGAGATGCTTGATGCGGCCATGGGGAATGGCGATGCCGTAGCCCAGGGCGGTGGAGCCGAGCTTTTCCCGGGAGAAAAGGCTGTCGAAGACCTCGGAAGCGGTGACGCCGAGACCGCTTTCGATCAACTGGCCCACCTGCTCGAACAGGCGCTTCTTGCTGGTGGTTTCCAAATCCGCCAGGACGTGTCCGGGCTGGAGCAGGGGGGTGATGAGGTTCATGGAGTCAACCTGGAGGATCCCCGCGCCCTGGGCGCGGGGTGGCGGATCAGCCTAGGTCGGCGCTCTGCCGCTTCATGCCGCCTTCGCGGTGGGCGTCGCCGAGTTTTTCCTTGTGTTTCACCACCTGACGATCCAGCTTGTCGGCCAGGGCGTCGATGGCGGCGTACATGTCGGCGTCGGTGGCTTCCACGAAGATGTCCTTGCCGCGTACGTGCAGGTTCACTTCCGCCTTGTGCTTGAGCTTTTCCACCGCGAGGATCACGGAGACGTCGATCACCTGGTCGAAATGCCGGGTAATGCGGGCCATCTTGTCTTCCACATATCCACGGATCGCGGGTGTGATTTCCAGGTGGTGGCCTGTGATGGTGAGGTTCATACAACGCTCCTTGTGTAATGCGCGGGTCAGATGGACTTGCGCTGGTTGGCGGGAGGGATGTTCATCAACTCCCGGTATTTGGCGACGGTACGGCGGGCCACCACAAACCCCTGCTTGCCCAGCATGTCGGCAATGGAATTGTCGGACAGGGGCTTGGCTCGGTTCTCCGCCTCGATGAACTGCTTGATGAGGGCGCGGATGGCGGTGCTGGAGGTGGCGCCGCCCTCCTCGGTGGCCAGGGAACTGCCGAAGAAGTACTTGAATTCATAGAGGCCCCGGGGCGTCATCATGTATTTCTGGGTGGTCACCCGGGAAATGGTGGATTCGTGCAGTTCCACGGCTTCGGCGATTTCCTTCAAGGTCAGGGGCCGCATGGCCACCTCGCCGTGTTCGAAGAACATTCTCTGGCGGTCCACGATGGCCTGCGACACTTTCAGGATAGTCTCGAATCGCTGCTGCACGTTCTTGATCAGCCAGCGCGCCTCCTGCAACTGGGCGGAGAGGGAACCGCCTCCCTCCTTGTTGCCGCGGAGGATGCCAGCGTACATCTCGTTGATGCGCAACTTGGGCACGGCTTCCGGGTTCAGGCTCACGATCCACAGGCCCTTGTGCTTCTTCACGAACACGTCGGGGGTGACGTAGCGGGTGTCCAGGGGTGCGAAGGCCGCGCCGGGACGAGGATTGAGGGAGGTGATGAGCTGGCGCAGCTGGATGAACTCGGGATCGCTCAGGTCATATAGCTTCTTCAGCTTGCCGTATTCCCGGTCGGCCAGCAGGCCCAGGTGTTCCCGCACCAGGGTCTTGGCGGTGTCCAGGAAGGGCGTGTCGGCGGGCAGGGCGCAAAGTTGAAGCCAAAGGCATTCGCCCAGATCCCGGGCGGCCACGCCGGCGGGATCGAAGCTTTGCAGGAGCTTGAGGGCAGTCTGAAGCTCGAGGAGGTCCAGCTCCATCTCCTCGGGCATCAGCTCCGCCAGTTCATCCAGACTGGTTCCCAGGTAACCGTCGTCGTCCAGGGCCTCGATGAGCAGACTGACGAGTTGCCGGTCGCGGCTGGAGAGGGGTGTCAGGGAGAGTTGGTTGGTCAGGTGCTGGTGCAGATTGGTCTGACTGGCGTCGGCCTGCTGGAAGTCGTGGTCCTCGTCGTCGCCACTGCTGCCGTGGGAAGGCACCACCGAACGGTCGCCCCAGGCCATTTCCTCGTAGACCTCGTCCCGGTCGTGGCGCTGCTCTTCCGCGAGCGACTCCGGGGCGGGCGACTCGAAGCGGTCCTCCCCATCCAGGCGTTCCAGCAGGGGGTTGTCCTGGAGCATCTGGGAGATCTCCTGCCCCAGTTCCATTGTGGAAAGCTGCAACAGCCGGATGGACTGTTGCAACTGGGGGGTCAGGGTGAGCTGCTGGTGCAGCTTGAGCTGGAGGCTCTGCTTCATGCGAAGCTTATCGGCAGATAGGCGGGGGGATTGAGTTCAGAGCTTGAAATGCTCGCCAAGGTATACCTTGCGGACGGTCTCATTGTAAATAATTTCGTCCGGCGTTCCCGCCGCCATGACCTGCCCCTCGTTGAGGATATAGGCCCGGTTGCAGATACCCAGGGTCTCGCGCACGTTGTGATCGGTGATGAGCACGCCGATGTCCCGCTCGGTCAGGAAACGGACGATCTTCTGGATATCGATGACCGAGATGGGATCGATGCCGGCGAAAGGCTCGTCCAGCAGCACGAAACGGGGGGAGGTGGCCAGTGCCCGGGCGATTTCCACACGCCGCCGCTCGCCGCCGGACAAGCCCACCGCCGGGGCATCGCGCAGGTGGGTGATGTGCAGATCCTCCAGCAGATTCTCCAGGCGGGTTTCCACTTCGACGCCATCGTAGCCCTTCAACTCCAGCATGGCGGCGATGTTCTCGGATACGGACAGGCGACGGAAGATGGAGGGCTCCTGGGGCAGGTAGGACAGGCCAAGGCGGGCGCGGCGATACACTGGCAGGTCGGTCAACTCGGTGTCGTCCATGCGGATGCGCCCGCCGTCCGCCCGGATCAACCCAACCATCATGTAGAAGCAGGTGGTCTTCCCGGCGCCGTTGGGGCCCAGCAGGCCCACCACCTCGCCGCTCGACACCTGGATGGAAGCGCCCGCCACCACCTGGCGGGACTTGTAGCGCTTGCTCAGGTCTTCCGCGACGAGCTGACTCACGGCTTGGCGGCGGGATTGTTGTTTTTCGGACGAATCACGGCCCTGACCCGGCCCGGGACGCCGCTGACGCTGCCCTGGGCCTGGTAGAACCCGGTGGTCCCGTCGTAGGTGATGAGGCTGCCGCGCAGTTCCTCCTCGCCCCGCTTCAGCCGGGCCTGGCCGGTCAGCTTGAGCCTGTCGCCGCGGCCATCGTAGTCGATGCGCTCGGCCCAGCCCTCGGCGAACTCGTCCTTGCCATCCATCTTCTGGCGGAAATAGGCGGGCTTGCCGTAGGCCTCTCCTGAAGAAAAGCCCTGGTCGTCCTGGCGCACGTCGATACGGTCGGCGGTGATCAGCAGGGTGCCCTGGGTCAGGACCACCTGGCCTTCGTATACCGCGACCTTTTTCGCGTCGTCCACCCGGAGGCTGTTGGCCTCCACATTGACCGGCTTGTCCCGGTCTGCTTTTTCCGCCCAGGCCAAAGGCACCACCAGCAGGAGCAAGGCGAGGAGCAGTTCAGCGCGTTTTTTCATAGGTTCCTCGAACTTTGCCATCCAGGGAGAGAAGTCTGGCACGGTCGTCGGCGAACATGCCATTGGCGGAGACCTGGGAGCGGCCCTGGCGCATGACCACGGGGCGGTTGCTGCGCATGGTCCTGGCGTCCCGGGAGACATGCAGGTACTCGGTTTCCAGGGTGAGGGACGCCCGGTCACCGCTGGAAAGTCGCTCCACGCGGACATTGTCCATGAAGTAGGCCTGGTTGCCGTCGCTGGAAAGCAGCGCCCGTTGGGCGGTCACCATCACCGGATCTTCATCGTCCAGACTGCGCATGACCGGTTTGTCCAGCACCGTGGTGTCATCGTCCATGTAGTGGGTCAGGCGCTTGGCGATGAGGCGCTGGTGGGGCGTGCCCTTGACGTCGAAGGCCAGGGCGTCGAAATCCTCGACGATGTAATCCGGATCATGGGTGAAGCCCGCCGTGTCCACCGGTTCGACGCGGCCGCCCACGTGGTTCAGCCAGAAACTCAGCAGGGCCAGCAAGAGGGCCAACCCGAGGGGTGTCCAATTGATCTGGTGGAAGCCGGCGGTCATCGGTCATAGAGGGCGAGTTGGGCGGCCCAGGTGGCCTGGGCGCGCATGATCAACTCGCAGGCCTCCCGGGCCGCGCCCCGTCCAGCCTGGGCCCGGGTCACCCACTGGCAGCGGGCCTTTACCTCCTCCGGTGCGTCGGGCACGGTGATGGCCAGACCACAGCGGTTCATGACCGGCAGGGCCACCACGTCGTCCCCCATGTAAGCGATCTGATCGGGTTCCAGACCCACCCGGGCGAGCAACTCGCCATAGGCGACCAACTTGTCGTCGGCACCCTGAAAGACATGGTCGATGCCCAGGTTGCGAGCCCGGTGCAGGACGATGTTGGAAGTGCGGCCGGTGATGATGCCGGTGTCCACGCCGCTGGCGCGCAGCATCTTGATGCCGTGGCCGTCCCGGGAGTTGAAGGCCTTGTATTCCTCGCCCCGGTCGTCATAGAACAGGCTGCCGTCGGTGAGCACGCCGTCCACGTCGAAAATGATCATGCGCACGGCGCGGGCACGCTGGAGGATGTCGTCGTTCATGGGGGTTCCGTTCAAACCACGCCGGCCTTGAGGAGATCATGCATGTTGAGGGCGCCGGTGAGGCGCCCCTCGTCGTCCAGGGCCAGGAGGCCGTTGACCCGGGTCTCTTCCATGATGCGGACCGCCTCCACGGCCAGGGCGTTCTGGGAGACGGTGCGGGGATGGCGCTTCATGACGTCGGCGATCATGAGTTCACGCACGTCCTTGTCCTGATCCAGCAGACGGCGCAGGTCGCCGTCGGTGAAGATGCCCACCAGGCGCAGGCCGTGGTCGGTGACCGCAGTCATGCCCAGGCCCTTGCGGGTCATTTCCAGCAGGGCCGCCTTGAGGGTCGCATCCAGGCCCACCACCGGCAGGGCTTCGCCGCTGTGCATGATGTCGCGCACGTGGACCAGCAGCCGCCGCCCCAGGGCGCCACCGGGATGGGTACGGGCAAAATCCTCGGCGGTGAAGCCCCGGGCGAACAGGGTAGCCACGGCCAGGGCGTCACCCAGGGCCAGGGCGGCGGTTGTGCTGGCGGTGGGCGCCAGGTTGTGGGGACAGGCTTCCTGCTCGACCCCGGCGTTGAGGTGGATGTCCGCTTCCCTCCCCAGGGTGGAAGCCGGGTTGCCGGTCATGCTGATGAGCTTGGCACCGCGCCGCTTGATCAGGGGAACGATGCTGGCGATCTCGGCGCTTTCGCCGGAATTGGACAGGGCGATGACCACGTCGTCGCCGGTGATCATGCCCAGGTCGCCATGGCTGGCCTCGGCCGGGTGCATGAAGAAGGCCGGGGTGCCGGTGCTGGCCAGGGTGGCGGCAATCTTGCCGCCGATGTGGCCGGATTTGCCCATGCCCGAGACCACGACCCGGCCCTTGCAGGCGAGCAGGATTTCCACGGCCTGGAGAAACCCGGCGTCGAGCCGCTCCAGCAGCTTGGAAACCGCGGTCGCCTCGATTTCCAGCGTGCGGCGGGCCATGGCCAGGATGTCGGCGGAGGTGGGCGGTTGGGATGTCATAATGGGCCGGAAGTATAGCTTCATGCCCAACGCCTCTCCATGCCCACCACCCTGGAACTGACCCTCATCCTCCTGGCCGCCGGCGTGCTGACCGTGGCCGGGTTGAAGGCGGCCGGACTCCCCGCGCTGCTGGGGTACGTCCTCATCGGCGTCGGCATGGGCCCCTTCCTGCCCCCCTTGGAGGTGGAGTCTCCCACCAGCCGCCTGGCCGAGTTCGGCGTGGTGTTCCTCATGTTCTCCATCGGTCTGGAGTTCTCCCTCTCCCGGCTGAAGTCCATGCGCCAGGCTGTGTTCGGGTTGGGTGGACTGCAGGTGGGGGTGACCATGTTCCTGGTGATGATCCTGGGCTTGATCCTGGGCCTGCCCTGGGAAGCCGGCCTGGCCCTGGGCGGGACGCTGGCCATGTCCTCCACCGCCATCGTCAGCAAGCTGCTCTCCGAGCGGGAAGAACTGGACAGCGAGCACGGCAAGCTGATCCTGGGCATCCTGCTGTTCCAGGATCTGGCCGTGGCGCCGCTGATCATCTTCGTTCCCGCCCTGGCCCAGAGCGAGGGGCTGGGCCAGGCCCTGCTCCTCGCCACCCTGAAGGCAACCCTGGCCCTGGTGCTCATCCTCGCCCTGGGCCAAAAGCTCATGCGGCCCTGGTTCCACTTCGTCGCCCGGGCCAAGTCGGCAGAACTGTTCATGCTCAACGTGCTGCTGGTGACCCTGGGACTCGCCTACCTGACCGATCACGCCGGCCTGTCCCTGGCCCTGGGGGCCTTCCTGGCCGGGGTGCTGATCGCCGAGACCGAGTACCGCTATCAGGTGGAGGCGGACATCCGGCCCTTCCGGGACGTGCTCATGGGCCTGTTCTTCGTCTCCGTCGGTCTCATGCTGGACCTGAGAACCGTAGCGGAGAACTGGATGGAGGTGGTGGCCATCCTACTGGCGCTGATCCTGGGCAAGTTCCTGGTCATCGCTCTGCTGGCGGGGTTGTTCACCCAATCCTGGGCAGTGGTGGCGCGGGTGGGTTCCGGGCTGGCCCAGGCCGGCGAATTCGGCTTCGTGCTCCTGGCCCTGACCCTGGGCAACGGCCTCATCAACGGCGGCCAGCACCAGGCGGTGCTGGCCGCCATGGTGCTGTCCATGCTGGCTTCCCCCCTGCTTTTCCTGGCCGGCAACCACCTGGCCCGGCGCCTGGAAGGTGGGGCCTGGATGGAACAGGCCCGGGGCGTGCACGAGATCGCGGCCCGGGCTTTCGGCATCAACAAGCACGTGATCCTGTGCGGCTACGGCCGCAGCGGCCAGAGCCTGGCCCGGCTGCTGGAGTCGGAACGCATTCCCTTCATCGCCCTGGACCATGACCCGCGCCGGGTGCGGGCAGCAGCCCAAGCCGGCGACAAGGTGGTGTTCGGCGACTCCACCCGCGCCGAAGTGCTCATGGCGGCAGGCGTCCATCGCGCCAAGGCGGTGGTGGTCAGCTTCGCCCACACCCCCTCCGCCCTCAAGATCATTGCCGCCGTCCAGCGCCTGAAGCCCGACGCGCCCATCATCGTCCGCACCGTGGACGACAACGATTTGGACAAGCTGCGCGACGCCGGTGCCAGCGAGGTGGTGCCGGAGGTCATGGAGGGCGCCCTCATGCTGGGTTCCCAGACCATGCTCATGGTCGGCGTGCCCCTGGCCCGGGTGATCAAGCGCATCCGCCAGACCCGGGAGGCGCGGTATGGCGCCATGCGCGGTTACTTCCGGGGACTGACCGACGAGGATGAAGAGGAGTCGGGGGGCGAGCGACTGGCCTCCGTGCGCATCGGCCCCGGCAGCCGTGCCCTGGACAAGACCCCGGACGAACTGGACTTCGCCGCCATGGGCGTGGCCTTGGTCGGCCTGCGCCGGCCCGGCGCCGGACATTTCGAGGGAACGCCCCAAACCCGTCTGCTGGCCGGTGACATTCTGCTGCTGCGCGGCGATGCGGATGCCCTGGCGGCGGCGGAAATGCTCTTTTCCGCTGAGTGATCGGGGATCAGAACAGCGCTGCGGCGCCGCAGTTTGCCTCGTTCTCAGCGGCGCGCCACAAGCCGCTTCGGGGATCGAAGCAGCGGCTGTCACTGGGTGGGCCACCGCCACCGTCATAGGCGCTGAACCTGAACTGACCGGAGTTGGCGCGGCCGTCATCGATCTTGCGGTCGATCTCCGCCAGAATGCGGGCAGGCACCTGATTGCCAGTCTTCAGATTGAGCCGGGGCATGCCCCCCGAACCGGCGAAACGGTCGTCGTACTGGAGCTGCAGGGTGGCGCCATAGGGATTGCGGGGCCATTCCCCCAGGGGATCGGGCTGGCTGGTGGTCGCCTGGTAATTGCCCGAGATCAGGTTGGCGTGGGAGAGATGGACCCAGGCCAGCAGGCTTTCCCGGGCTGTGGCAGTGTCCCGCACGACACCGTCGCCGTTGCCGCCGATCTGGCTGCTGGCGATGCCGGAGAGGGTCGCGAAAGCCAGGTGGCCGGGATAGTCACCGGGCACGGCGCGGTATTTGTCCTGGAAGGCGAAATAGGCCGCCTTGATGCTGTCCAGTTGGGAGATGAGATTGCGCGCCCGGGCGCTCTCGATGAGCTCCTGGCCCTTGAGGATGCCGCCCAGCAGGAGTCCGATGACGACGAGGACGATGGCGAGCTCGATGAGGGTGAAGCCCCGTGGTGCCTCATTCATGGCGGTCCTGGCAAGCAAAATGCGGGCCTCGGTGGAGAGGTGGGAAATCAATGCGTTAGCGCGGCGAACTTGATCGGGGTGCCGATATCTCGACGTTCCCAGCCGATCATTCATCATTTCCAACAGGGGTTCAACCGCGTTTTGCCTCAATATTGACCCATGTCGGCCGATAAGCGCCCCATGTCCCTGGAACACACCGACTCAATCCCGGCGGCTGCGCCAGACCGCGAGGCGCGCCTTGCTCTGGCGAAGCGCCAGTCCGGCCTGTGGCGGCAGGGCAATCGCGTCCTCGCCTTCCTGCTCATCAGCCTGCATGCCGCCGTGGTGTGGGGCGGCGGCGAGGCCTGGGGCCAGGCCGTGTTGCTTGCCCATTACGGCCTCTTTCTGCTCTGGCAGCCCTTCATCAGCGGGCAACAGGACCTGCCCTGGCTGCGCGCAATCGGTGTCCTGGCGGTAGGCGCCGCCCTCGCCATCCTGGACAATATCTGGGCGGCCGTGCTGTGGTCCATGCTGCTGGCCGGCCTGCTGGGAGGCGTCGCGGTAGGCGTCAAGGCCCTCAAGGAACGTGTCGGCCTCTGGCTGGCGGTGGCCTACCTGCTGTTGCTGCTGTTCACCTGGATGCTGCCCCAGGGCTTCGGCCTGCCCGTCCTGGACGGCGGACGCCCCGCCCTGCTGCGGGACGGCCTGCTGATCCTGCCCCTGATCCTGGCCCTGCTGCCGGCGCCCCAGCTGGCCCGCAGCAGCGGCGTGTTGGACCTGCTCTTTACCCTGCTGCTGGTGCTGGTGATCGGCGTGCTGGCCCTGGGCAGCTATGCCGCCATGCACCTGACCCATACCAACTATGCCCAGGCCACCCTCATCAGCCTGGGCACCCTGCTCGCCTCCCTGCTCATCGTCGCCTGGCTCTGGCAGCCCCGGGGCGAGGACTCCGGTCTGCGCCACCTCTATGCCCGCTATGTGCTCTCATTGGGGCTGCCTTTGGAGGAGTGGCTCAAGCAGCTCACCGACGCGGCGGAGAAGGAGCACGATCCGGATGTCTTCCTGCGCGAGGCCATGGCGGGTTTCACCCACCTGCCCTGGTCCACCGGGGTAACCTGGCGCTCCGGCCATTCCCGGGGCGAACTGGGGGTGCAAAGCCGGCATTCCGTCGCCTTCGCCCACGAGGGCGTGGAAGTCAATTTCTACACCGACGCCCCGGTGAACCCGGCCTTCGCCCTCCACCTGCGCCTGCTCACCGAGATCATCAGCTACTTCCATGCGGCCAAGACCCGGGAGCGGGCCATGCAGGCCAACGCCTACACCCAGGCCATCTACGAGACCGGATCCCGTCTCACCCACGACGTCAAGAACCTGCTCCAGTCCCTAAAAACTCTGTGTTCCGCCGCCGAGCACAGCCGCCCGGAACAGGCCATGTCCCTGCAAAACCTGATGCAGCGCCAACTGCCCCAGATCGCCAAACGCCTTGAAATCACCCTGGACAAGCTCCGCTCGCCGGAGAAGGCGGCAGACCGCAAGGAGATCCTGGCCCGGGAATGGTGGCGCAACCTCAGAAACCGCTACGCCAGGGACACCATGAGCTTCACCATCGACGATCCGGACACCATGCTCTGGCTGCCCCAGGAACTGTTCGACAGCGTCGCCGACAACCTGATCCAGAACGCCCTGCGCAAACGGGTGGGCCAGCCCGATGTGAGCATCCGGGTCGAATTGCGCACCGACCCGGTGCCCAGCCTGATCGTCTGCGATTCGGGTTCCGCCGCGCCGCCGGAAGTAGTGGAAAAGCTCTTCCATGCCCCGGTATCCACCTACGACGGCCTGGGCATCGGCCTCTACCAGGCCGCCAAGCAAGCCCACGGCCTGGGCTATGGCCTGGAACTGAGTCGCAACCTGGACGGAGAGGTGTGCTTCACCCTCTGGCAGGAATTGCTGCCGGCCTGAGCCGTTCAGCGGTTCACGTCCACCACGTAGCGCCCCGTCACCCGGCCTGCCAGGATGTTCCCCGCTGCCGGGATGGCTTCGTTCAGGCCGATGACCTGGACCATGCCCGCCAGGTCCGTCGGCGCGATGTTCGACGCCAGCAGGGCCCAGGCCGCTTCCCGACGGGCCCGGCTGGCATAGACCGAATCGATACCGTGGAGGGTGACGCCGCGCAGGATGAAAGGAGCGACGCTGGCGGGAAAGTCCATGCCCATGGCCAGGCCGCAGGCGGCCACCACGCCGCCGCGCTTCACCTGGGCGCAGGCGTTGGCCAGGGCGTGGCTGCCCAGGGTGTCCACCACGCCGGCGAAGCGTTCCTTCTGGAGAGGCTTGCCGGGGGCGGCGAACGCCGCCCGGTCCAGGACCTCCGCAGCCCCCAGGCCCATGAGGTAATCGACCGCCTCCGCCTTGCCCGACAGGGCCGTCACCGGGAAGCCCACCCGGGCCAGAAGCCGCACTGCCACGGAGCCCACGCCGCCGCTGGCGCCGGTGACCAGCACCGGGCCATCCGCCGGCGTCAGGCCATGGCGCATCAGGGCCTGGACGCACAGGGCGGCGGTGTAGCCGGCGGTGCCCAGGGCGGCGGCCTCGAAGGGCCCGAAGGGCAGCGGAATGGGCACCAGCCACTCGGCCGGCGTGCGCAGGCGCTGGGCCAGCCCTCCCCAGCGGATCTCTCCCAAGCCCCAGCCGTTCACCACCACGGCATCGCCGGGCTTGCAGCCGGGGTGGCTGGATGCCTCGACGATCCCGGCCGCGTCGATGCCCGGCACCATGGGCCAGGCACGCACTACGGGGGAGCGGTTGGTGATGGCCAGAGCGTCCTTGTAGTTCAGGCAGGAATGGCTCACCCGGATCAGCACGTCACCCTCGGGCAGGCGCGCCTCGTCCACGTCCGTCACGCTCGCTTGGAAAGCGGGCGCGTTTTCCAGCCACAGGGCACGGAAGCTCATGGTTCCCCTCCTCCTTGGTTGAGCCTGTCGATGGTGGCCCGCATGCGCCACACCATGTAGATGCCTGGCACCGCCGCCGCCACCGAGAACAGGAAGAAAGCGGCCCAGCCCACGGACTCGGACAGCACCCCCGACACCGGGCTCACATAGATGCGGCCCACCGCCGCCAGGGCCGAGAGCAGGGCATAGTGGGTGGCGGTGTAGCGGTGGTTGCACAGGCCCATGAGCAAGGCCACGAAGGCCGCCGTGCCCATGCCGCTGGAGACGTTCTCGAAGGCGATGGCCGCCATGAGCAGGCCATCGATCTCCGAGGCCGTGCCGAGGGCCACGAAACCCAGGTCGAAGGGCGGCAGCACGAAGCTGCCCCAGGCCCCTTTGCCCAGCACCGCCAGTGCATAGAAACCGAAGTTGGAAAGCAATTGCAGCACCCCAAAGCCGAGCAGGGACTGGAACAGGGTCAGGCGCAGCATGAGGGTTCCGGCCAATACCGCTCCAAAGATGGTGAGCCAGATGCCGATGATCTTGTTGACGATGCCCACCTCCGCCTGGGTGAAGGCCATGCCCTTGATGAGGAAGGCTGTGGTGAGGCTGCCGGCGAAGGCGTCACCCAGCTTGTACAGGACGATGAGCAGCAGAAAGGCCCAGGCGCCCGGCTGGGAGAAGAAACTGTCCAGGGAACGGTTGAGGGTCTCGAAGCGGGCCAGCCGGGCCGCCCGCCAGCCCAGGGGCAGGGCCAGGGCGATGCCGGCGAGCACGAACAGCAGCTGGATCCACTTGTTGGGATCGTCCGGCCGCAGGCCCAGGCCCATCAGCGCCCAGCGGGCGGCAAAGGCCCCTGCCACCACGCCCGCCAGCATGGCCAGGAAACCCAACAGTTCCCGGATCGGGTCGGAGTCCAGCGCTTTGACCACGCTGGAGACCCGGGGCAGGGTCAACAGGGAGATCGCCGCCGCGGCCAGGAAGATGCCTGCCATGGTGCGGTACACCGCCCCCCAACTGCCCCACTGCTCCGCCCAGATCAGGGCGATGCCCCCGGACAGGATCATGGCCAGCCGGTAGCCAAACACCGACATGGAGGCTCCCAGGCCCCGCTCCCTCGGTGCCAGCACATCGGTGCGGTAGGCGTCGATCACCACGTCCTGGGAGGCGGAGAGGAAGGCCACCCCCACCGCCGCCGCGGCGAACATCAGCGGCGCGACGCTGGGCGATAGGCCGGACATCCACCACAACATGCCCGCCAGGGCCAGCTGGGTGAGCACCAGCCAGCCCCGCCGCCGCCCGAGGAAGGGCGGCTCGAAGCGATCCATGAGGGGGGCCCAGAGGAACTTGAAGGTGTAAGGCACCCCCACCAGCCCCAGGAAGCCGATGGTGGCAACGTCCACCCCGTCCACCGTGAGCCAGGCTTGCATGGCCTGGCCGGTCAGCGCCAGAGGCAGGCCCGAGGCAAAGCCCAGGAAGAGGACGGCAAGGAGGCGATGGAAGGTATTGAACGACTGGGCAGGTAATTTCATATGAAGGCCGGCGGCACCGCCGGGAAAGCGCTCTGATACGGATATCCGCGCCGTATCGAGAGGAGTCTCGCCGATGCCGGATTGTACCGATGTCGAGGTGAGGTTCGGGCGTCTTGGACGCCGGTTCATTGAAGCTGGAAGTCCATCAGGCCGGTTTCCGTGACCACCAGAAAGCCGTACCCACCGCCCGCAAGGATGGTACGAACGGCCCCGCCTTGACGCCCATGTCACCCTCCGTATAATTCCCGAGCAATATTGTCAACTTAAATACGCCATGGACGCCCACGCCCTTATCCGCCAGCAAGTCACAGAAAATCCCGTCGTGCTCTACATGAAGGGCACGCCCCAGTTTCCCCAGTGCGGCTTTTCCGCCAACGCGGCCAATGTCCTCAGAGCCTGCGGCCTCACCGATTACCTGGCCGTCAACGTGCTCGAGAGCGCCGAATTGCGGGAGGGCCTGAAAACCTATGCCAACTGGCCCACCTTCCCCCAGCTCTACATCAAGGGCGAGTTGGTGGGCGGCTCGGACATCATGCGCGACCTCTTCCAGACAGGCGAATTGCAAAAAATGCTGGCTGCGGCGACCTCCCGCTGACCCCTTCTTTCAGCCCTTCAGGCCGGCCTTCGCCGGCCTTTTTTTCGCCCCGGCGGATCCTGTCCTTTACCTAAAGTTTTCGGCCTATCCGCCGATAAGCCGCGAAGCGACGGACAAGTCATTCATGCAAACGAGGCTTTATTGAAAGCATCCCGCTACTCCCTGCTCATCCTCGCCGGAGGAATCCTGGCGAGTGGCGCCGTGTGGTATGGCGGGCCGATCTGGGGGGTGTCATCCATTCTGTCGCTCGCCGTGGTCCTTGCCTGGGTCGGTTGCCGCTGTGGCGTCGCCAGAGTCGCCGCGCCGGAGGGCGGAGACGACTCCCTCCTCACCGGCCTGCGCATGGAAGTGGACGCCCTGATGGCGGATCAGGCCCGCCTTGCCGAATCCCGGCGCGAAGCCAGCCTGGAGGAACTGGAGCAGGTAAAGGGCCTGCTGAAACAGGCCATCGACCAGCTGATATCCAGCTTCGGCGACATGAATGCCCATATCCAGGCCCAGCGGAATCTGGCCCTGTCCATCATCAACAACATGACCGACGAGGGGCAGGGGCCAAGCGGGGCCAACTTCGCCGAGTTCGTCATGGACACTTCCAAGGCCATGGAATCCTTCGTGGACAACACCCTCAACACCAGCAAGCTCGCCATGAGCCTGGTGGAGACCATGGACACCATCGACGCGGAAGTGGATTCCATCATCGGCATCCTGGGCGAGATCGAGTCCATCGCCAAACAGACCAATCTGCTCGCCTTGAACGCCGCCATCGAGGCCGCCCGGGCCGGCGAGGCGGGCCGGGGTTTCGCCGTGGTGGCGGATGAGGTACGCGCCCTTTCCCAGCGCACCAACCTGTTCTCCCAGCAGATCCGCGGCCACATGGACAGCGTCCACGGTTCCCTGGCCACGGCCCACACTTCCATCTATACGGTGGCCTCCATGGACATGAATTTCGCCTTGGAATCCAAGAAGCGGGTACACGACACCATGGTCCGCATCAGCCAGATCAACCAGTCCATGACCGAATCCGCCCAAGCCATCAACACCCATGCCGAACATGTGGCGCAGGGGGTGAACACAGCGGTGACCGCCCTGCAGTTCCAGGACGTAACCAATCAGTTGGTGGAACACGTCCAGGTCCGCATAGACAGCGGCGCGGGCATCGCCCGGGAACTGGCAGCCATCGTCCACGAAGACCGGAGCTTGGAGAGCGGCCTCCGTCAGGCCAGGGCCAGACTTCACATCCTGGCGGACCCGGCGGTGAGCCAATCCCCTCCGGTCAAGCAGAAAAGCATGGAATCCGGCGACATCGAATTGTTCTGATTTGAAGAGGTAGCAACATGGGAAAAATCGTTCTGACCGTGGATGATTCCGCCTCCATCCGCCAGATGGTTGCCTTCACCCTGAAGAGCGCAGGCTACGAAGTGGTCGAGGCGGTGGACGGGGAAGACGGGCTCAACAAGGCCAAGGCCCGGCAGGCCAACCTGGTGCTCACCGACCAGAACATGCCCAGGATGGATGGACTGACGCTCATCAAGACCCTGCGTGGCCTTCCCCAGTACCGGAGCATCCCCATCCTCATGCTCACCACGGAATCTTCCGACGCCATGAAGTCGGCAGGCAAGGCGGCCGGGGCGACAGGCTGGCTGGTCAAGCCCTTCGACCCGCAAAAACTGCTGGAAGTGGTCAAGAAAGTCATCGGCTGATCGCCATCCGGCCCGAGGGTAGTCGTCAGCACGAACCTGCATCCTGTCCGCGGGAGAGGCCATGAGCATCGACATGAGTCAGTTCTACCAAGTGTTTTTCGAGGAAGCCTCGGAACACCTGGCGAACATGGAAAACCTCTTGCTCGGCCTGGACGTGGACAATCCGTCCCTGGAAGACCTCAACGCCATCTTCCGCGCCGCTCACTCCATCAAGGGGGGCAGCGGCACCTTCGGCTTCACCGACATGACCGAGGTGACCCACGTGCTGGAGGGTCTGCTGGATCGTCTGCGCAAGGAGGAATTGCGCCTGCGCCCGGACATGGTGGATGCCTTCCTGGCCGCCGGCGACATCCTGCGGGCCCAGTTGGAACACCATCAGGGCGGTCCGGAAGCCGATGCCGGCCAGATCCGGGACATCTGCGCCCGCCTGGTGGAGCTCGCCAGCGGCAAGCCCGCACCGGCAGCGGCCATGGGCGATGGGGTTTCGCCAGATGCGCCGGTCCACAGGCGGCTCCTTTCCTGCGTGTTGCCCTCCGACATCGCCGCCGACGCCAACTCTGTGGACAACTTGCTCGCAGCCCTGGGCGAAGTGGCCGCCGTGGAGGTCAGGCATCGTCCCAATGGCCAGGACGGCCACCTGGAGGCGCTGCTCACCACTTCCCGCATGGATGCCGAGATCCGCGAGGTATTGGGTTTCTATCTGAACCCGGAAGCCATCGCTCTGCACGACGCGGACCAGGCCGGGGAAACGGCCTATGGCTTCTTCGAGCCGGAACCCGTCCCGGCCCGGGATGAAGCCTATGGCTTGTTCGACGAGGAGGCCCCCACCCCGGCTCCCGAGCCCACCGACCCCGGCTATGGATTTTTCGAGGACGCCCCTGCCGCGCCCATCGGGGCGCCCGCCATGGAGGAAAGCCCCGATGGCGCCTTCGGCCTGTTCGCGGACGCTCCCGGCAACCCCGGGCATCCGGACATCGGGAACGCCCCCCCCGGCGACCGCCCGGCAACCATCGAAGGCCAGGGCTATGGCATCTTCCTGGACGCCCCCGGTGGCGCGGGCCTGGTCGACGCCAAACCAGGATCGCCGGAGTCCGCCACCGCGGACATGCCCGCTGAGGCCGGCCGGGAACCGAAGCATCCCGTGCCTGCCCAGCCCTCT
Source organism: uncultured Thiobacillus sp. (assembly GCA_964646585.1). Classification (GTDB taxonomy): domain Bacteria; phylum Pseudomonadota; class Gammaproteobacteria; order Burkholderiales; family Thiobacillaceae; genus PFJX01. Next base: position 3,833 of record CAZYEY010000197.1, on the reverse strand, counting down.
CCGGGGCGGCGCCTGTCCGACAACCCCAACGTGGAAGTCGCCAAGGCCGGCCGTCGCGACACCGACAAGACCGCCATTGCCGCCGGCGCCGACACCAGCATCCGGGTGTCGGTGGAAAAAGTGGACCAGCTCATCAATCTGGTGGGCGAACTGGTCATCACCCAGGCCATGCTGGCACAGACCGCCAGCAACCTGGATCCGGTGGAAGCGGAAAAGCTCCTGGCCGGCATCGACCTGCTCTCCCGCAATACCCGGGACTTGCAGGAATCGGTCATGTCCATCCGCATGCTGCCCATGAGCATGGTCTTCTCCCGTTTCCCTCGGGTGGTCCGGGATCTGGCCGGCAAGCTGGGCAAACAGGTGGAGATGAAGACCATCGGCGAGAACACCGAGCTGGACAAGGGTCTCATCGAGAAAATCACCGACCCGCTGACCCATCTGGTGCGCAACAGCCTGGATCATGGCATCGAGACCCCGGAGAAGCGGGTCGCCGCCGGCAAAAACCCCAAGGGCACCCTCACCCTCAAGGCTTCCCATCAGGGCGGCGCGGTGGTCATCGAGGTCATGGACGACGGCGGCGGTCTGAACCGTGCCCGCATCCTGGAAAAAGCCAGGGAGCGCGGCCTGGCGGTCAGCGATGCCATGACCGACCACGAGGTCTGGCAGCTCATCTTCGCCCCCGGCTTCTCCACCGCCGAGGTGGTCACCGACGTGTCCGGCCGGGGCGTGCGCATGGACGTGGTGAAACGCACCATCGAGGCCCTGGGCGGCAAGGTGGAACTGGAGTCCTCGCCGGGCTTCGGCACCCGCACCGTCATCCGCCTGCCGCTCACCCTGGCCATCCTGGACGGCATGTCGGTGGGCGTGGGCGGCGAGACCTTCATCGTGCCCATCACCACGGTGGTGGAGTCCCTGCAACCCAACCCGGCAGACATCCGCACCCTGGCGGGCGACTCCCGCATGATGCACATCCGCGGCGAATACCTGCCCTTCATCGCCCTGTCCGAAGTCCTGGGTCTGCCCGGCGAAGAGGACATCGCCCGGGGCCTGGTGGTAGTAGTGGAAGGAGAAGAGGGCAAGGCGGCCCTGTTCGTGGACGAACTGCTGGGCCAGCACCAGGTAGTGATCAAGAGCCTGGAAGCCAACTATCGCAAGGTGCCGGGCATGTCCGGCGCCACCATCATGGGCGATGGCCGGGTGGCCATGATTCTGGACGTGGCCGCCGTCATCCGCCTGGGCCTGGCCAACGCCAGGCGGCGTTCATCCCCTTCAGGGGACGCGTACCCGTCCAGGCGCGCCGCCTGATCGAGCATCGAGGAGCCAACAATGGACATCATGGACAGCGCCGGTGTGCCGGCCTCGGGGGAATACCTGACCTTCACCCTGGGCCGCGAGGAGTACGGCATCGACATCCTCAAGGTGCAGGAGATCCGGGGCTTTGATGCGGTCACCCGCATCGCCAACGCGCCCCCCTTCATCAAGGGGGTCATCAACCTGCGCGGCGTCATCGTTCCCATCGTCGACCTGCGCATCAAATTCAATCTTGGCGAACCCAGCTACGATCAGTTCACTGTGGTCATCATCCTCAACATCGGCAAGCGGGTGGTGGGCATCGTGGTGGACGGCGTCTCCGACGTGATCCAGCTCAATTCCGAAAACCTCCACCCCGCCCCCGAATTCGGCTCCATCCTGGATACCCGCTACATCCTGGGCCTGGGCACCGTGGAGTCGCGCATGATCATCATGGTGGACATCGAACGACTCATGACCAGCCAGGAAATGGCCCTGGTGGAAACCGCCGCCGCTTAAGGAGACCCGACCATGCGCGTCAACATGCCCATCACCAATGTCGAGCGCGTCATGCGGGATGGCGAGTACATCGTCTCCCGCACCGACACCCGCGGCATCATCACCTACGTGAACCCCTACTTTTCTGAGATCAGCGGCTTCTCCGAAGAGGAATTGCTCGGCGCCCCCCACAACATCGTGCGCCACCCGGACATGCCGGCCGAGGCATTCAAGGATCTATGGGACACCCTGGCTGCCGGCAAGCCCTGGACCGGGTACGTCAAGAACCGCTGCAAGAATGGCGACCACTACTGGGTTCTGGCCAATGCCACGCCCGTCCTGGAAAACGGCCAGTTGACCGGTTATCTCTCGGTGCGCACCAAACCGGACCGGGCCACGGTGGAAGCCGTGGAGAAAGCCTATGCCCGCTTCAGGGAGGGAAAGGCCAAAGGACTGAGGATCAAGGAAGGCAAGGTGGTCAGCAGCACTCCCTGGGGGCGCCTGCGCGCGGCCCTCGCCAATGTGACCCTCAAGACCCGCATGATTTCCATACTCGCCCTCATGCTGCTGATGATCGCCCTGGTGGGCGGCATGTCCCTTTGGGGGATGAGCGACACGGCGGACGGCCTGCGTGGGGTCTACGCTGACCGCGTGGTGCCGATGAAGCGCCTGAAAACCATCGGCGAGGATTACGCGGTGGCCATCATCGACGCGGTGAACAAGGCCAACGCCGGCCTGATCAGCGCTGAGGAGGCCACCAACCAGATGCGGGAAGCCCGGCAACGCATCATCGACTTCTGGGGGCCTTACAAGGAAGGCATCCACGATGTGGGCGAAAAAGCCATGGCCGAGGAAGCCGAACGGCTGATGAAAACAGCGGATGCCGAAGTCGAGAAGGCCATCACGCTGCTTGCCGGACTGAAGGGCAAGGCGGCTGGCCAGCTGAACGCCATCGACGGGCCCCTCTACGCGGTGATCGACCCCGTCAATACCAAGGTCTCGGAATTGATCGACACGCAAATGCGGCTCACGGCCGTGCGCTATGCAGCTTCCGAGGAACGCTTTGGCTCGGTGCGCAACAACAGCATCGCCATCGTGATCCTTGGCACCCTGCTGTCCATCTTCCTGACCTACCTGGCGATTCGCGTCATCAAGCGCCCCCTGGCGCGGGCTGGCGGCCTCATGCAGGAAATCGCCCAAGGCAATTTCAATGTGGTGGTGGATACCGAACGTGACGACGAGGTGGGCGCCATGACCGACGCCTTCCGTACCCTTTTCATCCGCCTGGGGTTCGACCTGGCCGAGTCCCGGCGCCAGGCCCGGGATGCCACCCGCATTCGGGTGGCCCTGGACAATTCCACCGCGGCGCTGACCATTTCGGGCCCGGACGGCAATTTGTTGTACATGACGCCGGCCGGCAAGCGGCTGATGAATTCCATCGGCGGCCCGGGATTCAACGCGGACACGCTGCTGGGTCGAAAGCTGACCGATCTTTTCGACGAACCCGAGGCCGCATCGAAGCTGGAAGCTGCTCAGAACCGCCCCCACGACGTGGACTTCCTGTTCAAGGGACGCCACCTGCGGCTTGCCGCCCGACCCATCCTGGACCCCAAGGGTGAGCATCTCGGCCGCGTCAGTTCCTGGATCGACCGTACCGCCGAAGTGGCGGTGGAACACGAAGTGGCGGACCTGGTGCGCTCCGCCGCCGCTGGAGACTTCAGCCGGCGCATCAGCCTGGAAGGCAAGGACGGCTTCTTCCTGCAACTGGCCGAAGGCATCAACCGGGTGATGGAAACCAGTGAACAGGGAATCGACGACGTGGGCGAGGTGCTCAAGGCCATGGCCGAGGGGGATCTCACCCGCGGCATGAGCGGCGACTATGAAGGCCGGTTCGCCCAACTGCGGGACGACACCAACGCCACGGTGGAGAGGCTCACCGAGATCGTCACCCAGATCCGGGAGGCCACTGACGCCATCAACACGGCGGCCCGTGAGATTGCCAGCGGCAATGCCGACCTGTCTGCGCGCACGGAATCCCAGGCCAG
>CAZYEY010000196.1:0-7456 GCA_964646585.1 uncultured Thiobacillus sp. | reverse complement strand
GTTGAGGCGGCGCCCCTCCGCCCCCGCCCTGTCCCCGCCCCGGCCATCTGCCTGCTCATGTCCGCCCTCGCCGGTCGCCTGGCCATCCAGGCCGGCATGGGCGGCCTGGATGGCCAGGCGACCGGCGATGGCGGACATGGGGGCCAGCAGGGGCGTGCGGTTGGCGGCATCCAGCACCGTTTCGAAGGCCACCGCGCTCACGTTCCGGTCCATCAATTGCCTGGCCAGTTCGGGCATGGCGGCCAGGTGGAGATAGCAGAACAGCCATTGCCCCGATCCTAGGCGTTCCACCTCGGCGGGCTGGGGCTCCTTGACCTTGAACACCAGGTCGGCGGCATAGACGCCGGCGGCGTCGGTCAGCGCCGCCCCGGCCCGGGCGTAATCCGCGTCATCGAAGCCTATCGCCGTGCCGGCGCCGGCCTCGATGCTCACCTGATGGCCGGCCCGGACCATCTCGGCGACGCCGGCAGGCGTGGCGGCGACGCGGAATTCGTGGTCCTTGATTTCCTTCGGTATGCCGATGTGCATGACGGTCTCCTTCACGTATCAGGCCGCCAGCGCCTCCACGCACTCCTTCACCAGCGCCGGCCCACGATAGATGAGGCCGGTATAGAACTGCACAAGTTCGGCGCCCGCCGCGATTTTTTCCTTTGCGTCGGTGCCGGTGAGGATGCCGCCGGCGCCGATGATGGGCACCTCTCCTGCTAGGGCGGCGTGGAGGGTGGCGATGACCTGGGTGGATTTGCTCCGCACCGGCAGGCCGGACAGCCCCCCAGTCTCCTGGCCGTGGGGCAGGTGCGCCACGCCTTCCCGGGACAGGGTGGTGTTGGTGGCGATGACCGCGTCCACCCGGTGTTTGCGGAACAGGGCTGCCATGGCGGCGATCTGGGCGGGGTCCAGGTCCGGGGCGATCTTCACCGCCACGGGCATGTACTTGCCGTGCTGCTGCGCCAATTCCGCCTGGCGGGTCTTGATGGCGGCGAGCAGGGCATCCAGTTCGTCGCCGCCTTGCAGGGCGCGCAGGTTCCTGGTGTTGGGAGAGGAGATGTTGACGGTGACGAAGCTCGCCTTGCCGTAGAGCTTGTCCAGCAGGATCAGGTAGTCGTCCACCGCCCGCTCGATGGGGGTGTCGAAGTTCTTGCCCAGGTTCACCCCCAGGATGCCCTTGTAGCGGGTACGCTCCAGGTTGGCCAGCAGCTGGTCCACCCCCAGGTTGTTGAAGCCCATGCGGTTGATGATGGCCTGGGCTTCGGGCAGTCGGAACAGGCGGGGCTTGGGGTTGCCCGGCTGGGGCCGGGGCGTCACCGCGCCCACCTCGATGAAGCCGAAGCCGAAGTCCCCCAGGGCGTCGATGGCCTCGCCGTTCTTGTCCAGGCCGGCAGCCAGGCCCACCGGGTTGGGAAAGTCCAGGCCCATGACCCTTCTGGGCAGGGCCGGCACCCTGGGCAGGAACAGCTTGAGCAGCCCCAGGGCGTGCGCTTGGCGCAGGCCGGTCAGGGTGAGGTGGTGGGCGGTTTCCGGGTCCAGCCGGAACAGGAGGGGCTTGGCGAGGGCGTAGGGATTCACTTTGCAGACAACGATGGGGAACGAGGACCGCCAGTTTCCTCCTTCCCTACTCGCCGGTCCAAATCTCCACCCGGTTGCGGCCGTTTTCCTTGGCCCGGATGAGGGCCATGTCGGCCCAGGCGATGGCCTCCTCCACCGGCCGGCGCGGGTCCATCTCCGCCAGGCCGAAGGAAGCGGTGACGTGCAGGGCGTCGCCGTTGGGCAGGCGCACGGGCAGGTGGTCCAGACCCTCGCGGATGCGCTCCACCACCAGGGCGGCGTCCTTCATGGGACTGCCCGGCAGGCAGATGAGGAATTCCTCGCCGCCGTAGCGGTAGATGGAGTCGTACTTGCGCAGGCTGCCGGTGATGTACTTCATGCCCTGGCGCAGCACCGCGTCGCCGGCCGGATGGCCCAGTTCGTCATTGATGCGCTTGAATCGGTCGAAATCCAGCAGGCACAGGCAGCAGGGCCGCTGGATGCGGATGGCGCGCTCCTGCTCCTCCCGCAGCCGGCCCAGCATGCCCCGCCGGCTGGCGCAGCCGGTCAGGCTGTCGGTGGTGAGGAGTTCCCCGATGGTGTCGAGCTGGATGCGGCGCAGGCTGGTGTTCAGGCGCAGGGCCAGGTCGATGCACTGGTCGTAGAGGCTGGGGCTGGGCCGGCGATGGTCCATCACCTCCAGCAGGGCTAGCCGGGCCGCCGCGTGCATGGCCTGCTGGGTGACGCCCAGATCCCTGAAGTCGGGGCTTTCCTCCAGGGGGTGGGGATCCCGGCTGTAGTACCACTGGCCAAAGGGGGAGCGCAGATGGGCATCCTCCACCAGATCCAGCTTGTTCACCGGGCCGGCGCACACCAGGGTTCGATTCAACTGTTTGAACCAGGCCAGATGGGCGGCGATGATGACCTCCAGTTCCTCGGTAAGGTGTTGTATCTCTTCGCGTTCCAGGGGCAGGGACATGAGCCGTCCGCAGTCGTTGTATGGTTGCGCGCAATATCGGACGCCAGCCTCCACTCTTTAGGCAATTGAGCCGATCCTGGGTTGCCGGGCGCATCCAACCCCATGACGGCGGTAGCCCGGGTGGCAAGCAGGAGAGCGGATGTTGGCCAATCCGGACCGATGCGGTAAGGCATTTACTCGGGCCGCCCTTTCGTCAGCGTGCCGCCGGATCTGACCTGCCTAGGCAAGCTGCCGCGGATCGGCACGGCGGCATGAGCTATCATGCTCGTCTGCAATCGCAGGCCCCACCGTTCGTCTCAAGATTCCCTGTCCATTCAGCGGACCAGCACTATTTCCCATCGCCATGCCCGATCTCCAGGAAATCATGACTTCGCCGTCCCTGAACGGCGTCTACCGGCTGGACCTGCCCCCGGAAGAACTGCCGGACCAACTGGTGCCCGTCCTCGACGGCCGTGGTTTGGCCGACAAGGACGCACTTCTCGCCGCCCTGGGCCGGGCCCTGGATTTCCCCGACTACTACGGCGGCAACTGGGACGCCCTGGAGGAATGCCTGAACGACCTTTCCTGGCGCGGCGGCCCGGCCTGGCTGGTGATCCGCCATGCCGACGCCATTCCGGGAGAACTGCTGGCCCCTTTGCTGGACATCTTTGCCGAGGCCGCTGAAGCCTGGGCCGGGAAAGGGCGCTGCTGCGCCTTGTTCCTCTCCGGCCAGGTGGGTTTCGAACTCCCCGGAGCGGGTTGATGCGCGTCTCCCATATCAGTCAACGCCTGCGGGAGCGGGGCGCGAACCCGGCCCACGAGCGCCAGATCCTGCGCGCCTGGAGCCGGGGGGTGCCGGTGGGCACCCGGCATCGCCGGCCCGAGGACTTTCTGCCCCGGCCGGTGCGGGACGACCTGCCTGGCCTCTTTGCGGAACTGGATGGCCTGGCCCGGCTGGCGGGGGAGTTCCCCGGCGCCGACGGCTCCGCCCGTCTACTCGTCCAGCTCGCCGACGGCCAGACCGTGGAAGCTGTGCTGCTGCCCCGGGGCGGCCTGTGCGTGTCCACCCAGGTGGGTTGCGCGGTGGGCTGCGTGTTCTGCATGACTGGCAAGGGGGGCCTGTTGCGCCAGCTGGGCAGCGCCGAGATCGTCGCCCAGGTGGTGTTGGCCCGGCGCCTGCGCCCGGTGCGGCGGGTGGTGTTCATGGGCATGGGCGAGCCCGCCCACAACCTGGATAACGTTCTGGAGGCCATCAAACTGCTGGGACAGGAGGGCGACATCGGCCACAAGAATCTGGTGTTCTCCAGTGTCGGCGACCGGCGCGTGTTCGAGCGCCTGCCCGCCGGCCCGGTGAAGCCCGCCCTGGCCCTGTCCCTGCACACCACCAAGGCGGATCTGCGGGAGCGCCTGTTGCCCAAGGCGCCGCCCATCGATCCGGCACAGCTGGTGGAACTGGGGGAGAGCTATGCCCGTGCCACCGGCTATCCCATCCAGTATCAGTGGACCCTGATGGCCGGGGTGAACGACGGCGACGACGAGGTGGAAGGCATTGTCCACCTGCTGGCCGGCAAGTACGCCATGATGAATTTCATCCCCTACAACCCGGTGGATGGCCTGGCCTTTCGCCGCCCGGACTCGGCGCGCGTCCGGGAGATCGCCGGCCGCCTGAACCGGGCCGGCATCCTCACCCGCTTGCGGAATTCCGCCGGCCAGGACGTGGAAGGGGCCTGCGGCCAGCTGCGGGCTCGGGTTCTGGCGGCCTGATCAGGCCTTGGCCTTGTGCAGGTGTTCCACCGCCCAGACGGCGGCCTCGACCCGGGATTTGAGGTTGAGCTTGCGCAGGATGTGCTTCACGTGGACCTTCACCGTGCCTTCGGCGATGTCCAGCTCCCGGCCGATGAGCTTGTTGCTCATCCCTGAGGCGATGCGCTCCAGGATGCGCACCTCCTGGTCGGTGAGGGCGGCCTCGTGGACGCTTTCCGGGCGGTTCTGGCCCCGCAGGGCGGCGGCCAGGATGTGGGTGAGGGCCTCGGAGATGGTGAGCTTGCCGTTGGCGGCGGTCTTCAGGCTTTCCACCATCTGCTCCGGCTCCATGTCCTTGAGCAGATAGCCGTCGGCGCCGTTGCGCAGGGCCGCCACCAGATCCTCGCCCTGGTCGGAGACCGTGATCATGATGACCCGGGTATCCAGGTCGCAGGCCTTCACCTCCTTCAGCACCTCCAGACCGCTCATGTCTTTCATGTTCAGGTCCAGCAGCAGCACGTCCGGTTTCAGCCGCTTGGCCAGGGCGATGCCGTCCTTGCCGCAGGAAGCCTCGCCCACCAGGTTGAACTGGGGAATGGTGCCCAGCAACTGGATCAGCCCCCGGCGGAAGAGGGGATGGTCATCGACGATGGCGACGTTGAGTTCGGCGGGTTTCATTGCAGCTCGGGAGGCAAAGGTTGTGGAGGCTCCATGGGGACGGGGGATCCGCTGGCCCTGAAGCGTAGCAGCACACGGGTGCCGCCCTCCGCCCGATTCTCGGCGGTGAGCTCGCCACGCAGGCCATCGGCCCGCTCGCGCATGATGCTGAGGCCGTAGTGGAGGCCTTCGGCCGGGGGCGGGGAAGGCAGACCGATGCCATCATCCTCCACGCAGACCGAGATTTCCCCAGCGTGATGTCGTACCCGTACCCAGGCCTGCCGGGCTTGGGCATGGCGCAACACATTGGAGAGGGCTTCGCGAATGATCTGGAGGGCGTGGATTTCCTGGTTGGGGGAGAGATGGCAGCCGGCCAGGCTCATCTCCAGGTCGATGGGCACGCCGCCCCGGTCGGAGAACTCGGCCACCGTGCGCCTGAGCAGATCGAGGAAATCGCCGCGCATCGTGAGGCGGAAGGTGGCCAGCAGTTCCCGCAGCTGGCGGTAGGCGGAGGTGATGCCCTCGCGCAGGTTGGCCAGGGTGGCCTCGGCTTCCTGGCGCTGGCCGGGATCGGACAGCACCGGTTGCAGCAGGCTGGCCTGGATTTTCATGTAGGACAGGGACTGGGCGATGGAATCGTGCAGCTCCCGGGCGATGACCGAGCGTTCCTCCTGGAGGGCCAGCAGGCGCTCCTGCTCGGTCTTGTGGGAGATGCCCAGGGCCACGCCGATGTGCCGGCTCAGGGCTTCCAGCAATTGTTCCTGCCAGGGTTCAAGCCGCTTGCCCGGAGGCAGGCCCAGACGCAACACGCCGTAGAGGCCCTCGTTGTCGCGAAGGGGGACCACCAGCATCTCCCCCTGTTCCGTGGTCCGGTACTCCCAGAGTTCGACCCCTTCCAGGCTGGCGATGCAGGCGGCGCACTGGCCCCGCTCCTGGTCCGCGCAGCCCCCCAGGCTGGAAGCCAGCAGGGTGGCGCCGCCACCGTAGTTGGGCAGGAGACAGGCCAGGCCGCCCGAGAGCCCCAACACCTGTTCGATTTCCTTCAGCATGGCCTGGTAGGTCTCCGGCGCCACCGGCGCCTTGTGCAGCCTGGCGATGGCGTTGTAGAGCAATTCCAGGGACTGATTGCTGCGGGTCAGGGCGACGGTCTTCTCCGCCACCCGCTGTTCCAGGCTCCGGTAGAGCTTGGAAAGCTCCTCCGCCATGGTGTTGAAGGCCGCCCCCAGCTGTCCCAGCTCATCTTCCCGGGGGGCGACGATCCGGGCGTCGAAATCCCCCTTGGCGTAGCGCCTGGCGTTGGCCAGCAGCTGGGCCAGGGGCGCCAGCACGTTGTGGTGGATCACGTACATGGAGCCGACCAGGACGATGACGATGAGGAACAAGGCCGCGCCCAGGATGGCGCGCATTTGGCTGATCCTGGCCTCGGTGTCCATTTCCAGTTGGGCCACCATGGTGTTGATGGTGGCCACGAAGTCGTCGATGAGGGCCAGCAGTTCGTTGTGGTGCTCCACCGGGTGCAGGTCCACCCCGGGGAGCGCCTCTTCCTCCAGCATGGGTTTCAGCCGGACTTGCCAGATTTCCTGGACCTTGCGGTAGGTGACCGCGTGGTCGCTCGCCGGATCCCGGGCCATGGCGTTGCGCAGGGAGGGGTCGGCCAGGCTGGCCTCGAACTGGTTCATGGCCACCAGCAGGGCGCCGTGGGTGGCGGTGCGGTTGGCCGCGTCGGCGAGCACCTGGCTGCCCATGCGGTGGCTTTGCTTGCGCAGGCTGCCAGCCACGTTGATGGCGCTGCCGCTGCCCTGGATGCGTTCGGCCACCAGCACCGAGGTGGCGATGCCGCCGACGCCGATGGTGGTGACGGCGAGCATGGCGAACGCCAGGCCGACCATGATCGATCTTCTCTGGATGGCGTTCGAAAATAGGGACATATATGCGCTCCTGCCCCGGCCCGCAGCCTGTGGCGATTTCGATCAAGCAATAAAGAGATACCACCATCGGCGCGACTTGCCCATGACACCCTACCCCCCTTTGGGCCGCCCGAGAAAAATCAACGTGTTAGGTAAAGCAAAATTACCTCTTTAGTGGTATCCCGAGTGTTTCAGTCAGTCAAAAGGGCATCTTGGACATCCATGTCGGATTAAGGAACATGACACGGGTCAAGACCCGAAACCCTGACGGACTGGAGCCATCATGATCCTGGAAACGCGGCATTCGATCTCCGAGATTCTCTCCCGCCAGCCCCTGTTCCGCCTCCTGAGCGGGCCCGAACTGGCCCATCTGTCCAAGGGAGCCGTGGAGTACCGGCTGGGCAGGAACGAAATGGTGTTGCAAAAGGGGGATCATGCCGAAGGTCTTCACGTGGTCATCGCCGGCCAGGTCAAGATGTTCCTGCCTTCCATGGTGGGGTCCGAGAAAGTGGTGCGGATGGCGGGGCCGGGGGACACCTTCGGCGAGGAGGGGTGCTTCCTCAACAGGGACTGCCCCATGGCGGTTCAGGCGGTGCGGGACAGCATCCTGCTGAGACTGGAGCGGCACGCCCTGCTGGAGGCCATGGAACGCAACTGCGTGCTGTCC
>CAZYEY010000195.1:0-10668 GCA_964646585.1 uncultured Thiobacillus sp. | reverse complement strand
GGGCTGGCCTACCAGGCCCTGGCCGCTGGCGGCGCCGCCCCGGCCATCCTCAATGCGGCCAACGAGGAAGCCGTCGCCGCGTTCCTCGATCAGCGCATCCCCTATCTGGCCATTGCCGCCACCCTGGAGAAGGTTCTGGAGAAACTCGCGGGCCAAAGGGCAGATTCCCTGGATGACTTGTTGGCCGCCGATGCAGCCGCCCGCGATGCGGCCCGGGAACTCATGGGCATCGAAAGCGTCCGGTCGGCATGACCACGCTCCTCGCCTTCCTGGCCACCCTGGCCATCCTCATCGTCTTCCATGAGTTCGGCCACTATCTGGTGGCCCGCCTGGCCGGTGTGAAGGTTTTGCGCTTCTCGGTTGGCTTTGGCAACGTCATCGCCAGTCGCACCGACCGCCACCAAACCGAATGGGCCCTGTCCGCCGTGCCTCTGGGGGGCTACGTCAAGATGCTGGACGAGCGGGAAGCGCCGGTGCCACCGGAACTGCTGGGCCAGGCTTTCAATCGCAAGTCCGTGGGCGCCCGCGCCGCCATCGTTGCGGCGGGGCCTCTGGCCAACTTCCTCCTTGCCATCCTGCTGTTCTGGGGCTTGTTCATGGTGGGCGTACCCGCGCTCAAGCCTGTGCTGGGCGAGCCCCCCGCCGGTACTCCTGCGGCCCTGGCAGGCATCCGCGCCGGAGAGACCGTGGCGGCGGTGGAAGGCGAGGCGGTGGAGAGCTTCCAGGATTTGCACTGGCTGATCCTCAAACACGCGGTGGGACGGGACAGCCTGCGGTTGGAAACCGTGGACGCCGGCAACCATCTGAACTACCGGACCCTCACGGTGGGGGATCGGGGTGCTTCCTTCGAGCAAAGTCCCCTCAGGGCCCTGGGCCTGACGCGTTATCTGCCACCTCTGGACCCGGTGCTGGGAGAAGTCGCCGCCGAAGGCGTGGCGGCCCGGGCCGGCCTCGCGGCGGGAGACCGGGTACTGTCCATCGACGGCCAGCCCGCGCGGACCTGGGACCAGGTGGTGGCTGTCGTGCGCGCCGCGCCAGGCAGGCCGCTGCGTTTCCTGGTCGAACGTCAGGGCAGCCAAAGGGAATTTTTCCTCACCCCCGAGACTGCGGAAAACGAGGCCGGAACCATCGGCCGCATCGGCGCGGCGCCCCGGATCGATCCGCAGGCACTGGCCAGCTACCACACCGAAGTCCGTTATGGCCCGCTGGAAGCCCTCTCGCGGGCGACGGCCCGTACCTGGGATCTCTCTGCCTTCAGCCTGGAAATGCTGGGGCGCATGGTCATCGGCCAGGTTTCCCTCAAGAACCTGTCCGGCCCCATCACCATCGCCGATTACGCCGGCCAGTCGGCGGAAACCGGCCTGGCTGCATTCGTCGCCTTCCTGGCCCTGGTCAGTGTCAGCCTCGGTGTGCTCAACCTGCTGCCCGTGCCGTTACTGGATGGGGGCCACTTGCTGTATTATCTCGCGGAATTTTTGACCGGCAGGCCTGTGCCCGAGCAGATCCAGGAAATCGGCCAGAAAATCGGCATCGGCCTGCTGTCCCTGCTCATGTTCTTCGCCCTGTTCAACGACCTACAACGACTTCTCGCCGGGTGACCGCCTCCATGTCCGCCGCCTTCCGCCCCAGTCTGCTGGCCCTCGCCCTCCTCTCCGCCCAAGCCCACGCCTTCGAGCCCTTCCAGGTCAGGGACATCCGCGTTGAAGGCATCCAGCGCACCGAAGCCGGCACGGTGTTCAGCTATCTCCCCGTGAAGGTGGGCGAGACCCTGACCGCCGACAAGGCTTCGAATGCCATCAAGGCCCTGTACGCCACCGGCTTCTTCAAGGACGTGCGTCTGGAAACCGCCAACGATGTGCTGATCGTCACCGTGGAGGAGCGGCCGGGCATCGCCAGCGTGGATTTCTCCGGCATGAAGGAATTCTCCAAGGAGGACATGGTCAAGGGCCTGAAGGAACTGGGCCTGGCCGAGGGCCGCATCCTGGACAAATCCCTGCTGGACAAAGCCGAACAGGAGCTGAAACGGCAGTACTTCAACCGCGGCATGTACGCCGTCCAGGTCAAGGCGGTAACCACTCCCCTGGAGCGCAACCGGGTGGCGGTGAATTTCGATGTCACCGAGGGTGAGGTGGCCAAGATCCGCGCCATCAACATCGTCGGCGCCAAGGTGTTCAAGGAAAAGGACCTGCTCAAGCTCTTCAACCTGAGCACGCCGGGCTGGATGAGCTGGTGGACCAAGAATGACCAGTATTCCAAGCAGAAGCTGTCCGGCGACCTGGAGACCCTGCGTTCCCACTATCTGAACCAGGGCTACCTGGAATTCGTCATCGAATCCACCCAGGTATCCATCACCCCGGACAAGAAGGACATCTACATCACCATCAACATCAACGAGGGTGAGAAGTACACCGTCGGCGAATACCACCTGGCCGGCGATCTGCCGGTGCCGGAGGCTGAACTCAAGGCCCTGGTGACCCTGAAGCCCGGCGATGTCTTCTCCCGGGAAAAGCTCAACGAATCCACCAAGGCCATCGGCGACCGCCTGGGCAACGACGGCTACGCCTTCGCCAACGTCAACGCCGCCCCGGAACTGGACAAGGAAAAGCGCAGCGCCAGCTTCACCTTCCTTGTGGATCCGGGCCGCAAGGTCTACGTGCGCCGGGTGAATGTCACCGGCAACACCAAGACCAAGGACGAGGTGGTGCGCCGGGAAATGCGCCAGATGGAAGGCGGCTGGTACGCCGCCGACAAGATCAACCGTTCCCGGGAGCGGATAGAACGGCTGGGCTTCTTCAAGGAGACCACCTTGGAAACTCCCCCGGTCCCGGGCACTACGGACCAGGTGGACGTGAATGTCAACGTCACCGAGCAGCCCACCGGAAACATCCTGCTGGGCGCGGGCTTTTCCAGTTCCGACGGCCTCATCCTGTCCGGCTCGGTATCCCAGAACAATCTGTTCGGCAGCGGCAACCGTCTGGCTGTCCAGGTCAACAGCGGCCGGGTCAACACCATCTACTCCCTATCCTTCACCAATCCCTATTTCACCAAGGACGGCATCAGCCTGGGCTACGACATCTACAAGAAGGACGTGGATACATCCAGCCTCAATGCCGTCGCCGATTACTCCACCTCCACCGCGGGCCTTGGATTGCGCTTGGGTGTGCCCATTACCGAGAAGGACACCATCCAGTTCGGTCTGGCCTATGAAAAAATCGATCTGGATCTGACCACCAACGCGCCGGACGCCTATTTCAAATATGCCAAACAGTACGAGCCCGGTTGCCCAAACACCTTCGGCATCTCGAGCTGTTCCATGTCCGCCAATACCCTGCGCCTGGAAGCCGGCTGGGCGAGGGATACCCGGGACAGCCTGCTTTATCCCACCAAGGGCACCTATCAGCGGGTATTCACCGAGATGGGCACGCCCGTGGGTGATCTGAAGTACTACAAGCTCAACTACCAATACCAGTGGCTCAAACCCCTGTCCCGCAGTGTCTCCCTCATGCTCAACGGCGAAATCGGCATCGGCGGTGGCATGAGCGGCAAGGACATGCCGCTGTTCCGCAATTTCTTCGCCGGCGGCATCGGCTCGGTGCGGGGCTTCGATTCCGGCGCCATCGGTCCCAAGTCTTCGAACGGATCCAGCACCTTCTCCATTGGTGGCGACAAGCGCATCGTTGGCAACGCCGAGCTGCTCTTCCCCTTCCCCGGCATGGGCAACGACCGCTCCGTGCGCTTGTCCACCTTCCTGGATATCGGTGCCGTGGCCGGTCCCAGCGATTACCTGGGCCGCTACAAGACCCTGTCTACGTCCGACATGCGTTATTCCCTAGGCATGGCAGTCACCTGGTACTCGCCCATGGGCCCCATCAAGCTGTCCCTGGCCAAGCCCCTCAATGCCGCTTCCGACGACAAGAAGCAGATGTTCCAGTTCCAGCTTGGCAACGTCTTCTGATCAGGAGTTCCACCTTGAAACGCATACTCATCCTTCTGTGCTTTCTTGCCCTCCCCGCCGCTGCCCAGACCGCCGACCTGAAGATCGGCTTCGTCAACACCGAGAAGGTTTTCCGGGATTCACAACTCGCCATCAAGGCTCAGAAGAAGCTGGAAAAGGAGTTCCAGGGCAGGGAGCAGGACATCCAGAAGATGGTCAAGCAGGGCAAGGATCTGCAAGCCCTGCTGGAAAAGGAAGGTCTGACCATGAGCGAGGCCGACCGCAACAAGCGACAGAAAGACCTGGCCAACCTCTCCCGTGACATCCAACACGCCCAGCGGGAGTTCCGGGAGGATCTGAACCAGCGCAAGAATGAGGAATTCACCGCGGTTCAGGACAGGGCCCGCAAGGCCATCATGGAGATCGCCGAGAAGGAAAAGTTCGATCTCATCCTGGAAAACGTGGTCTACGCCAGTCCCAAGGTGGACATCACCGACCGGGTACTGAAAGCCCTCGACCGCTGAGCCCTTCATGCCCGTCCTGACGCTGGCCGAATTGCAGGCCCGCCTGGGCGGGACCGTTCGGGGGGACGCCGGCACCGCCCTGGCCGGGGTGGCCTCCCTGGAAAGCGCCGGCCCGGACCGGCTCGGCTTCATCGTCCACGCAAAGTATCTTCCCCAGGCCCGTGCCTCCAAGGCTGGCGCCCTGATCGTGCCGGAAGACATTGAAGACCTGGGCCGGCCCTGCCTGGTGGCTGCCAATCCCCGCGCGACATTCGCCCGGGCCGCCGCCCTCCTCCACCCGGAGCCCGGTCTTGCCCGCGGTATTCATGTCAGCGCCATCGTGGACGAGACCGCCAGGGTGGACGCCGAAGCCTGCATCGGCCCGGGCGTCGTCATCGGCCCCCATGCCCAGGTCGGTCCCCGCAGCATCATCCACGGAGGCTGCGTCGTCGGCGCCGGCGCCACGATCGGCGCCGATTGTCTGCTACATCCCCGGGCCACGGTCCAGCATGGCTGCGTGGTTGGCGACCGGGTCATCCTGCACCCCGGCTGCGTCATCGGCGGCGACGGTTTCGGCCTGGCCTGGGAAAAGACCCCCGAGGGCGGCCACTGGTCCAAGGTGCCCCAGGTGGGCCGGGTCATCCTGGCAGACGACGTGGAGGTAGGCGCCAACACCACCATCGACCGAGGCGCCCTGGATGACACCGTCATCGAGCGAGGAGCCAAGCTCGACAATTTGATCCACATCGCCCACAACTGCCGGGTTGGCCGCCACACCGCCATTGCCGCCTGCGTGGGCATCGCCGGCAGCACCCGCATCGGCGCCTACTGCCAGATCGGCGGCGCCGCCATGATCATCGGCCACCTGGACATCTGCGACCGGGTCACCATCTCCGCGGGCACCTTCGTCGCCAAGGACATTCGGGAGCCCGGCACCTACACTTCGGTGCAACCCCTGATGCGCCACGAGGACTGGCTCAAGAACGCGGCCCAACTGCGCCACCTGGACAAGCTCTCGGCGCGGGTCAAGGCCCTGGAAAACCTGCTCAAGAAGGAAGAAGACGAATGACCGAGAACACCGGCGCCATGGACATCAGCCAGATCATGAAATTCCTGCCCCACCGCTACCCCTTCCTGCTGGTGGACCGGGTGCTGGAGCTGGTGCCCAACGAACGGGTGGTGGCCATCAAAAACGTCACCATGAACGAACCCCAGTTCCCCGGCCATTTCCCCCACCATCCGGTCATGCCCGGCGTCCTCATGATCGAGGCCCTGGCCCAGACTGCCGGTCTGCTGGCCTTCAGGAGCGGCGGCAAGGAAATCAACGAAAACAGCGTGGTGTACTTCGTCGGCATCGACGGCGCCCGTTTCAAGCGGCCTGTGGTGCCGGGCGATCAGTTGCGCATGGAGGCCACCGTGCTACGCACCACCCGGGGCATCTGGAAGTTTGCCACCCAGGCCACCGTGGACGGCCAGCTGGCCTGCGAGGCCGAGCTCATGTGCACCCTGAAGGAACTGGGCTGACGCCATGGCCGCCATCCACCCCACCGCCATCGTCCATCCCGGCGCCAAGCTGGGCGCGGACGTGGAGATCGGCGCCTACAGCCTGATCGGCGAGCACGTGGAGATCGGCGCCGGCACCCGCATCGGCCCCCATGTGGTGATCAATGGCCACACCCGCCTGGGCGAAGGCAACCGCGTCTTCCAGTTCTGCTCACTGGGCGAGGAACCTCAGGACAAGAAGTACGCCGGCGAGCCCACCCGGCTGGAAATCGGGGACCACAACGTCATCCGCGAGTTTTGCACCTTCAACACCGGCACCGTCCAGGACGTGGGCATCACCCGCATGGGTTCCCACAACTGGATCATGGCCTACGTACACATCGCCCACGATTGCCAGGTGGGCAACCACACCATCTTCGCCAACAACGCCACCCTGGCAGGCCACGTCCATATCGACGACCACGTCATTCTGGGGGGCTTCACCGGCGTGCATCAGTTCTGTCGGGTGGGCGCCCATGTCATCACCGGCATCGCCTCGGTGGTGCGCCAGGATATTCCCCCCTTCCTGATGGTGGCGGGCAATCCTCTGGCCCCCCATGGCATCAATTCGGAAGGACTGAAGCGGCGCGGCTTCTCCAGCGCGGCGTTGACCGGCTTGAAGCGGGCCTACAAAACCCTTTACAAGTCCGGTCTCACCCTGGCCCAAGCCCAGGCCGCCATCGCGGCAGAGGCGGAAGCCCTGCCCGAACTCAGGCCCCTGGCCGACTTTCTCGCCACTTCCGGCCGAGGCATCGTGCGATGAGCACCGCCCCCGATTCTCCGCTGCGCGTCGAATCGCCCCCCACGGGGGCCAAGAAACACTTGGGGCGGCCCGGCGAGTTTCTTGAGAGGACGCATGGATAGATCCCGGGTCGCCATCGTTGCCGGCGAGGCATCGGGCGACCTGCTGGGCAGTCTGCTGATCCAGGCGGTGAAAGCGGCTGAGCTGCCGGCGGATTTCTTCGGCATCGCCGGACCCAAGATGCAGGCGGCCGGCGCCCGCTCCCTGTTTCCCATGGAAGCCCTGTCGGTGCGGGGCTACGTGGAGGCCTTGGGCAGCCTGGGTAAGATCCTGGGCATCCGCCGGGCGCTGAAGCGGAATCTGCGCGCCGATTCCCCCCGCCTCTTCATCGGCGTGGATGCCCCCGACTTCAATCTGGCCCTGGAAGCCGGGCTCAAGGCCGCCGGCATTCCCACCGTCCATTTCGTCAGCCCCTCGGTTTGGGCCTGGCGCCCCAAGCGCATCGAGAAAATGCGCAAGGCCGCCGGCCACGTACTGCTCATCTTCCCCTTCGAGGAGGACCTCTATCGCCAGGCCGGCATCCCCGCCACCTACGTGGGCCATCCCATCGCCCATGCCCTACCCGAGCCCGACAAGCTCAAGGCCCGGGAAAAGCTGGCCCTGGCCCCTGACGGTGAATACGTGGCGCTCATGCCTGGCAGCCGGCCCGGTGAACTCAAGGCTCTGGCGCGGCTTTTCATCGAGACGGCCAAACTGCTCCATGCCGTCCGGCCCCAGGCCCGCTTCCTGATTCCCCTGGTCAACCGGGAAACCCGTCTAAGCTTCGAGCAGGCCATCTACCAGGCTGGCGCCGGGGAACTGCCCCTACGCATCCTATTCGGCCATGCCCACGATGCCCTGCAGGCGGCGGACACCGCCCTCATCGCCTCGGGTACCGCCACCCTGGAGGCCCTGCTGCTGGATTGTCCCCACGTCATCACCTACAAGGTGCCCTGGCTGACCTGGCAGATCATGAAGCGCAAGGCTTTGCTGCCCTGGATCGGCTTGCCCAACATCCTGGCCAACCGCGACTTGGTGCCGGAGATCATTCAGGATCAGGCCCAACCCCAGGCACTGGCCGACGCCCTGCAACACCTGCTGACCGACGCCGCCGCCCGCCATGCCCAGATCGAGGAATTCCACATTCAGCGCGCCCGTTTGAGGCGCGACACGCCCAGACTCATCGCCCAGGCACTGCGGCCCTTCCTGTCCGGAGCCCCCGATGGCCGCTGAAACGACGCTGATCTGCGGCGTCGACGAGGCCGGGCGGGGTCCCCTGGCCGGCCCCGTGTGCGCGGCGGCAGTCATTCTCGATCCTGCCAGGCCCATCGGCGGTCTCAAGGATTCGAAGAAACTCTCGGAAACCAGCCGCATCCGACTGGCGGAGGAGATCCGGGGAAAAGCGCTGGCCTGGTCCGTGGCCTGGGCCACGGAAGCCGAGATCGACGAGCTCAACATCCTCCACGCCAGCCTGCTCGCCATGCGCCGCGCCGTACTGGGCCTGGCGCCCGCCGCCCGGCTGGCCCTCATCGACGGCAACCGTTGTCCGGATCTCCCCATTCCTGCCCGGGCCATCGTCAAAGGCGACGCCAGCGAACCCTGCATCTCGGCGGCCTCCATCCTGGCCAAGACCGCGCGCGATAAAGAAATGCGCCGCCTGGCCGTTATCTACCCCGCCTATGGGTTCGAGCGCCATGCCGGATACCCCACCTCGGAGCACCTGGCTGCCTTAGAATCGCATGGCCCGTGCCCGAGCCACCGCAAGAGTTTCGGCCCGGTGAAAAGAATCCTGCAAAAGGCCCCGATCTAAAAAGGAGAGTTGGCTCATGTTCGTGATCATCGGCTGGGTAATTGCCCTGGTAGGCGTGTTCGGGGGCTTCGTCATGGCGGGGGGACACCTGGCTGCCCTGTTCCAGCCCCTGGAACTGGTGATGATCGGCGGCGGCGCCATCGGCGCCTTCGTCGCCGCCAACAACGCCCATGGCCTCAAGCACACCCTGGCCGGCATTGCCAGCTGCTTCAAGGGCTCCAAGTACTCCAAGGCGTTCTACATGGAACTCATCGGCCTGCTCTTCGAACTGCTGGCCAAGGCCCGCAAGGAAGGCCTGATGTCCCTGGAAGGGGACGTGGAGGAACCGGAAAAGAGCGCCATCTTCAGCAAGTATCCCAACATCACCTCGGACCACCATCTGGTGGATTTCATCACCGACTACCTGCGCATGATGGTGGGCGGCAACCTCAACGCCATGGAAATCGAAAATCTCATGGACGCCGAAATCGAGACCCACCATCACGAGGAAATGCACTCCTCCCACGCGGTGTCCAAATTGGCGGACGGCATGCCCGCCTTCGGTATCGTCGCGGCGGTCATGGGCGTGGTGCACACCATGGAATCCCTGCACCTGCCGCCCTCCGAGCTGGGCATTCTCATCGCCCACGCGCTGGTGGGCACCTTCCTGGGTATCCTGCTTTCCTACGGCTTCGTCGCGCCGCTGGCCACCGTGCTGGAGAGCAAGGCGGCCGAATCCACCAAGGTCTACCAGGTGGTCAAGGTGATCCTGCTCGCCTCCCTCAACGGCTTCGCGCCCCAGACCTGCGCCGAGTTCGGGCGCAAGGTGCTGTTCTCCACCGAGCGTCCCTCGTTCCGGGAGCTGGAGGAGGACATCAAGGCGCGTAAGGGCAAATAATCCGGCCACGGTTAGCGGAGACCCAGCATGGCTGACGACACCCAACGGCCCATAGTCATCAAGCGCATCAAGAAGGCGGGCGGCGGCGCTCACGGTGGTGCCTGGAAAATCGCCTACGCCGACTTCGTGACGGCCATGATGGCCTTCTTCCTCCTCATGTGGCTGCTGGGTTCCTCCTCCAAGGCCAAGCTGGAAGGGATCTCCGAGTACTTCAAGACGCCCATGAAAGTCGCCATGAGCGGCGGCAGCGGCGCCGGCGACGCCACCAGCGTCATCAAAGGCGGCGGCACCGACCTCACCCGGCGTGCCGGCCAGGTCAAGAAGGGCGAGGTGGAGAGCAGCAAATCCCGGGCCGAGCAGGAAAGACAGGAATCCACCCGCCTGGAAAACCTGAAGGCCAAGCTGGAGAAGGCCATCGACAGCAACGCCAAGATGGCCCAGTTCAAGAAGCAGTTGAAGCTGGAAATCACCAGCGAGGGTCTGCGCATCCAGATCATCGACGACCAGAACCGGCCCATGTTCGACTCCGGCGGCGCGGTCATGAAACCCTACACCCGGGACATCCTGCGGGAGATCGGCAAGACTCTGAACGAGGTACCCAACAAGATCAGCCTGTCCGGCCATACGGACGCGGTCCCCTATTCCGGCGGCGAGGCTGGCTACAGCAACTGGGAACTCTCCGCCGACCGGGCCAACGCCTCCCGGCGCGAACTGGTGGCCGGCGGCCTGGAAGACGGCAAGGTCCTGCGGGTGGTGGGCTTGGGCTCGGCGATCCCCTTCGACAAGGAAAACCCCAATGCCCCGGTCAACCGCCGCATTTCCATCATCGTCATGAACAAGAAGGCCGAGGAAGCCATCACCCGCGAGGGCAAGCAGGTGGAAGCGACCACGGCCCAGGAAGTGGCGGAGAAACTGGATGTCAAGCGCTGACGCCCTGCCGTCTCCCTTGATTGCCCGTCTGCCCCCGGCTCTGGCCGCCCTGCTGGCCCACCTGCCCGGTCTCTCTCTTGCCGTCTTGCTGATCACTTCTGGCCTGGATGCAGCGCCCGCCACCTACCCTCTCCTCGTGGGCATCTCTGCTGCCGCCCTGGCCGCTTTCTGGAAACTGCCGGTGTGGTGGCGCTGGATCAATCTGTTCTTCGTGCCCGCCTTGTACCTGGGCCTGTCCGCCAACCTGGATTCCCGCTGGTTCCTAGCCGGCTTCCTGGTCCTGGCCCTGAC
>CAZYEY010000194.1:0-3922 GCA_964646585.1 uncultured Thiobacillus sp. | reverse complement strand
ATAAGGGGTGCCCAGAGACCCGACGGTGAGACCGCGGATCGAGCGGGCCCCCAGGGACGCGATGATCCCCATCAACAACCCCCCCGGCATGGCCCCGGCGATGTTGCCGATGCCCCCAAAACCCGCCGCAGAAAAGGCCTTCAAGCCCACCATGAAGCCCATGTAGTAATGGGCTAGGCCGTAGTAGGCGCTCACCATCACACCCGCCAGGGCAGCGATGGCGGCACCGATGACGAAGGTGGAGGAGATCACCCGATCCACGTTCACGCCCATCAGTTCCGCCACCTCCTTGGACTGGGCGGTGGCGCGCATGGCCCGGCCCAGCCGGGTCTTCTCCACCAGCAGCCAGAGGCCCGCCATGGTGAGCAGGGAAAGGACGACGATGGCGATCTGCAAATCGGTGATGTGGGCGCCCAGGATTTCATGCTGGCCCCGGGGCAGGATGGGGGGGAAGGATACGTACTGCCGTCCCCAGACCAGCATGGCCAGGTTCTGCAGGACGATGGACACGCCGATGGCGGTGATGAGGGGCGCCAGGCGCGGCGCGCGGCGCAGTGGCCGGTAGGCGATCTTCTCGATGCCGAAGGCCAGGGCCATGCAGGCGGGAATGGCCACCAGCAGGCCGGCAATGACCACCATCAGCCCCGGCAGGTCCGGCGCCGTCCCCATCAGCACGCCGATGATGGTCAAGGCCACCATGGCGCCGATCATGGTCACCTCGCCGTGGGCGAAATTGATCAGCTCCAGGATGCCGTACACCATGGTGTAGCCCAGAGCCACCAGGGCGTAGATGCTGCCCAGCACCAGGCCATTGATGAGTTGCTGGGTGAGGATATCCATGAATCAAGCCCCCCACGTGGGGAGGGGAAAACTCATTTCACCGTTTCCAACACCTGCCAGGCGCCGTTCCTCACTTCGTAGACCGTCACCGCGCCGCCTATCGTATCGCCCTTGGCATCGAACTTCAGCGGACCGGTGACACCCTGGATGTCGGTTTTTGGCAGTTCGGCCAGCACCTTGGCCGGCTCGGCGGAACCTGCCCGCTTCATGGCGTCCACCAGGGCATGGACCGCGTCGTAGGCATAGGGCGCGTAGACCTGGATCACGCCATACTTGGCCTCGAAACGCTTGCGGAAATCCGGGCCACCGGGCATGGAATCGATGGGCAGGCCGGGGGAGGAAGCCACCACGCCCTCGGCATCGGCGCCGGCCAGCTTGAGGAAGTTCACGTTCTGCAGGCCGTCGCCCCCCAGAAGCTTGGCGGCAAGTCCCAGGCGCTTCATCTGCTGGGCCAGGGGACCGCCCTGAGGGTCCATGCCGCCAAAGAACACCAGGTCCGGCCCCTTGCCCTTGATGCTGGTGAGGATGGCGGTGAAATCCGTGGCTTTGTCATTGGTGAACTCCCGGGCCACGATCTCCCCGCCGGCCGCCTTCGCCGCCTTCTCGAACTCGTCCGCCAGGCCCTGGCCGTAAGCGGTGCGGTCGTCGATGATGGCAATCTTCTTCGCCCCCAGCTTGCCCACCGCGAACTGGCCCAGGGCCTTGCCCTGCTGGGCGTCGTTGGCCATCACCCGGAAGGCGGTCTTGTAGCCCTGGGCGGTGTAGGCCACGGCGGTGGCGGAGGGGGAAATCTGGGGAATGCCGGCGTCGTGGTAGATCTTGGAAGCCGGGATGGTGGTGCCGGAATTCAGGTGGCCGATCACCGCCACCACCCCCGCGTCCACCAGCTTTTGCGCCACGATGGTGGCGGTCTTGGGCTCGGCCTGATCGTCCTCCCCCAGCAATTCCAGCTTCACCTTCCTGCCGCCCAGTTCCAGGCCTTTGGCGTTGATCTCATCCACTGCCAGGCGGGCGCCGTTTTCGTTGTCCTTGCCGATGTGGGTCTGGGGACCGGTCAGGGGCGCCACGGAGCCGATCTTGATGACATCGCCGCCTTCCTTCGGTTTTTCGCCGCAGCCGGAAAGCGCGAAAACCAAGGCCAGCGCCACCGTGGAAAGGGAAGATTTCGCGTAGTTCACCTCAGAACCCTCGATAGGCCAAAAAACCCGCGTTTTATATCACAGGGCGGCTCCCCGGTCGCGCCGGAACAGGCAATAAAAAAGGCCGGGGAAACCCGGCCTTTCGCCCGATCGACAAGCCTTACAGAGCCAGAACCCACTCAGCCAGCTTCTTGGCGTTCTCGTCGGAAACCTGGGGGTGCGGGGGCATCGGAACGGCACCCCAAACGCCCTTGCCGCCCTTCTTGATGACGGTGACCAGATGCTCCTCAGCCTTGGCGTCGCCCTTGTACTTCTTGGCCACGTCCTTGAAGGAGGGGCCCACCACCTTCTTGTCGATCTGGTGGCAGCTCATGCAGGCGCTCTTCTGGGCCAGGGCCTGGTCGGCGGAAGCGGCGCCGGCGGTCAGGGCCAGAGCGGCGGCGGCGGCGAAAACGATAGATTTCATGTCGAATCTCCTTAATGGAAAAAGGCAACTTCAGTTGCGCGGTGAATCTTACTGGACGGTTAAAGCCCTGAAAATAGCCGTCAGATCATGCGTTTGGACTATTTCCGGTAGGGCATTAACGCCAGCGCGGCCATGGACGTTGACGGTTCATTCCGGGTTTATTGGGAATTGGTAGGAATTTCCGGTGCGCCCTGGTTGATTTGGATCTCCGAAAGTCTGCCGCGCCTCCGTCCTTGCGTGGCGCGGAGCGCAGGCCGATACCCGGGAAGCCGCTTCAGGCCCTGGCCGAGCGCGCGAGATTCAGCGCCAGCAGCCGGCCCAGGATTTCGGCATCCGGCATGGCCGGGGCGTAGTCTTCCCAGCCGTAGGCGGCGGCCACGCTTCATGCAGGCGCGAGGAGAGCACGCCGAAGGTGAAATCGTCGTCGCGGCAGATGGCGTAGAGGCGGGAATCAGGCAACACGGCCACGGGCAGCCAGACAAAGAAACGATGCTTGGCGACACGGGGCGTGGCGAGGTAGCGCGAAAGTCTGTTCATGGCGACGCATATCTGCGACCGCTCTGCCATGAAGCCACCACCTTGCTTTGCGGCCTTTGTCGCGTTGGGCCATCCGCGCCGGCTTGACGTGTTCGAACACATGGGCGAATGGAGCTTCAAACATGGCGGCATCGGCTTCGCTCATGTCCGCGCCGAAATCGATGATCCAGGTATCGGAAGGCCGGCCGGTCAATTCCTGCCCGTTCGCCCACGGCCGCAACACTTCGGCATTGGGCCGACCGTTCGGGTTCGGAAGTGGGAGCCATTGGCGGGCCAGCGCGCCAGGAATGTCGAACGCGCCCACTTTCACCGGCCCCTGATACGAGCAAGCGAGGTTTTCCGCCAAGGACTGCGCCTGCGTCAAATCCGCGTTGATCCCGGCC
This sequence comes from uncultured Thiobacillus sp., assembly GCA_964646585.1. Taxonomy (GTDB): domain Bacteria; phylum Pseudomonadota; class Gammaproteobacteria; order Burkholderiales; family Thiobacillaceae; genus PFJX01. Next base: position 557 of record CAZYEY010000194.1, on the reverse strand, counting down.
ACCGTCGCGCCGTCGAGACGCGCACGGCCGCGCCCGCGTTCACCCATGGCTCATCGCGCCAAGCCTCGAAAATCCTCGTGGTCGCCGCGATGCGATCCAGTACGGCCCGGTTGGCGCCCTTGCGAATCGCCTGTGTCGCCACCAGGTCGGCGCCGCCGGGCACCCGGCCGGCTCAGCGCTTGCCGGCGGGGGAACCGATCCGGAACGTGGCGTGACAGGACACGCAGTTCTGCATGAGCTTGCCCAGTTGCTTGAGGGCCAGGTTGGGGTCGGCCATGCTGGCGGCGTCCCGGGCCAGGTCGTCGAAGCCTTCGTGGGTGGCGTGGCCCAGTTTCTTGAATTCCATGGGCAGCTTTTCACGCAGGCCGGCGGGCACGTTGTGGGCGGCGGCCATGCCGGATTCGCCGGCGGCCTCGGCCACCACCTTCATGTCGTTGTGGGCGGCGGCGGTGACGATCTTTTGCACCGAGGCGAGGAACAGGCGCATTTCCAGGCGGACGTGGGCGGCTTCCTCGGCGTTGAGGGGGAGGGGTTTGCGGTATTCGACGGTTTTTCCC
>CAZYEY010000193.1:0-9196 GCA_964646585.1 uncultured Thiobacillus sp. | reverse complement strand
GGCCGGCGTTCCCGGCCTTCCCGGTCGCCCCGTCCTTCGCGGCTGTCACGGCCCCGGCGGGGTTCCCGCTCGCGGCGGGGTTCGGGCTTCTTCTCGGGCGCGGGGGCAGGCGCCCCTTCGCTGGCGCTCATCCCCCGCAGCCAGCCAAAGATGCGGCCGAACAGGCCGGGCTTCTCCAAGGACTGGGCGGGCGCCGGAGCGGGTGCGCTGGGCGTGGGCGCCGGCTGGTTGGGCGTGATGCCCTGGACCACCGGCTGGGGCCGTTCGGGCTTGGCGGCGGCGCCGTTGCGGGGCTGTTGCTCCTCGTTCTCGGCCGGCTTTTCCACCATCTTGTAGCTGGGGGCCAGGGGCTCGGTCTGGTTGAGCTGATCATGGCGCAGCCGGGTGAGGGTGTAACGGGGGGTCTCGAAGTGCATGTTGGGGATCAGCACCACTTCGACCCGATGGCGGGCCTCGATGGATAGGATGTCGTGGCGCTTCTCGTTGAGCAGGAAGGTGGCCACGTCCACGGGCAATTGGAGGTGAACGGCGCCGGTGTTGTCCTTCATGGACTCTTCCTGGAGCATGCGCAACAGGTGCAGGGCGAAGGACTCGGTGCTGCGCACGTGGCCGGTGCCGGCGCAGCGGGGGCAGGTGATGTAGCTGGTCTCGCCCAGGCTGGGTTGCAGGCGCTGGCGGGAGAGTTCCAGGAGGCCAAAGCGGGAGATCTTGCCGGTCTGCACCCGGGCCCGGTCATAGCGCAGGGCATCCCGCAGGCGGTCCTCCACCTCCCGCTGGTTCTTGCTGCTCTCCATGTCGATGAAGTCGATGACGATGAGGCCGCCCAAATCCCGCAGGCGCAGCTGGCGGGCCACTTCCTCGGCGGCTTCCAGGTTGGTGTTGAAGGCGGTCTGCTCGATGTCGCCGCCTTTGGTTGCCTGGGCGGAGTTCACGTCGATGGCCACCAGGGCCTCGGTGTGGTCGATGACGATGGCGCCGCCGGAGGGCAGGGTGACGGTGCGGGAATAGGCGCTCTCGATCTGGTGCTCGATCTGGAAACGGGAGAACAGGGGTACCGGATCGGTGTAGAGCTTCACCTTGTTGACATTGGGCGGCATCACGTGGGCCATGAACTGCTTGGCCTGCTCGCAGATGGAGGGCTCGTCGATGAGGAGCTCGCCGATGTCCGGAGTGAAGTAGTCGCGAATGGCGCGGATCACCAGGCTGGATTCCTGGTAGATGAGGAAGGCGCCGGACTGGCTTTTCGCGGCGCCGTCGATGGCGTTCCACAGTTGCAGCAGGTAGTTCAGATCCCACTGCAGTTCCTCGACGCTGCGGCCGATGCCGGCGGTGCGGCCGATGAGGCTCATGCCGGCGGGAACCTCCAACTGGGCCAGGGCATCGCGCAGCTCGTTGCGCTCCTCGCCCTCGATGCGACGGGAAACGCCGCCCCCCCGGGGATTGTTGGGCATCAGCACCAGGTAGCGGCCAGCCAGGCTGATCTGGTTGGTCAGCGCCGCCCCCTTGTTGCCGCGCTCGTCCTTTTCCACCTGGACGATGAGTTCCAGTCCTTCCTTCAGGACGTCCTGGATGCGGCCCCGGCTGAAGTCGCCCTTGTCGGCGCCGGGAATGGCGGAGCGGGAGATTTCCTTGAAAGGCAGGAAGCCGTGGCGTTCCGCTCCGTAGTTGACGAAGCAGGCCTCCAGAGAGGGTTCGACGCGAGTGACGACGGCCTTGTAGATATTGCCCTTGCGTTGTTCCTTGTTGGCGGATTCGATATCGAGGTCGACCAGTTTCTGGCCGTCGACGATGGCGACGCGGAGTTCCTCCGCCTGCGTCGCGTTGAACAGCATACGTTTCATCTTCTACCCCTGCGCGAAACGCGCCCCGGGGCGATAAACCTGCCGCGGCCGTCAAGGCGGCGGCGATGCGTGGCAGGGGGTCAGGCGGCGTCTTTGTATTGGTCGCTGAACGGCTGGTGCATGGTCGCGGTTTATCTTTCCTCCCGCCGGCAGAGCCGGTCGGGCATGTGTCCGGGTGCGGGTCGCGCAAAAAATTGCGTTACCATCGCTGCTTTTCTCGGGACGCGGGCCTCGGGTGTTCCCATTCATGGGCGGTCTGGCAGGGCCGGAAACCGACTTGCGGGGGAAACACCGGACGGGCGGCCTTCGCCGGTGAGCGGAGACAACCGACGCTCATATTCGGTGCGCGGGCAGGATCTTCAACGCCCTTCGTGCACGCTTTTTGAGCCTCGCGAGTATACGGTAATAACCTTCATGCAACCAACCGGCAAAGTTTCAGTCATCAAGGTCCCCATCGGTCCCGAGGAGGCGGGCCAGCGCCTGGACAACTTCCTGTTTCGCCGCCTCAAGGGCGTACCCAAGAGCCGGGTGTACCGCATGTTGCGGGAAGGCGAGGTGCGGGTGTCCGGCCGCCGCTCCAAGCCCGAATACAAGCTGGAAGAGGGCGACGAGGTGCGCATCCCGCCGGTACGGGTGGCGGAGAAGACCGAACCCGCCCAGGGCGTGCGGGTCGCCAAGCCGCTGTTGGATCGGGTGATCTACCGGGACGATAGCCTGCTGGTCATCGACAAGCCCGCCGGCCAGGCAGTCCATGGCGGCAGCGGCGTCAGCCTGGGCATCATCGAGCAATTGCGGCTGGAACTGCCGGACGCACGTTTTCTCGAGCTGGCCCACCGCCTGGACAAGGAGACCTCCGGTGTCCTGGTTCTGGCCTTGAAGCGCTCGGCCCTGGTGGAACTGCATCGCATGCTGCGGGAGGGGGAGGCGAGGAAGACCTACCTGGCCCTGGCGGTGGGCGCCTGGCAGGACGCGGTGCGCCACGTCAGGTTTTCCCTGCACAAATACATCACCGATGAGGGCGAGCGCCGGGTGACGGTGGACGATGAGGGTCAGCGTGCCCACACCATCTTCCGGCTGGTGCGCCGGGCCGGGGATTTCAGTCTGCTGGAGGCGGAGCTCAAAACCGGCCGCACCCACCAGATCCGGGTCCATCTGGCTGCCCTGAGGCATCCCATCGCCGGCGATGACAAGTACGGCGATTTCGAACTCAACCGGGCCTTGAAGAAACAGGGCCTCAAGCGCATGTTCCTGCATGCCGCCCGCCTGGAAATGCGGCATCCTCTGACCGGCGCGCCCCTGGATCTGAGCGCCGGGCTCCCCGCCGATCTGAGTGGCTTCCTCGATCGGTTGAGCTAATTCAGACCGGTTCCGGCCGGCCCAACGCATGGCCCTGGGCCGCGTCGAAGCCGGCTTCCCGCGCCGCCTTCAGGAGGGCATCGTTCTCCACGCCGCAGGCGCAGGTGCGGATCTTCAGGCCCCGAGCGTATTCGCACAGGGCGGTCAGCATCAGACGGTTGCCCTGGGTGTGCTCCAGGGTGCGGGTGATGGCGGCATCCAGCTTGATCCAGTCCGGCCGCACCTGGGCCAGCAATTCCAGGGAATCCGGCGACAGGTTGAAGCGGTCCACCACCAGGCCGATGCCGCTTTGCCGCAAGCGGTGCAGGGGCGCGGCCAGGGTGGGTGAGCGCAGGGCATCCAGGTTTACCTCCAGGAACAGATGACGGCAGAGTTCCGGTGAATGCAGGGGCAGATCCGCCAGCCAGGTGGCCGCTTCCCCGGAGAGCAGACTATCCGCCGCCACGTTGACGCTGACACTGCCGTCCGGCGCCAGATGCTTGTCCCAGAATTCGGCGGCGGCCTGGAGGGAGAGCCGGTCCAGGCGGCTGAGGATGCCCCGGACCCGGGCCTCGTTCAGCCAGAGCTTGACGGAATGGCGGCGTCCCCCCGAATCCAGCCGCGCCAATCCCTCCCGGATGAGGACGCTGCCGTCGGCGCAGGAGGCCACGGGCTGCTGGTCCAGGCTCAGCCGTCCTTGCTCCACCAGGCTGGCCAGATCCTCGGCCATGTCCGGTCCATCCAGACCGATGGGTTCCACCAGGATGCCTGTGCCGGGGGTTTCCGATTCTGCCTGACGCAGGGCTCCATCCACCCGGGCGAGCCAGAGGAAGGGCACTGCCAGATCCTGGGCGAATCCGGCACCGGCATTGAAATTCAGGCCGGCTTCGGCGGCGGCCCTTTGGCCTGCCGCCACCAGGCTCTGAAGCAGCTCCCGGGCGGCGGCGGAGTTCGGGGTGGAGGTGAGCAGGGCGAACTGGGGGCCGTCCAGGCGGGCCGACAGGCCGTCCCGTCCCTGCATCTGCCAGTGGGTTGCCAGGGATCGCAGCAGGTTGTCGCCCGCAGTGCGGCCGGCGCGCTGGTTGTATTCGGAAAAGCCGGCGATGCGGCCGATGATGAGCAGGGCATGGCTGTTGTCGTGGCCTTCCATGCTGGCGGCCAGGGCCGCCAGCAGGGTGCGGCGATTGGCCAGGCCGGTGACGGGGTCCCGATTGAGTTCCTGCTCCAGGCCGGCGATGAGGCGGGATTTTTCCCCCAGCATGCGTTCCAGGGACTGGGACATGTCGTCCAGGGCCTGGCCGATATGGCGCAACTCCCGCACCCGGGGTCTCCGCTCCAGGCGGGGAAACTCGCCCTTGGCCACGCGACGGGCCAGCTTTTCCATGGCCGAGAGGGGGCGCAGGGCCGAGGCGACGGTGGCCATGGCCAGGAGCGAGGCCAGGATCCAGCCGGCGAAGCTGATGCCCAGGGTGGAGAGGGTGGTGTTCCAGAGCTGGCGATAGGCCAGGCCGGGGTGGCTTTCCACCGCGACTCTGCCCGCCAGACGCCAGCCGGTATTGATCTCCCCCTGGCCCGGGGGGGCGACCAGGGAGATGCGTTCCACGAACCAGGCAGGCACGCCTTCCACCTTGACGGTCTGGGTCCGTTCCAGCAGGCGCTCGCCCCGGCCATTGGCTACCTGGATGGACTTGAAATAGCCGGAATCGAACAGGGCATCCACCGTGTTGGCCATGGCGGCCGGGTCCTCGGGTGAGAAGAAGGGCTGCAGGCGCATGCTCAGGGTGGTGGCCGCGTCCTGGGCGTGGCTGGCGAGCTGCCGGGCCAGGAAGTCCCGGGTGGAGGCCAGGCTGGCCCAGGCCAGGGCCAGGCTGAGCGCCAGGAAGAGGAGGGAGAGCAGCAGGATCAATCGGGTCTTGAGGCTGGCGTTTCCGGTCATGTCAGTTCCGTTCCTTGTTCATGCGTTCCAGCAATTCCACCCAGCGCTTGACGCTGCTGGCATCCCCCATGCGGCCGCTCTGCCCGCGCTGGCGCGCGGACCACAGGCCGTCGGCGTTGAAGCTGTGGGTGGGCGTGAGGTCGCTCCTGTCCCCGGCGGGCAGGATGTCCGGGTTCAGGTTGTCCAGGATCAGGGGATCGGCCTCGGGGGTGGGGTAATAGGCCAGCACCATGTGGGCCTCCATGCGTTTTTCTTTTTGTATCCAGGCGCGCACGTAGGTGATGCGCAGCTTCTCCACCGGGATGCCGCTGCTTTTCAGGGAGAAGTATTTGGCCAGGGCGAAGTCCTCGCAATCGCCGCCGTTCTTGGTCAGCAGTTCCAAGGGACTGGCCCAGTAGTCCCGCTCGCCCCAGAGGCTCATGTCGTCCCCCTGGGGGATGCGGTTGAAGAAACGGTTGACCCGGTCCAGCCGGGCCATTTCCTCCAGCTGGGGCAGGCGCCGCAACAATTCGCCCCAGTCCCTGACCCGCTGGGAAGCTGCTGCGCCATGGTCGTGGCGGATCCGGTCGATCAGGCGGGCGTCGGGCACGATGCCGTCATCCAGCGCCCAGGCCGAGCAGGCGATGGCGAGGATGACCCACGGTCGGATCAGGCGTCGCGCCAAAACGGGAAACCCCGAGCGGGGTTGAGCCTGATCACGCTCGATCGGATGGCACGGTCATGGGCCACGGTGATGGCGCATCAGCCCGCCAATCAGCCCCAATCCGACCAGCAGTGAAACCCAGGCTTGGGGCTCGGGAACGGGGCTGGTCATCTGGGCCTGGATCCATTCGGCATAGGGGGCGACCACCATGCCGCCGCCGATGGCGCCGAACTTGGTGTTGATGCAATGGATGAGCTTGCCCTGGGCGTCCTTGCCGCACACCAGCGGGGTGCCAGCGTTGAAGGCGGCGATCCCGGCGATTTTCCAGACGCCGTTGTCATTGACGAACGCCGGGCTGCCGGAATCACCCCCTGCGTACTGGGCCTCGAGATTGGCGCCCAATGTGAGGTTGGCGGGAGTCGGCTGGCCAATGGCGTTGGTGGATGCGTCGGGACCGTCGAAATCGAAGACGAAGACCTCCGCCACGCCGCTTCCCTCGTCATCCGGCAGCAGTTCATCCACCCGGTTCATGCCCACCCGCTTGATGGCGGGATTGGAACCACTCGTCACCGTTCCGGTGGCGCCATCGCCCGCGCCACCATAGGCCACGAAGGTGAGATCCCGGCGTGGGGCCAGATTGCCGGTGAAGAGGCCATAGATGGGCACGCCACCCGCCACCGCGGCGGATAGCTTGACCACCGCGATATCGTCGTTCCAGGCGAAGACCTGGTCGTTGGCCGTGTTGCCGGTGGTATAGCTGGGATGGATGTATACCGCCTCGGCGCTGATCCGCTGGGTCAGATTGCCGCCGAAATTCAGATTGAATATCAGGTTTTCGGGAGTGTCCCGGTTGCCATACACCACGTGGGCGGCGGTGAGCACGTACCGGTCACCGATGAGGGCACCGGTATAGGTTCCTCCCTGGCTGGGGGTGATGGAAACGACGCCCGCCCAGGGTGAGGAAGTGGTGTTGGGGTCGATGCCGGAACCGCCCATCAGGGCCCATGAGGGGGATGCGGCCAGCAGCATCGCCAGACCGCTCAGTCGGATCAGGGGGATGGAGCGCGATGGATTTCCCATAGGGTGTCCCGAGGTTCGAGTGGCGTTCCGCGAATTCTAGCCAAGGAAACTTTGCCAGGTCTTGACAGCCGGTGGTCGCGGAGGGGGCTCGCGGTAGAATCCCCAACCTCCTTACCTTCCCTACCCGCATGAACGATCCCCGTTTCGTCCACCTGCGCCTGCACAGCGAGTACTCCATCGTGGATGGCATCCTGCGGGTGGACGAGGCCATCAAGGCGGCGAAGGCGGACGCCATGCCTGCCCTGGCCCTCACCGACCTGGGCAATGTCTTCGGCCTGGTGAAATTCTATTCCGGTGCCCGGAAGAAAGGACTCAAGGCCATCGCCGGCTGCGACGTTTGGGTGGCGCCGCCGGAGTCCACCGACCGGCCCACGCGCATGTTGCTGCTGGTCCAGGACAATGCCGGCTGGCATCTGCTCTGTGAATTGCTGACCCGGGCCTACCGCACCAACATGAATCGGGGCCGCGCCATCCTGCGCCCGGCCTGGTTCGACGAGATGGGCACCCAGGGGCTCATCGCCCTGTCCGGCGGTCACCTGGGGGACGTGGGCATGGCGCTGGTGAACGATTCCGTGGAGACCGCCCGGGCCCTGGCCCGGGCCTGGGCCGAACGCTTCCCGGATCGTTACTACCTGGAGCTGCAACGGGACGGCCGACCCGAGTGCGAGCATCACGTGGCCCGGGCCACCGAGCTGGCGGCGGAACTGGACCTGCCGGTGGTGGCCACCCATCCAGTGGAGTTTCTGAAGCGGGAGGATTTCACGGCCCACGAGGCCCGGGTCTGCATCGCCGAGGGCTACGTGCTGTCCGACCGGCGCCGTCCCAGGACCTTCACCGAAGAGGACTATTTCAAGAGTCAGGCGGAGATGGCGGAGCTCTTCGCCGACCTCCCCGAAGCCCTGGAAAACACCCTGGAGATCGCTCGTCGCTGCAACCTGACCCTGGAGCTGGGCAAGAGCAGGCTGCCGGACTTTCCCACCCCCGGCGGCATGCCCCTGGCCGACTATCTGCGCCAGCGGGCCCGGGAGGGACTGGCCAACAGGATGGCGGTGCTCTACCCGGACGAGAAAATCCGGGCGGAGAAATACCCGGAATACTCCGCCCGGCTGGAGCTGGAACTGGACACCATCATCCAGATGGGCTTCCCCGGCTACTTCCTCATCGTGGCCGACTTCATCAACTGGGGAAAGAACAACGGCGTGCCCGTGGGGCCGGGCCGGGGTTCCGGAGCGGGCTCCCTGGTGGCCTACTCCATCGGCATTACTGATTTGGATCCATTGGCTTACGCACTGTTGTTCGAGCGGTTTCTCAACCCGGAGCGGGTGTCCATGCCCGACTTCGACATCGATTTCTGCCAGGACAACCGCTGGCGGGTGATCGAGTACGTGCGGGAGAAATACGGCGCCGACGCCGTGAGCCAGATCGCCACCTTCGGCGCCATGGCCGCCCGGGCGGTGATCCGGGACGTGGGCCGGGTGCTGGACCTGGGTTACAACTTCTGCGACCAGCTCTCCAAGATGATCCCCTCGGCCCCGGGCAAGAACGTGACCCTGGACGAGGCCCTGGAGCAGGTGCCGGAGCTCAAAGCCCGCTACGAGCAGGAAGAGGAAGTGAAGGAACTCTTCGACCTGGCCCGCAAGCTGGAGGGCCTGACCCGCAACGTGGGCATGCACGCCGGCGGCGTGCTCATCGCCCCGGGCAAGCTCACCGACTTCTGCCCCCTCTACAACGCGGAAGGGTCGGATTCCGTGGTGTCCCAGTTCGACAAGGACGACGTGGAGAAGGCCGGCCTGGTGAAGTTCGACTTCCTGGGTCTCAGAAACCTCACCATCATTGATCTGGCGGTGAAGTACATCAAACAGCTGGACCCCCAATCGGAGCTGGACCTCTCCACCCTGCCGTTTACGGACCCGGCCGCCTACGACATCCTGAAGAAGGCCAACACCACCGCCATCTTCCAGGTGGAATCGGAGGGCATGAAGAAGCTTTTGGCCAAGCTGGAGCCGGACCGCTTCGAGGACATCATCGCCGTGCTGGCCCTGTACCGGCCGGGCCCCCTGGGTTCCGGCATCGTGGACGACTTCATCCTGCGCAAGAAGGGCAAGCAGGCCATCGACTATTTCCACCCGGATTTGAAAGCCTGCCTGGAGCCCACCTACGGCGTCATCTTCTATCCGTAACAGGTGATGCAGATCTCCCAGATCATCGGCGGCGACACCCTGGGGGGCGCGGATCTGCTGCGCCGGGCCAGTGGCAAGAAAAAGTCGGAGGAGATGTCCAAGCACCGGGGTCTCTTAAGACATGGCCCCCTCGATAAGGGCCACCACCCGGAACTTGCCAGTCCCCTTTTCTATCTGCCGG
>CAZYEY010000192.1:0-4515 GCA_964646585.1 uncultured Thiobacillus sp. | reverse complement strand
GCCAGGATGTGGTCGGCCTCGGAATCCAGGGTGCACTGCTTGACATCGGCCACGGAAGAATCCAGGGCCTCGTCGTAATCCTCGGGCATTGGAAAGGCCACCACCCGCTCGCCGCAGGCCCGGCCCACCGCCACGGCCTGGGCGGCAAGATCGTCGCGATTGCTGATGACGCCACTCATGCGCTCCCCCAGGGCCACGGCCATGCTGCCGGTGAGCGTGGCGAAAGAGAGGATGGACTGAGGCTTCGCCTTCGCCGCCAGGGCCAGGGAGTCCGCCAGCACCAGGCGGCCTTCGGCGTCGGTATGGACGATTTCGATGGTGGTGCCATCCAGGGCCGTGACCACCTCGTTCTGGGTGTAGGCCTCGGGGGACAGGTGGTTCTGGGCGATGGCCAGCCACACCTCCAGGTTCACCGGCAGCTTGAGCCGCGTTACTGCCAGGAGAATGCCCAGGGCCACCGCCGAGCCGTTCATGTCGTCGTGCATGTTGTTCATGTAGCGGGCCGGCTTCAGGTTGTGGCCGCCGGTATCAAAGCAGATGCCCTTGCCCACCAGGGCCAGGCCAGCGTCCCTGGCCTTCTTCCCCGAGTAGGACAGCCGGACGATGGCCGCATCCTCGTGACCGCTGCCCCGTGCCACCGCCAGGAAGGCGCCGGCCTTGAGCTTGGCGAGGCGCTTCATGTCAAATTCCTCGATGCCCCAGCCCGCGCCCTTCGCCAGGGCACGGATGCGCTCCCGGTAGGTGACTGGGGTCAGCAGATTGGGAGGCAGCATGGTGAGCTGGCGGCACAGGGTATTGCCTTCGGCCACGGCTCGCTCCCATTTGAGATCCAGGCCGCTGACGCCGTGTAGCACGACCCGCTCCAGCATGGCGGGCGGCTTCCCGCTTTTCCATGTAGGCAGGTTCGCGCCGTTGAGCCAGCCCACATAGGCCACGTCCCGGGCAGCCAGGACGCGGAAATCCTCCGGCCCGTACAGGGCCACGGCAAGCTCCCCGGGATGCTCGTCCAGCAAGGGTTTGATGGCCTGGCGCAAGGCGACATGGCGGTCGAAGGCGGCCTTGCCCGCATCCAGGCGTATCCAAACCGACAGACTGCCGCCGGGCAGTTCGAGTACCAAGGGGGACTTGGCCAGATCTCCGGGCTTCTTGCCCTTGCGCGCCAGTGCCGCGCAAGCGGCCTCCACGTCCGGCGCTTCGTACCAGTTTTCCCCCGCAGGCAGGATATTCAGCAGATGTCTGATCTTGCCGTCGTGGCGGGCAAGAACCGCCTCCTGTTGTCGCACTTGGGCCAGACGCGCCAGTCCGGTCCGGGATTTCGCGGTGCCTTTCATTAGCCAACCCCAATATTAAAGAAGCAAATACTTAGTATTGAAGAATTGACGGACAAGCCCCCGATCCGGATAATCCGCCCGCTTCAATATTCCGATTGTTCCACGATAACCTGAGAACTTCGCCGGATCACGTCTCGCAATCGAGATGGCGTATAAGCGATCCCACTTTGTTCGGAGACATTTTCATGCCGAATGCCTACACGCCGGGCGTCAAGCCCGACATCGACCCCCAGGAAACCCGCGAGTGGCTGGATGCCCTGGCCGCCGTTATCGAGGAAGAGGGCCCCGAGCGGGCCCACTACCTGCTGGAGCGCCTGGTGGACAAGGCCCGCCGTTCCGGCGCCTATCTGCCCTACAACGCCACCACCGCCTATGTGAACACCATCCCGGTGCATCTCCAGGAGAAGCACCCGGGGGACGTGGCCATGGAATCCCGCATCAAGGCCCTGATCCGCTGGAACGCGGTGGCCTGTGTCATGCGTGCCAACGAGAAGGCCCCCGGCGTGGGCGGCCACATCGCCAGCTTCCAGTCCGCCGCCACACTCTACGAAGTGGGCTTCAACCATTTCTTCCATGGCATCAACGCCTCCCGGGGGGGCGACCTGGTGTTCTTCCAGGGCCATTCCGCTCCCGGAATCTACGCCCGGGCATATTTGGAAGGCCGCATCAGCGAGGAGCAACTCGCCAACTTCCGCCAGGAGTCCAGCGGCCACGGCATCCCCTCCTACCCCCACCCCTGGCTGATGCCGGAGTTCTGGCAGTTCCCCACCGTGTCCATGGGTCTGGGCCCCATCCAGGCCATCTACCAGGCCCGATTCCTCAAGTATCTGCACGACCGGGGCATCGCCGACACCTCCGGGCGCAAGGTCTGGGCCTTCCTGGGCGACGGCGAGACCGACGAGCCGGAATCCCTGGGCGCCATCACCCTGGCATCCCGGGAAAAGCTGGATAACCTGATCTTCGTCATCAACTGCAATCTGCAGCGCCTGGATGGGCCGGTGCGGGGCAACGGCAAGATCGTCCAGGAACTGGAGGCTGCCTTCCGGGGCGCCGGCTGGAACGTCATCAAGGTGCTCTGGGGTTCCTACTGGGATCCACTCCTGGCCATGGACACCAAGGGCGTGCTGCGCCAGCGCATGGAAGAGTGCGTGGACGGCGAGTACCAGAATTTCAAAGCCAAGGGCGGCGCCTACACCCGGGAGCATTTCTTCGGCAAGTACCCGGAACTCAAGGAGATGGTGGCGGCCATGTCCGACGAGGACATCTGGCGCCTCAACCGGGGCGGCCACGATCCCCACAAGGTCTACGCCGCCTACGCCGCCGCGGTGAAGCACACCGGACAGCCCACCGTCATCCTGGCCAAGACCATCAAGGGCTACGGCATGGGCGCCTCCGGCGAGGCGCAAAACCCCACCCACCAGGCCAAGAAAATGGCCCTGGCGGACCTGAAGGCCTTCCGCGACCGCTTCCAGATCCCCATCCCCGACGACCAGTTGGAGCAGCTGCCCTTCTACCGGCCCGCCGAGGACAGCCCGGAAATGAAATACCTCCAGGCCCGGCGTGCCGCCCTGGGGGGCTATGTGCCCACCCGTCGAACCAAGGCCGAGCCCCTGACGGCGCCCCCCCTGTCCACCTTCCAGGCCATGCTGGAAGCCACCGGCGACCGGGAGATCTCCACCACCATGGCCTTCGTGCGGGTGCTGACCAGCCTGCTGCGGGACAAGGCCATCGGCCGCCACATCGTCCCCATCATCCCGGATGAGGCCCGCACCTTCGGCATGGAGGGGCTGTTCCGCCAGGTGGGCATCTACTCCTCCGTGGGCCAGCTCTACGAACCCGTGGACTCGGATCAGGTCATGTACTACCGGGAGGACAAGGGCGGTCAGATCCTGGAGGAGGGCATCAACGAGGCGGGCGCCTTCTCGTCCTGGCTGGCCGCCGGCACGTCCTACAGCACCAACGGCGTGCAGATGATCCCCTTCTACATCTACTACTCCATGTTCGGTTTCCAGCGCATCGGCGACCTGGCCTGGGCCGCCGGCGACAGCCGGGCCCGGGGCTTCCTGCTGGGCGCCACCGCCGGCCGCACCACCCTGAACGGCGAAGGTTTGCAACACGAAGACGGCCATAGTCATCTGCAAGCGGCCATGATCCCCAACTGCGTGTCCTACGACCCCACCTTCCACTACGAACTGGCCGTCATCGTCCAGGATGGACTGCGCCGCATGTTCCAGGAGCAGGAGGACATCTTCTACTACCTGACGGTGATGAACGAGAACTACAGCCACCCGGCCCTGCCCCAGGGTGCCGAGGCGGGCATCCTCAAGGGCCTGTACCGGCTCTCCGAAGGCGCCAAAGGCAAGGGCAAAGCCAAGAAGCCCTGCGTGCAGCTCATGGGCTCCGGCACCATCCTGCGGGAGGTCATGGCCGCCGCCGAGCTGCTGGAGGCCGACTGGGGCGTGGCCGCCGACGTCTGGAGCGCCACCAGCTTCAACGAGCTGCGTCGGGAAGCCCAGGAGGTTCACCGCTGGAACCTGCTGCATCCGGACAAGAAACAGAAGCAGAGTTACGTGGAACAGTGCCTGGAGGGCACCGAGGGCCCCGTCATCGCCGCCACCGACTACATGCGCGCCTTTCCCGACCAGATCCGGCCCTATGTGCATCGCCGCTACGTCACCCTGGGCACCGACGGCTTCGGCCGCTCCGATTCCCGCGCCGCCCTGCGCCGCTTCTTCGAGGTGGACCGCCACTACGTGGTCCTGGCCGCCCTCAAGGCCCTGGCCGACGATGGCGTGATTCCCACGGCCAAGGCTGCCGAGGCCATCAAAAAGTACGGCATCGATGCCGACCGGCCCAATCCGGTCAACGTGTGACGGGGGACATGACGATGAGCATCCAGGAAGTCCTCGTCCCCGATATCGGCAATTTCAAGGACGTCGAGGTCATCGAGATCATGGTGAAGCCGGGTGACGCCCTGGCCGCCGACGACTCCATCATGACCGTGGAGTCCGACAAGGCCGCCATGGACATCCCCGCCCCCTTCGGCGGCACCGTCACCGAACTCCGGATCAAGGTGGGCGACAAGGTTTCCGCCGGCAGCCTGGTGCTGCTGCTGGACACCGCCAGCGAGGCCGCTGCCAAGTCCGCCGCGCCGGTGGTGAAGTCCTTCACGCCGCCCCCCGCG
>CAZYEY010000191.1:0-21033 GCA_964646585.1 uncultured Thiobacillus sp. | reverse complement strand
CGGAGGGGCGGCGAGTGGGGGCGGGGAAAGAGGGGGTAGGGGGGGCAGGGGCACTCCGGTTCGGGGGGACGGCGAGGGTCCGGTGCAAGGGGAAGGGGAACGGGGGTCAGGGGCAAGGGGGCGGCGGGGTGGGGGCGAAGTCGGGCTGGGGCGGATGGCAGGGCGTCCAGGCTTCCCAGACGGCCACGGCTGGGCTGGAACCGATTTGGGGAACGCAGGGCAAGGCAATGGCGGTGATGCAATGGCAGCCGACCTTCGCGCCGCATCCGTCCGCGTTCTGGTCTGGCGCGGATGGGGCATGGCACGGTGGCGGCTGGTCCGCCTCCTGCCAGGCCATGGACCAGGCCTGGGTCCAGGGCAGAACCGCCAGGCTCAGGGCCAGAATGAGGCGGATCAGGAGGCCGGGGCCCAACCTCATGTCAGATGCGCCTGGTCTTCTTCAGGTGCTGCAGCACCAGGGTGGCTACCTGGACCCGGTTATGGAAGCCCAGCTTCTGCATGATGTTGGCCAGATGGTTGCGCACCGTGTTGTCGGACAGGTTGAGCTTGCCGCCGATGACCTTGTTGCTGAAGCCCTGGGCCACGTATTCGGCGATTTCCAGTTCCCGGGCGGAAAGCTTGGCCAGGGGATCCTCGCCGCTGGAACGGGTGAGCTTCTGCACCACCTGGGGGGGGAAGGCGCCGGCGTCCTGGAGGACGATGCCGATGGCGTGGGTGATCTGTTCGGTCTCCGAAGACTTGAGCAGGTAGCCATCCACCCCGGCGTCGATGGCGGCGCGGATCTCCTCGTCGCCGTCTTCCACGGTCAGGACGATGACCTTCATGCCCGCCGCCTTCAGCAGGGGCGCCAACTCCAGGCCGTCGCCGTCGGGCAGGCTGCGGTCCAGGATGACCACGTCGGCCTTACCGCCGCCGTTCAGCCAGTCCCGCACCGAGACCAGATCCGGGCATTCGCCCACCACGCTGAAGCCTCCCTCATTCTCCAGGGAGCGTCTCACGCCGAGACGCAGCAGGGGATGATCATCGACCAGCAGGATGCGGATGGATTCCATGGGCGGGGCGTCGAGAGATGGTAGGTTCATCATAGCGGAAGCGGCTCCGCCATGGGTGGGTCAATCCAGGGGCAGGTATTCGATGTCGATGATTTCCAGTTCCCGCAGTCCGCCTGGGGCCTGGAAACGCACGCTGTCGCCGACGCGGGCCTTGAGCAGGGCGCGGGCCAGAGGGGATATCCAGGATATGCGGTTGCGGCTGGGCTCGGCCTCATCCAGGCCGACGATGCTGTAGCGGGATTCCGAGCCATCCTCCTCCAGCACGGTGACGGTGGCCCCGAAGAAGACCATGTCGTCGTTCTCCTGCCGGGTGGGGTCCACCACCACGGCATTTTCCAGGCGTTTGGTGAGGAAACGGATGCGGCGGTCGATTTCCCGCAGGCGCTTTTTGCCATAGATGTAATCGCCATTCTCGGATCGATCGCCGTTGCCGGCGGCCCAGGACACGATGTTCACCACTTCGGGCCGCTCGGTCCTGACCAGGTGGGCCAGCTCAGCCTGCATGCGGGCGTGGCCCGCCGGTGTCATGTAGTTTTTGGTTCCGGCGGGAAGGGACGGCAGGCTGGGGTCTTCTTCTTCCTCCGGCGCCTCTTCCCGGACGAAGGCCTTGCTCATTCGGTGTCGCGGGGCGGCTTGCCGTCGTGGACCAGGCTCTTGCGACGCTCGAGATAGAGGTCGCGGGTGAATTCGTATTCGTCCAGGGCGGCGGCGTCGATTGCCCGCTTCGCGTCCAGCAGGTCGGCACGCCGGCTGACCACGCGCAAAGCCAGGATGGGGTTGCGGGTGGAAACATCGTCGTGGTTGCGCACCAGGTCTGTATATTCGGTATCCACCAGGAAGCCCGCTGTGTCGCGGAAATTACTGGGTCCCAGGAACGGTAGCACCAGGTAGGGGCCGGCACCCACACCCCAGCGGCCCAGGGTCTGGCCGAAGTCCTCGTTGTGCTTCTGCAGGCCCATTTCACCGGCCACGTCCAGCAGTCCGAACAGGCCGAAGGTGGAATTGATGGCGAGGCGCATGAAGTCCCGGCTGCCCTGCTCCAGTTTGAATTGGAGAATGTCGTTGGCAAGCACGGTGACATCGTCCAGGTTGGAGAAGAAATTGCGCACGCCGGTTTGGGCGAAGGAAGGCAACACCGCGGTGTAGGCTTGCGCGACGGGCTTGAGGAGAACCCGGTCGAAACCTTCGTTGAAACTGTGGATGGCCCGGTTCATGGGCTCCAGGGGGTCGCGGGGATCGCCATTGACGGCGCATCCGGTCAACGCGAAGGCGAGGATAGCGGGAATCAGGGGACGGGTATTCATCGGTGCCAACTTCTGTGTAGTACGTTTTTATCGGCCAGGTTCGAGTTTACTTGAGCCGGGTGCAGCCGGCATAGGGTGGAATTGCCCTTGCCGGAAGCAAGGTTGACCCCCGATGTCTCCGCTGGGGACAATCGGTCCAGGCCAATCATTGACGATCGGGTAATGCCATGAATACGGAAGTCGAGCTCTCGAAAGAGCAACAAATCATGCGCGCCATGCGCAAGACCCTCACATCCATCGTTCGCGACGTGGCGCCCCGGGATGGGGTGCCCAGCCCCCTCGCTCCCGATACGGTGGAGAACATCCGCGTGTGTCTGGGCTTGATTTCCGCGCGGGAGGCCGAGCTTGCCGAGGCGTTGGGGCTTTCCAGGGGTGAGCGGCCGCGCTACGCAGACGAGACGTCCTCAAGCCAGCCACTTCAGTTCGTGCCTGCCTCGAAAAAGTTGAACTGATGGCCGAAGCCATCGCCGGCCTGATTGCCGATACTGAGGCATCGGTGGTCACCACCGGCTACGTGGTGATATTCGCGCCTGGCCGTCGTAACCGCCGGCGCTTTCCAGAAGGCTGTGTGGAGCCATGTGAATCCGAGGCGCAAGCCCGGGCCAAGGCTCGGCCGGAGCAGGGGTATTTCGCAGCCGTGGCATCCGGCCCCTCCCGTTCCTCTGAAGGGTTCCGACTCTACTACCTCGTGCGTTGGTTGGATTGAGACCGGGCCCGTCGAGCGGATGGGCGTGTCTCAAGATGCGGCGGAATGTGCCGTTATGCGCGTGTGGCATAATCCACCGACATTGTTGACCGTAGCGGGAGAACTCGAATGAAACGCTTTTTGGTGCCCTTCATCCTGGTCGGGTTTGTGGCGGGTTGTGCCAATGAACCTATATATCCGCCGGCACCAGCGAAATCCTCCGGTGCTTCTGACTGGTATTACCTGCTTGGACCAGGGGATACGGTCAACGTGTTCGTTTGGGGCAATCCGGAAGTATCCGGGAGTTTTCCCATCAGACCCGATGGCAAGATGACCATGAATCTTGCCGAAGACGTCCCGGCGAGTGGCAAGACGCCTTCCCAGTTGGCGAGGGACATTGAAAAGATCCTGGCCCGCTACATTCAGGATCCCATCGTCACTGTCATCGTTTCCGGTGGCGTTGGGCCATACAGCCAACAGATCCGAGTGTTGGGGCAGGCGACCAAGCCCCAGGCGCTCAATTATCGGGAAAACATGTCCTTGGTCGACGTCATGATCGCGGTGGGCGGCATTACCGATTTCGCCGCCGGCAATCGCGCCAGCATCCTTCGCGTGGTGGATGGCAAGCCCCAGCAATACGGGGTCCGGCTCGAGGATCTGGTCAAGGGGGGCGATGTTTCCGCGAACGTGGATATGCTTCCTGGCGATGTGCTGATCATTCCGGAAAGCTGGTTTTGAGCTTCTTTCACGGGGTTGATCCCTGCCTGGAGAAACAGGAATGAATGAAGCATTCGAGCAGGTTTTTAGTTATGCCCGTTCGGTCTGGCGTCGGCGCTGGCTGGTATTGGCCATCGCTTGGTCCATCGCCATGGTTGGCTGGGTTTGGGTCTATCTACTGGAAAATCGTTATCAAGCCCAAGCCCGGGTGTATGTGGATACCCAGTCTCTGTTGCGGCCATTGCTGTCTGGCTTGGCTGTACAGCCAAATCTGGAGCAGCAGGTTTCCATGATGACCCGGACCCTGACTAGCCGGCCGAATCTGGAAAAGGTGGCTCGGATGACCGACTTGGATTTGCGGGCCAAAACTCCGAAGCAACAGGAGGATCTCTTTTCCGAGTTGGCCAAGGCCATCAAGTTGGAAGGCACGAATAGAGAGAACCTTTATACGATTTCCTATCAGCATTCCAATCCGGATTTGGCCAAACGCGTGGTCCAGTCGCTGCTTACCATTTTTACCGAGAGTAGTCTTGGGGGCACCCGGAAGGATATTTCCAATACCCAGAAGTTCATTGATGATCAGCTGAAAACTTACGAAGCCAAGTTGATCGAGAAAGAAAAGCAACTCGAGGAGTTCAAGCGTCGAAACGTCGGAACCATGCCGGGCCAGGGTGGTGACTATTACGCCAAGCTGAATGAAATTAACGTTGCCCTGGAGCAGGCGAAACTGGAATTGGAGGAGTCTGCCAACCGCAAGAAACAGTTGCAGCAGCAGTTGGAAGATCAGGAAGAGGTGATCGTCTCCCCCGCGCCCGGCATGATGGCGCCCACGAGTTCCGCGCTGGATGGACGGATCGCGGCATTGCAATCCCAACTCGATAACCTTCGCTTGCGCTACACGGATGTGCATCCGGAAATCGCGCGCACCAAGCAGTTGATCGCCCGCCTCCAGGATCAGAAGAAACAAGAGGAGGATGCGCTCAAGGCCCAGTCCCAGTCTCATGGTGCGGGCATCAAGGCGCAGAATCCCATTTACCAGCAGTTGTCCGTGGCCATTGCGGAGGCGGACGCCAACATGGCCTCATTGAAGGCACGGGTGGCGCAAATCCAGAAGAAGCGTAGTGAATTGTTGGGCTCTGTGGATCGCATCCCCCAGATCGAGGCCGAGTACACCCAGCTTACCCGAGATTACGGGGTGTACCAGAAAAACTATGCCGACTTGCTGGCCAGGAGAGAAACCGCGACGCTTTCCGGTGAGGTGGAGAGCAAGACGGATGTGGTGGATTTCCGGGTGATTGATCCGCCGCGTGTTCCCAATGAGCCTGCTTGGCCAAATCGCCCTCTGCTGGTATCGATGGTACCTTTCGGAGGGCTCGGCGTGGGCCTGGGTGTGGCCCTGCTCTTGGGGTTGCTAAGGCCGACTGTCGAAGGACGTCGTCAATTGCGGGACCTGACAAATTTCCCCTTGCTTGGCACGGTGACCATAATCGAAACCGATCAACGCCGCCGCAGCGCCAGACGAGGAAATCTGTTGTTTATTGCCGGCGCGGCTGCCATGTTGTTGGCATTAGTGGCCCAGCTGATCTACTACCTCGTACTCTCACCCGCTGCGTAACAAGGAGTCGACATGAGCATCATCGAACGCGCGGCAGGAAAGATGGGGCAACCTGGGGCCACCGGGTCCAGCATACGATCGACCAGGCCGCACACCCCGGGCAACAACGAGGGGAAACTGATCGAGGCCGCCATCGAAAAAGCCGAAGCATCTTTTGGCGTGGGGCAGGGTACTGCCGGCGCTGCGCATTCTACCCATGGCCAGGAGGATGATGGCCCCGCCACGATCATCGGCAGCCAACGCGGCAGTGTCGATCTGGCCCGCTTGAAACAGATGGGGGCGATTACTCCGGATGAGGGGCGCAGCAAGATCGCCGAAGAATATCGACTCATCAAGCGGCCTTTGCTGCAGAACGCGCTGGGTCAGGGCGGCAATCCTCCAGTTCCCAACGGCAACCTGATCATGGTGACCAGTTCCGTGCCTGGGGAAGGCAAGTCCTTTACCGCGATCAACCTGGCGATCAGCATGGCAACGGAATTGGAGAACACTGTCCTGCTCGTGGACGCCGATGTAGCCAAATCCTCCGTAATCCGCTACCTGGGGCTGGAGGCGGAAAGGGGGTTGCTGGATGTGCTGCGCGACCCGGACGTCCGTCTGTCCGATGTCTTGATCAAAACCAATATCGCCAAGCTTACGGTGTTGCCCTCCGGAAGGGGGTTCTCCCACGCCACCGAGTTGCTAGCGAGCGGCGCCATGCGAAATTTCGTGCATGACATTTCCACCCGTTATCATGACCGGATCATCATTTTCGATACGCCGCCGCTATTGGCCACCAGCGAATCATCGGTGCTGGCTTCGTACATGGGGCAGATCGTATTCGTAGTCGAGGTGGAGCGTACCCCCCAAGAGGCTGTCAAGGATGCCCTGTCCCATTTGGCCAATTGTGAACACGTTGGCATCGTGCTGAACAAGGCGCCCACCAAATCCCTTGCTGGAGATTATTACGGCTATGGCTACGGCTATGGCGGATATGGTGAATATGGCAAAGAAAACCAATAACCATGGGCTGCTGCTATTGCTGTTGCTGCCCGCAGGGGCTTGGGCCGGTGATTGGAAATTCACGCCTCAATTCACTGTGAATGAGCGGTATTCCGATAATGTTGCATTATCTACCGCCAATCCAGAATCTTCGTTTTTGACTGAGATCACGCCCGGGTTCAAGCTCAGCCGTCAGGGGGCCAGAGGCAACCTGGCTGTCGACTATGGCCTGCAAGGCTTGTTTTATACCCATGACAGTGGCGCCAACCGTTTTAACAACCAGCTTGCGGCCACATTGAAATCTGAGTTGGTCGAGGAAAGTTTCTATTTGGACGCGACCGCCCGCATCAGCCAGCAGAACATCAATCTGACGGGGGCAACGGGAACATCCAACTACAACATCACCGGCAACAGCAGTGAGGTGCGAACCCTTAGCCTGGTGCCTTCCTGGCGGGCGCGTTTTGGCAGTCAGGCCCTGTTGGATGTCCGCTGGCAGCTCACCTACTCTGATTCGGACAATGGCGCTATTGCCAATACTGCGGGTAACGCTCTGACCCTGAGTCTGAAAAGTGGCTCGGCCGTCAACCGTTTCCCCTGGAGTGTCGCATACAAGTTGCAAAGCAACGACGGTAATGCCGCCTCGGACCGCAATTCGAGTTTGACCGGCAGCCTGGGTTATATCGTCAGTCCAAAGGTGCGTCTGACCCTGAGCGCGGGCAAAGACAGCAACAATGGGACGACCACGGCATTCAACCAAGCCAGTGGTGGCTTCTGGAACCTGGGTCTGAATTGGGATCCATTCACCCGTACCAATCTGGGCGTCACATTAGGCCATCGGTACAGTGGCAATTCCTACGGAGTGGATTTTTCCCACCGAACCAGGAAAACGACCTGGGCGCTGCGTTACAGCGAAGATATTCTGCAATTGTACGAACAAATTACTGGAAGCGATGTTTACCTGTGCAATGGCATTCAGGTTTCCGTGCCGGCGGGTTCCTTGCCGGACAGCGCTTCCTGTTCGACGCCAATCCTGATCAACCGGTTTGCCGGACCCACACAACTGGCCAACGATATCTCGCTCAACAAATCGCTGACAGGCGCGGCCACTTATCAGGCCGGGAAAAGCACCTTCAGTCTCAGTTTGAATTCCTCTCGTCGTCAGCAGTTGTCTTCCGGCGTGAGCGATGACAGTCGCGGTATTGGTGCGAGCTGGATCTTCAGACTCAGTCCGCGTTTGACCTCCACGTTGTCCATGGCTTCGAGTCATGCCAACACCGTGGGCGGCCAAAGCGACGACTGGACCATGTTCTGGCTGCTTTCGCGCCAGCTTGCCCAAAAGACAACAGGCAGCGTGGAAGTCCGGCGAGTGGAGCGGGACTCTGGGTCCACGACCGGCCCATACCGGGAAAACAGTGTGTCCGCGCGTGTGAACATGAGCTTCTGACGATGTACGAAAGCTATTACCACCTTCGAGACAAGCCGTTCCAGCTCAATCCTGATCCACGTTTCTTTTTTGCCAGCAAAGGACACAAGCGTGCCTTCGCCTATCTGGAGTATGGGCTTTCGCTGGGGGAAGGCTTCATCGTCATCACCGGCGATGTGGGTGCGGGCAAGACCCTGTTGGTCAAGAGCCTGCTGAAGAAGTTGGAGAACGGCAGTTACCTGATAGGGCAGTTGGTCAGCACCCAACTTGACGCGGACGACACGCTGCGAAGCGTTGCGATGTCTTTTGGCCTGCAAGCCGAAGGGCTGAGCAAGTCCGCCTTGCTCAAGAGCGTTGAGGACTACCTTCGCCTGGCCGTGAGGCAAAACCGCAGGCCCTTGTTGATCGTGGACGAAGCCCAGAATCTGGATGCCCGCGCGGTGGAGGAACTGCGCATGCTGTCCAATTTCCACGAGGGCGATAAACCCCTGCTGCAAAGCTTCCTGTTGGGACAACCCGAGTTTCGGGACACCATCCAGAGCCCGGAGATGCTGCAACTGCGGCAAAGGGTCATCGCCTCCTATCATCTGGGTCCCCTGGATCGTACGGAGACCATCCAGTACATCGTCCACCGGCTCAATACCGCAGGCTGGCAGGGTACCCCCGCATTCAGTGAAGACGCGTTCGACATGATCCACCAGTACACTGGTGGCGTACCCCGGCGCATCAATACCCTTTGCGATCGCCTGCTCTTGTTCGGCTTTCTTGAAGAGCGCAACCAACTCGATTCTGGCGCCGTGCAGGATGTCATTGCCGACATGGGGCAGGAGGTTCACAACCAGCCGCCAACCCGGCACGTCAGCGAAACCGCGCCAATGGTTGCAGGCCCTCCGTCTGCCACGCCGACGCAACTGCCCCATACCGTCCAGGCTGCTGCCCTGCCGGAAGACTTGGAGACCCGACTGGCTGCCATGGAAAGATCCCTGAATCGGCTGATCCCCCTGGTCCGGAAAGTGTTGTATACGGTGACGTCTGGCCAGGAGAGCGAATGAGCACTGAAATCCTCTGTGTAGTGGGCGCGCGCCCCAACTTCATGAAGATCGCGCCCATCATGGCCGCTTTCGCCGCAAAACCCATCGCGGCCAAACTGGTCCACACCGGCCAGCATTACGACCCGGCCATGAGTGACAGCTTTTTTGAGCAACTGGGTATTCCCCGTCCAGATGTCAACCTGGAAGTGGGCTCCGCCAGCCATGCGGTGCAAACCGCCGAGATCATGCGTGCTTTTGAGCCGGTACTGGACGCGGAACGGCCTCGGGCGGTGCTGGTGGTGGGGGACGTCAACTCCACCATCGCTTGTGCCTTGGTGGCGGCCAAGAAAGGCGTGAAAGTCATCCATGTAGAGGCGGGGCTGCGCAGTTTCGACCGCGCCATGCCGGAGGAAATCAACCGGGTTTTGACCGACCAGATATCCGATCTTCTCTTTACCACCGAGCGGGCCGCTTTGGAGAATCTGAAGCGTGAAGGCATCGCTGAGGAAAGGGTGCATTTCGCCGGTAATGTGATGATCGATACCTTGCGGATGCATCTGGATCGTGCGGTGCCGGCCGAACGGACCTTGAATGGCAAGCCGGAGCGAGGCTATGCGGTGGCGACCCTTCACCGCCCCTCCAATGTGGACGATCCCGCTGTCTTTCGCGCCTTGCTGGAAACCCTGGATCAGGTCGCGGAAAAACTGGACCTGGTATTCCCCATCCATCCGCGCACACGTGCTACCGCCGAGCGCTTTGGCCTGACGAGATTGTTGGAAAAGCCCGGTATCCACCTGTTGCCGCCCCAGGGCTATCTGGAAATGCTCGGATTGACCAGGGACGCCGTGGTGGTGCTCACCGATTCTGGGGGCCTCCAGGAAGAAACCACGGCATTGGGCGTGCCTTGCATCACCCTGCGGGAAAATACCGAGCGTCCCATCACGCTTACCGAAGGCACCAATACCCTCACAGGTCCAACGCCGGACAAGATCCTGAAATGTTTCACCGATATCCTGGAAACTGGGGGTAAGCGTGGACGCATACCGGAATTCTGGGAGGGCAGGGCGGCCCAGCGTATTGCCGACACGCTTCGCGATTGGCTCGACAAGGAATGATGAATGGGGGACGCCGACATCACCAATGTGATGAGCGTGGACGTGGAGGACTACTTCCAGGTCGGCGCCTTCGAACACACCATCTCCCGTGACGACTGGGAGAAATGGCCTTGCCGGGTAGAAGCCAATATCGAGCGGATTCTGGCCCTGTTCAGCCGCCATGGCGTCAAAGCCACATTCTTCACTTTGGGCTGGATCGCAGAGCGCTATCCCGGCGTGGTCCGGGATATCGTCGCTGGCGGCCATGAACTGGCGAGCCACGGTTATGGCCACCAGCGTGCCACGTCCCTGACACGCGAAAAATTCCATGCCGACGTGGCCCGGGCCAAGCATCTGCTGGAAGATATCGGCGGCGTCGGTGTCAGCGGCTACCGCGCCCCCAGTTTTTCCATCGGACACCGCAACCTGTGGGCCTTGGATGTGTTGGCGGAGACCGGGCACCGTTACAGTTCCAGCATCTACCCCATCGCCCACGATCACTACGGCATGCCGGACGCTCCGCGTTTCCCCTACCGCCCGGAGCAATGTCCCGAGTTGCTGGAGATGCCTCCCACCACCGTGGACTGGCATGGGAAAAACCTGCCCGCGGCCGGCGGCGGTTATTTCCGCCTACTGCCTTACGTGGCCTCCCGTTGGCTAATCCGGCAGGTTAACCAAAATGACCGACGGGCCGCCATGTTCTACTTCCATCCCTGGGAAGTGGACCCGGATCAGCCCCGTGTCCCCGGCGCCCCTCTGAAAAGCCGCTTTCGCCACTACGTCAATCTGGGTCGCATGGAGGCCAAGTTGGAACGTCTGTGCCGGGATTTTCGCTGGGGCCGGGCCGATCAGGTCTACGCAAGCGAACTCGCCTGACCCATGAGCCTGAACGTCCGCCCCGTCCAGGAAGGGGATGCCGCCGCCTGGGACGCATTTGTCCTGGGCCTGCCCGAGGCTACCTTCTTTCACCGTTTTGGCTGGAAGCGGGTCATCGAGCAGGCGTTCCGCCACCGCACCCATTTCCTGCTCGCCGAGAACAACGGGCGCATCGAGGGGGTTCTGCCCCTGGCCGAGATCAAGAGCCGGCTGTTCGGACACAGCCTCGTATCCACCCCATTCTGTGTCTACGGTGGCATTGCCGCCGCCACCCCGGAAGCCAGGGCCATGCTGGATGCCCATGCCATCCGATTGGCCTCGGAATTGGGCGTTGGGCACCTGGAGTATCGGGATCGGGACGTATCCCACGAAGAGTCCTGGCCTGGCACCGACCTCTATGTGACCTTCCGCAAGGAAATCGATCCGGATGTGGAAAAGAACATGCTGGCCATTCCGCGCAAGCAGCGTGCCATGGTGCGCAAGGGCATCAAGAACGAGCTGAAATCCGAACTGGAATCCGGCGTAGAGGGTTTCTATGCCGTGTTCTCCGACAACGTCCATCGCCACGGCACGCCCGCGCTGCCCAAGCGATTTTTTGCCCTGCTGCGCGAAGTATTTGCCGACGACTGCGAGGTGATGCTGGTCCGCACGCCGGAAGGACAGGTGGTGAGCGGCGTACTGAGTTTTTATTTCCGCGACGAGGTCCTGCCCTACTACGCCGGCGACATGGAGGCCGCCCGGGGACTGGCTGCCAATGACTTCAAATACTGGGAACTCATGCGCCGCGCCTGCGAGCGGGGGCTCAAGGTCTTTGACTACGGCCGCAGCAAGGTGGGCACCGGTCCCTACGACTTCAAGCGCAACTGGGGTTTCGAGCCCCAGCCACTGCACTACCGCTACAAGCTCATCAAGGCCACCCGGGTGCCCGAGAACAACCCCAACAATCCCAAATACCGGCTGTTCATCGAAGCCTGGAGGCGCCTACCACTCCCGGTGGCCAACTTCTTGGGACCGAGCATCGTGCGCAACCTGGGATGAGGCACTGCCGTTGAAGCGCGATCTCCTGTTTCTGGCCCACCGCATTCCCTATCCCCCCAACAAGGGCGACAAGATTCGCTCCTGGCATCTGCTACGTCATCTGACGGAAAACTGGCGCGTCCATCTGGGGGCCTTCGTGGATGATCCTGAGGACTGGCGCCATGCGGATGTGCTGCGCGACCTCTGTGCCGATCTCCTATTGCTGGCCCTTGATCCCCTGGGAGGCCGGTTACGCGCCCTCGCGGGGCTGGTCCGTGGCGAGGCATTGACCTTACCCTACTACCGGAATCGGCGGCTGAGCCGCTGGGTCGATGCCAAGTTGGAGGCCGGCGTCGATACAGTGGTGGTTTACTCCTCCGCCATGGCCCAGTATGTAATGGATGCGCCCGGATGTTCCCGGGTCATGGATTTCGTCGATATCGACTCCGATAAGTGGCGCCAATACGCGCCCACCAAGGCTTGGCCCCTGTCCTGGCTCTATGGGCGGGAAGGGCGCCGCCTTCTGGATTGGGAAAGACGGGTGGCGGCCGAATTCGATGCAGCTTTGTTCGTCTCCGCTGCCGAGGCAGAGGACTTCCGCGCCCTCGCGCCAAAGTCGAAGGAAAAGATCGGCTACTACAACAATGGGGTGGATGCCGAATTTTTCTCGCCCGACGCGGACTATGCCACCCCCTATCCGGAGTCGATCCGGCCCATCGTGTTCACCGGCGCCATGGACTATTGGCCCAATATCGATGCGGTGACCTGGTTCTCCCGGGAAGTGCTCCCTGCGGTTCTGCGATCCCATCCCGATGCCGTGTTCTATATCGTGGGCAGCAAGCCCGGCGCGGAAGTGCGCGCCCTGGAGGGCGAGCATGTAAAGGTCACCGGCCGGGTGGAGGATGTGCGCCCCTATCTGGCCCATGCCAGGGCAGTGGTGACCCCCCTGCGTATCGCGCGCGGTATCCAGAACAAGGTTTTGGAAGCCATGGCGATGGCGCAAACGGTGGTGTCCAGCAGCCAGGCGCTGGAAGGCATCAGCGCCGAGCGTGGCAAGGAGGTTCTGTGCGCGGATTCGCCCGCGGAATTCGCTGGTGCGGTGTCGGCCGTGTTGGAAGGTGCCCGTTGCGGCGACGCGGCGCGCCAGCGCGTGCTCGCGGATTACGCCTGGGATGCCAATCTGGCCATCGTGGACGCCTGGCTGGACGGAAGGGGGGGCTGATGGCTGCTTACGCGCGACCCGTGGCCCTTTTGGCGCTGGTCTGGGCGGCGTTGATTCTCCTGCTGGAACCCGCCGGCTCCAGCATGCTGGGAATCTGGGAGAGATCCGAGACCTACGCCCATGGCTTCGTCATTCTGCCCCTGGCCTTATGGCTGGTTTGGCGCAAGCGTCGTGATGTTGCAAGAACGCCCATGCGCCCGGACGGCCTGGCCCTGGTTTTCGCAGCGGGGGGCGCGTTTGTCTGGCTGGCAGGCCGCCTGGTCAGCGCCCAGGTCGTCGAACACTACGCCCTGGTTGGCTTGCTGATCATCGCCGTTTGGGCATTGTTTGGCAGGGCCCTGCTCTGGACGTTGTCGTTCCCCTTGTTTTTTCTCTTGCTGATGGTGCCTGCGGGCGACTCCCTCATCGATCCGTTGACCCACTTCACGGCGGATTTCACGGTGCTGTCGTTACGCATGATCGGTATCCCCGTCCTGCAGGAGGGCACGTTCATCGAATTGCCCAGTGGCCAGTGGAACGTGGTCGAAGAGTGTTCCGGGATCCGGTATTTCCTGTCGTCCATCGTGCTGGGCTGGCTCTATGCATATCTGACCTACAGAACCTGGTGGAAGCGCGCTGTCTTTGGCATGGCGTCCATCGTGGTGCCGGTGGTCGCCAATGGTTTTCGGGCGGTCATCATCGTTTTGCTTGGGCACTACTCGGGCATGACCCTGGCCGTAGGCGTGGATCACTTGATTTATGGCTGGGTATGGTTCGGCATCGTCATGCTGGCCATGTTCTGGGTGGGAGCTCGTTGGCGAGAGGATATCGACGAACCGTCCAGGGAGGCTGGCGCCACCCTGCCGCCTCCCCAGCCTGCCTACCTGACCGCCGCCGGCTTGATCATCGTGGTGTCGGTCTTCGCCCTCTATGAGCACGTCCTGTCTTCGAGGGAACCCAGCCCGTCGCCCCTGGCCTCTTGGCAACCGGAGGGTTTCTGGGCCATTGAAGACAAGTCCCTCAGCGATTGGCGTCCTCGCTGGCTGGGCATGGACGATGGACGTACCCTGACGCTCAGCAAGCAGGGTAAGCAGGTCATGCTCCACATGGCTTGGTATGGGGCGCAACGTCAGGACGCGGAATTGATCAATTCCCAGAACGTGCTGGTGCCGGAAAAAGACGTGCTGTGGCGCAATCTTGGGGAATCGAGGAGGTCCATCCAGCTGAGCGACGGCCCGGTGTCCCTTGCCCAGGCCAGGCTTCATTCGCCGGGGAGCGGGCAGCGCCTGCTGGTCTGGTACTGGTACAACATCGGTGGGGACGAGGGTGTGAACAGCCTGGAAGGCAAGCTGCGTCTTGCCTGGATGAAGTTGACCGGAAGGGGGGACGCGGCGCTGGCCGTGGCGATTGCCGCTCCCTACGTGGAGAAACCCGAGGAGGCGGAGAGCGTGCTCCGGACCTTCCTGGAAGAGTCCCGGCCTGGCACATTCCACGCATTGGGGACAAGGCGGGACTGACCGTGACCGAGGCGCGCCCGCTCATCGCCCACGTCGTCTACCATTTCGGTACCGGCGGCATGGAGAATGGCATGGTCAACCTGTTCAACCATCTGTCGCCGGATCGCTTTCGCCATGCGGTGATCTGCCTGAATGGTTACGGAGATTTCCGCCGGCGCATCACCGCCCAGCCCGTGGAATTCTACGACCTGGGCAAGCGGCCAGGGCACGATCTCAGCTGGATGCCCCGCCTCTACAGACTGTTTTCCTCGCTCCGCCCCGATCTCCTCCACACCCGCAATCTGAACGCCCTCGAGGCCCAGTTCGTGGGCGCGCTCTGGGGTGTGAGGGGGAGGGTCCATGGTGAACACGGCCGGGACATCTCCGACATCGACGGCACCAACTGGAAGTACAACCTTTTGCGGCGCGCCGCCCGTCCCGTGGTCCATCACTACATCGCCGTCAGCAAGGATCTGGAGAACTGGCTGCGGCATGCCATCCATGTGCCGAACGAACGTCTGACCCAGATCTACAACGGGGTAGACAGCCTCAAGTTCCATCCCCGCGAAGGCGCGCGCCCGGCCGTGGCGCCGGCAGGCTTCCTCGATCACGCCACCTGTGTCATCGGCAGCGTGGGGCGCATGGCCGCAGTGAAGGACTACCCCACACTGGCGCGTGCCTTCATCGAACTCTGCCGGCGTTCTCCCGACGCTACCGGACTGCGCCTCGTCATCGTGGGCGATGGCCCTGCTCGGTCTGAATGCCAGGCCATGATCGACGCCGCCGGGCTCGCCCGGCAAGCCTGTTTTCCCGGGGATCGGGCCGATACCCCAGAGTGGCTGCGGACCTTCGACGTCTTTGTCCTGCCCTCGAAAGGGGAGGGGATTTCCAACACCATCCTGGAAGCCATGGCCTCGGCGCTGCCCATCGTCGCCACCCGGGTGGGTGGGACGCCGGAATTGGTGATCGACGGTGAAAATGGCCTGATGTGGATACCGGGAGAAGCCGATAGACTGGCCGGGATCCTGGCGGAATATGCCGCCGATCCCGGACGACGCCAGCGTGAGGGCATGGCCGCCCGTTCCCGGATCGAACGACGCTTTTCCTGGCCTGTGGCGGCGGCGGCCTACCAGGCCATCTACGAGAAACTGACATGTGCGGCATAACCGGCATCTTCGACTTACGCGAACAGCGCCCCATCGATAGGGAAGTGCTTCGGCGCATCAATGACATGCAATGGCATCGGGGGCCCGACGAATCCGGCCTCTATCTGGAACCGGGCCTGGGCTTCGGTCACCGGCGGCTGTCCATCATCGACATCGCCGCTGGCCAGCAGCCCATGTTCAACGAAGACGGGACCGTTGCCGTGGTGTTCAACGGCGAGATCTACAACTTCGTCGATCTGATCCCCGAGCTCACCGCCCTTGGACATGTGTTCAAGACCCGCTCCGACACCGAGACCATCGTCCACGCCTGGGAACAATGGGGCGTGGATTGCGTGCATCACTTTCGTGGCATGTTTGCCTTCGCCCTGTGGGATCGCCGGCAGCAGGTGTTCTTCATGGCCCGGGACAGGTTGGGAGTGAAGCCGCTCCATTACGCCATCACCGACGAGGGCTTCCTGGTTTTCGGCTCAGAACTGAAAACCCTCACCGCCTGGCCCGGCTTCCGTCGAGACATCGACGACGAGGCGGTGGAGGAGTATTTCGGCTACGGCTACGTGCCCGAGCCCCGCACCATCTACAAGGCCGCCTTGAAGATGCCGCCCGGACACCGCGTCCTGATTCGGCGGGGCCGGCCCGTGCCGGCGCCGGAGGAATACTGGGACGTGCCTTTCGCGCCCCTTCCAGCCATGCGTGTGGAGGATGCCCAGTCGGAATTCATCGAGCGTTTCCGGGAGGCGGTGAAAATCCGCATGGTGGCCGAGGTGCCTCTGGGCGCCTTCCTGTCCGGTGGCGTGGATTCCTCTGCCGTGGTGGCCATGATGGCCGGGTTGGCCGACCAGCCCGTCAAGACCTGTTCGATTGCGTTCTCCGATCCGAAATACGATGAGTCCGACCATGCTTTGCGCGTGGCCGAGCGTTATCGCACCGACCACCACGTCAATACCGTGGAGGCTGACGACATCAGTCTGCTGGACGAATTGGCCCGGCTCTATGACGAACCCTACGCCGATTCCTCCGCCATGCCCACCTACCGGGTCTGCCAGCTGGCCCGCAAGGATGTGACCGTGGCCCTGTCGGGCGATGGCGGCGACGAGAACTTTGCCGGCTACCGGCGTTACCGCTGGCATTCCTACGAGGAGCGCATGCGCCGCCTGTTGCCCTATGGCGTGCGCCATCCCCTGTTCGGCTTCCTGGGGCGGGTTTACCCCAAGGCCGACTGGGCGCCCAAAGTGTTCCGCGCCAAAACCACCTTTCAGGCCATGGCCCGCGACACGGTGGAAGGCTATTTCCATGGCGTCTCGGTGATGGGGGATGATTTGCGGAACAGGCTCTACAGCGCCGCGTTCAAGAAGCGTCTGAACGGCTACCGGGCGGTGGAAGTCATGCGCCGCCATTTCGAGCGCTGCAAGCATCTGGATACAGTGAGCCAGGTACAGTACCTGGATATGAAGACTTATCTGGTGGGCGACATCCTGACCAAGGTGGACCGGGCCAGCATGGCGCACGCGCTGGAAGTGCGCGTGCCATTCCTGGACCATCGTCTGATGGAATGGGTCTCAGGCCTGCCCGTGGATTTCAAGCTACATGGCACGGAGGGCAAGTACATGCTGAAGAAGGCATTGGAGCCGTACCTGCCTCATGAGGTCATGTACCGGCGCAAGATGGGGTTCTCCATTCCCTTGGCGGAATGGTTTCGCGGTCCATTGAAGGCGCGCTTGCGCTCAAGCCTGCTGTCCCCGGCCATGGCGGATACCGGCCGGTTCGACATGGCATTTCTGAAACGCATGTGCGACGAGCATGGCAGTGGCGTGCGGGACTACAGCGCATCTCTGTGGTCGTTGCTGATGTTCGCCACGTTTCTGGACCACCTTGGAACGACGCCGGAGCGGCTGGGTATCGCGCCCGCGTGACCGGCCCCAGTGTCAAGTCCGTGATGCAACTATTGATCTACGGTTCCGGCAAGTTCGCCGCCACGGTTGCGGAGCTGGTTCGCCACTGTGGTCAAGAGGCCATCGGCATGGTGGATGATTTTGCCACCGGACCGGGCATTCTCGGCGATCTGGAAAGCGTCCGTGACAGCCACCCGCCGACCAAGTTTGGCATCGTCCTGGCCATCGGTTATTCAGAACTGGATGCGCGTTGGTTGGCCTGGGAGCGAGCCCGGGCGGCCGGCTATCGGGCGCCGTCGTTGATCCATCCCCGCGCCTACGTATCGGATACGGCATCCGTGGGCGAAGGGACTATGGTAATGGCAGGCGCCATCGTCGATGCCCGAGCGGTTCTTGGCGAGCATGTCGTGGTTTGGCCGGGAGCATGCGTCAATCACGATGTGGTGGTGGAGAAGAACTGCTTTATCTCGCCAAACGCGACGATATGCGGCTTCTCCCATGTGGGTGGCCACAGCTTCATCGGCGCGGGCGCCGCCCTCGTCGATCATGCCGTGGTGCCGGAAGGAAGTTTCATAAAAATGTTATCCCGCTATGTGGAGACCTCTCGGTGAGTACCGTCGTCATCCTGCAATCGAATTATTTGCCGTGGAAGGGCTATTTCGATCTGGTCCACGATGCGGACCTGTTCGTCTTCTACGATGACGTGCAATTCACCAGGCGCGACTGGCGCAACCGCAACAAGATCAAGACCCCCCAGGGAACGGAATGGCTCACGGTGCCCGTGGGTGCGGATTTGGACCGCCTGATCCACCAGGTGGAGATCAAGGACTCCGTCTGGCAGGCCAAGCACTGGAAGACCATCCAGCAGCATTATGGCAAGTGCCCCCATTTCGCCCGGTATCGGCCGTTCTTCGAAGAGGTGTTTCTGGGCAGGCAATGGACCAACCTCTCGGAATTGAACCAGCATCTGATTCGCTCGATATCCCGGGACTTGCTCGGAGTGGCCACGGAATTCCGCGATTCCCGCGAGTTTCAGGCAACCGGGCGGAAACTCGATCGCCTCCTCGACTTGCTGACCCGGACAGGCGCGCGGCGCTATATTTCCGGGCCGGCGGCGAAGGATTACATCGTGCCCGCCCAGTTCGAGGAGGCCGGCATCGAACTGGTCTGGAAGGACTATTCCGGGTATCCGGAGTATCCCCAGCGCTACCCCCCCTTTACCCATGGCGTGTCGATCATCGATGTGCTGTTCAACGTCGGCCCCGATGCGCCCTGGTACATTTGGGGCTGGCGAGAGGGCACTGAGCCCCCCGGGAGACTTCCATGACCTCGACCCCCGCCAATGCCGGCCCCGAACTGAGCATCGTCGCCACCCTGTACCGCTCCCGCCCCTTCCTGGAGGAATTCCTGCAAGCCTGCCTGGATGCCCTGGCCGAACTGGGCTGCGCGAATTTCGAGATTCTTCTGGTCAACGACGGATCGCCGGACGATTCCCTGGAATATGTGCTGGAACGGCAAAAGGATATCCCGGCGCTGGTGGTGGTGGACTTGTCCCGCAACTTCGGTCACCACCATGCCATGCAGGCCGGCCTGCGCCACGCCCGCGGTGAATTGATCTTTCTGATCGATTGCGACATGGAGGTGTCGCCGGCCGTGCTTCCCCATTTCGTCGAAACCCTGAAAAAGAGTGGCGCGGATGTCGTCTTCGGCTACCAGGAGTCGCGCAAGGGCGGATGGTTCGAACGCTTGAGCGGCGGCATATTCTGGAAAGGCTTCAATCTGCTCAGTGACACCAAGATTCCGGAAAACATCCTGACCGAGCGGGTCATGACCCGCCGCTTCGTCGAGTCGCTGTTACAGATGGGGGATCGCAACCTCTTCCTGGGCGGCATGATGAGTTGGACCGGTTTTCCCCAGATCGGCATTCCCATCCCCAAGAAGCAGCGGGACGGGCAAAGCTCCTACACCCTGCTCAAGCGCCTGCGTCTCATGGTCAACGCAGTCAGCTCGTTTTCATCGCAACCCCTGATCTGGCTCTTCAACGTGGGCGTGACCATTACCGGACTGAGCCTGGCTTTCGTGGCCTATCTGGTGCTGCGCAAGATCCTGTTCGATGACGCGCTGCTCGGTTTCACCTCGGTCATGGCCATGCTGTCCCTGAGTCTTGGCATCTTAACCACCTGCCTTGGCGTGCTGGGCATTTACCTGGGAAAGATCTTCAACCAGGTGCAAAACCGGCCCACCTACATTGTCAAAGCCATCCACCGTTAACGGAGACGACATGGGACACGGTTCTCAGCTCGATGCGCATGCCTCAGCCTATACGGCGGCCTTCCCTCATTACGAGGAGAACCGGATCACCCATGCCACCTACGGCGATATGGTAGCCAGACACATCCGGACCATGGGTGCGCGCACCGCCCTGAGCCTGGGGATCGGCCATGCGGAGGTGGCTAGGCGCATGCTGGAAACCTTGTCTTCCGGGCACCTGGAGCGTTACGTCATCGTCGAGGGCTCGGCCCGGATCATTGATGAATTCCGCAGCGGCCAGGATGTGCTGCCGGAAGGACTGGAACTTCTCGAAGGCTATTTCGAGACCTTTGCCCATCCCTTGCGTTTCGATGTGATCGAGGCGGGCTTCGTCCTGGAGCACGTGGAGGATCCAGCCCTCGTCTTGCGGCGGATGCGGGATTTCCTCGCCCCGAAGGGACGTCTCATCATCGCCGTGCCCAACGCCCGCTCCCTGCACCGGCTGCTTGGACATTACGCGGGCCTGCTGCCGGACATGTACGCTCTCAGCCAGGCGGACCTTGCTCTGGGACACCGGCGCTATTTCGATCTGGAACGCCTAGGCACGCTGCTGAGTGAGACGGGGTTTCAGGTGGAACACAGCGCCGGGTTGCTGCTGAAACCCTTTACCACGGGGCAATTGCACAGCTTGAACCTGCCCGCCGGGGTTTGGGATGCCCTGATGCGCGTCGCATCGCCCTATCCCGAGATCGCCCATGCGATTTATCTGGAAGCATCGGCCGCTCCGTGAGAACGGCGCTCATCGTATCCGGCGGCGGATATCAGGGATTGGCCCTGGTCAAGGCGCTGCGGGCCGTGGGCGGTGTCCGCGTGCTGGTCGCTGATTGTCACCAGGAGAACGTTTCCCGCTATTTCGCGGATGCTTTTTTCCATGCGCCCATGCTCGATCCCGCGGAGCCCTTTCTTGAGTTCGCGTTGGCCTTGTGTGAGCGGGAGGGGGTCACCGACCTGTTTGCCGCCAGTAGCCATGAATTGACCTTGTTGGATGCCAGCCGCGCCAGTTTTGTCCAGGCCGGCGCCCATGTCTGGGTCTCGGCGCGACCCGTATTGGAATTGGCCGCGGACAAGCTTGCGTTCTACCGCTGGCTATCAGGATGCGGCGTGTCCTGTCTGCCTTGTTTCCAGACTCCGACAGCGGCGGGGGCGAGTCTTCCCCTCATCGGCAAGCCCCGGGGGGGC
>CAZYEY010000190.1:0-10765 GCA_964646585.1 uncultured Thiobacillus sp. | reverse complement strand
GTCCAAGGGGTGGGGCGCGGTGGACACGGCGACGATGGCGTCCATGTCCAGGCGCAGGTCCACCTGGTCGCCGGCCCGGCAATGGCCCGGATGGGCATGAAAGCGGCCTTCCGGATCCACGCTCACCTTGCTGAAGAAGTTCACCGGAGCCACCAGATCCCGGCGCGACAGGCCGTACTTGCCGATCTCGATGAGCAGGCCGTCCTTGCCGGCGCGGTACATGCCATTGCGGTGGTCCTGATAGTTCCTCTCGCCGTATTTCTCGCGCATGCGGCCGGCGTCCAGCAGCAGGCCCAGGGGGTCGTGCCAGCCCAGGGTGTCGCCGGTGATGGAGGCCAGGGCCCGGCCCATGTCGCTCATCAGCACATGGCCCCGGGTGAAATGGGCGGTGTGCTGGGCCTTGAGGGAGTCGGGCATGTTGTAGCGTTCCAGGGGCTGCCGGGCGTGGTAGAGCACCAGGGACAGGTTGGCGTCGTCCCCCAGGGCGGAAAGGCGCAGGGTCACGCCCCGGGGCAGCACCCAGGACCAGTGGCAGCCGCCGGGCAGGGTTTCCTCCCAGAGCAGGCGGTCCGGGGCAAGGTCGGGAAGGGAAGGCTTCATGTGGGCACTCCACCCAGGTTGAGTCGGTCCAGCATGTCCTGATCGGTCTGCATGCCGGAGGTGTCCTTGATGCGCGCCAGGATCTCCTTCTTCAGGCGCAGGAATTCTGGGCTGTGCTTCATGTCCTGGTTCCGCTCGGCGGGCAGGGGCACGGGGTAGATGCTGTCGATGCGCCCGGGCCGGGGCGCCATGAGCACCACCCGGTCGGCCAGGTAGATGGCCTCTTCCACGTCGTGGGTGACGAAGGCGATGGTGGGCTTCTCCAGCTTGTGCACATGCAGGATCAGGTCGTGCATCACTTCCCGGGTCTGGGCGTCCAGGGCGCCGAAGGGCTCGTCCATGAGCAGCACCTGGGGCCGGCCCATGAGGGCCCGGGCGATGGCCACCCGCTGCTGCATGCCACCGGAAAGCTGGTTGGGCCAGGCCGCCGCCGCTGCCGACAGGCCCACCAGGCGGAGCAAGGCGTCGGCCCGGCCCGAGGCGGCTTCCACGTCGGCGGAACTCAGATTCTCCCGGCCATGGCGCAACCGCCGGCTGAACTTGATGTTCTCCAGCACGTTGAGCCAGGGATAGAGGCTGTAGTGCTGGAACACCATGGCCCGGTCGGCGCCGGGCCCGTCCACGGGTCGGCCGTCCACTTCCAGGACGCCGGCGGAGTGCCACTCCAGGCCACCGATGATGCGCAGCAGGGTGGACTTGCCACAGCCGGAAGCGCCCACGAAGGTGACGAACTCATTGTCGGCGATGGCCAGGTCCACCCCTTTCAGGGCCTCCACCTGGTGGGCGCCGTAGCCGAAGGTCTTGCCGACCTGGCGGATGCTGATCTTGTCGGCCATGGTCAGGACCTCAGGTGGAGCCAGGGGAAGGCCTTGCTGTGGGCCAGGCGGAACAACTGGTCCATCACCAGGCCGATGAGGCCGATGAGGATGATGCCGACGAAGATCTTGTCGGTCTGCAGGAAGCGCTGGGCCTTGAGGATGGAGTAGCCCAGGCCCGAATTGGCCGCCACCAGCTCCGCCACCACCAGGTAGGTCCAGGCCCAGCCCATGGTGACCCGCAGGGTGTCCAGCAGGGCCGGCTTGGCCGAAGGGAAGATCACCAGGCGCAGGGTCTCGGCCCGGGTGGCGCCCATGGTCTGGGCTGCCTCGATCTGGGCCATGGGCACCCGGCGCACATCCTCGGCCATCATCAGCATCATCTGGAAGAAGGTGCCGATCCAGATGATGGCGATCTTGGAAGATTCCTCGATGCCCACCCAGAGCATCACCAGGGGAATGAAGGCCACGGCAGGCATGTAGCGGATGAAATCGGTCAGCGGCTCCAGGAAGGCCTGAACCGGGCGGAAACTGCCCACCACCAGGCCCAGGGGCAGGGCGATGACCGCTGACAGCACGAAACCCGCCGTCACCCGCCAGACACTGATCCACGCATCGCTCAACAGGTCGTCCTCCGCGAACCAGTGGACCAGGCGTTTGAACACGTCCATGGGCGAGGGCATGAACACCTTGTCCACTCCCTGGCCGCCAGAGGCCAGCCACCACAGGCTCAGGGGCGCCAGCAGGCCCAGCAGGGCCAGGGTCCAGTAGGCCCGGGGGGATAAGGGGCCACGGATGGCCCACATGCCGGGGCGACGGGGAGCGGATCTCGTCATCGTTCAGTCTGGTCGTTTCGCTGTCCATTCCCTGCTCCTGCGGACAGGAGAGGGGCCCGGGTGAGGAAGGGACTTACCTCGCGCCGGCCACTTCCTTGACCAGGGAGGCATCCAGTCCCTTGGCGAAGTCGACCTTGCCTTCCATCAGCTTGTTGTCCAACAGGAACTTGCTGATGGTGGGGGCCACGCCCAGCAGGCTGGTGGCGTCCGAAGCGGGGCCGAAGGCTTGCAGGTTGGCCTGCTGGTCGAAGAACTTGGTGCCCGGCAGGAACACGGCGTATTCCTTGGCGTCCATGCCCACCACCTTGGCCATGATCCTGGCCGCCTCGTCGGGATTGGCGCGGATGAAGGCCTCGGTCTCATACCAGGCCTTGATCATGCCCAGGAAGTCCTTGCGCTTGGCCTTGATGGCCTTTTCCTGGGCCACCAGCAGGTCGGGAATCATCCCCGGCACATCCCTGGAGGTGAACAGGGCCCGGCCCTTGCCGCTGGTCTGGATCTTGTTCACCCAGGGGTTCCACACCACGGCGGCATCCACCCGGCCAGCCAGGAAAGCGGCGGCCGCGTCGCCGGCGGATAGGTTCACCACCTGCACGTCCTTCAGGCTCATGCCGTTTTTGGCCAGGGCCAGGGTGAGCAGGAAGTGGGAGACGCTGAACTCCTCCAGCGCGATCTTCTTGCCCTTCAGGTCGGCGAGGGACTTGATCCTGGGGCCGGCCATGACCGCATCGTTGCCGGCCGAGTTGTCGTTCACCAGGACGGCCTTGAGGGGCAGGCCCTTGGCCAGGGGCGCCATGGTGTCGCTCCAAGTCTGGGAATTGGCATCCAGTTGCCCTGCGGACAGGGCGCTGATGGAATCGGTGTAGTTGGCGAACCACACCAGCTTCACGTCGGCGCCGTGCTTCTTGAACAAGCCCTTCTGCTCGGCCACGTACCAGGCTACCCAGCCCGGCCAGTCGGAAACGCCAACCTTGACCTGGGCGCTGACAGGCATGGCCAGGAAACCCAGGAAAAGCAAGATAGCTGCGAGGGTGGGATCGATACGGTTCAGAAAGCGCATGGGGGACTCCTGGCAGGTCAAAAGGGCGAGAGGACCGTGAATCACGACCTCCCGGGCTTTTATCCCTCCGTGGAGCCCCACCCGAAGGCGGAACCGGCCGGCTCTTGGACCAGACATCCCTTGCGGGACCGGAACCCTAGCCGCCCTAAGGCACATTCATGAGCCTCTCACAGATATATAAGCAGTTGTCGTGCCAGTTTGGCGAGATCGGATAAGTTCTTGAAAATCATGAGGTTGCAAGAGGTCTTCGAAAAATCGGGGGGGGGCGACAGGGCTTCCAGCGCACCAGAAGTGCGCGAGCGTGGAGGGAAATGCGCCGATGAGGTGCGGTCATATCGGCCCGCTCTGGGTCCTGCTTGTCCGGCCCCAAAACATTCGCCGTCCGTTCCTTGCTGGGCATCCGGGATGAAAAAAAGGGCGCCTTGCGGCGCCCTGTAACTCACGCGGCGGTGAGATGGATTGGTGGATGGGTCAGAAGGTGTAGGCCCGTTCGCCGTGGGCGGTGGTATCCAGACCTTCGCGCTCCTCTTCCTCCGGCACGCGCAGACCGATGGTCCAGTCGATGATCTTGAAGACCACCAGGGCAACCACGCCAGACCACACGATGGCGGTGAGGACGGCCTGGGCCTGGATCCAGACCTGGGAGGCGATGCTGGTATCGACGATGGTGTTGTTCACGTAGTCGACCACGCCGGTGCCACCCAGGGCCCAGGTGTTGAACACACCGGTCAGCAGGGCCCCCAGGATGCCGCCCAGGCCGTGGATGCCGAACACATCCAGGGAGTCGTCGGCGCCCAGCATCTTCTTCAGGCCCGACACGCCCCACAGGCAGACCACGCCAGCCAGGGCGCCGATGACCAGGGCGCCGCCCACGCCCACCCAGCCGCAGGCGGGGGTGATGGCGACCAGGCCGGCCACGGCGCCGGAGGCAGCGCCCAGCATGGAGGCTTTGCCCTTGAGCAGCCATTCGGTGAAGGTCCAGGCCACGGTGGCGGCGGCGGTGGCCACCAGGGTATTGACGAAGGCCAGGGTGGCGGTGCCGCCGGCTTCCAGGGCGGATCCGGCGTTGAAGCCGAACCAGCCCACCCAGAGGAGAGAGGCGCCGTTCATGGTCATGGTCAGGCTATGGGGCGTGAAGGCTTCGCGGCCATGGCCGATGCGCTTGCCCACCACGTAGGCGCCCACCAGGCCGGCGATACCGGCGTTGATGTGCACCACGGTACCGCCCGCGAAGTCCAGGGCGCCCTTCTGGAACAGCCAGCCGGCAGTCGCCGTGGCGGCATCGGCGGCGGCCTGGTCGGTATACGCATCCGGGCCGGCCCAGAACCAGACCATGTGAGCGATGGGCAGGTAGGCAAAGGTGAACCACAGGGCGGCGAACAGCAACACGGCGGAGAACTTCATGCGCTCGGCGAAGGCGCCCACGGTCAGGGCCACGGTGATGGCCGCGAAGCTGGCCTGGAACGCCACGAAGGCGAATTCCGGGATCACCACCCCCTTGCTGAAGGTGCCCGCGTTGGCGACGGTGCCGGCTACGGGGTCATAGATGCCCTTGAGGAACAGCCGGTCGAAACCGCCGATGAAGGCATTGCCCTGGGTGAATGCCAGCGAGTAGCCATAGATGGCCCACAGCACCGTGATCAGGGCGAAGATGGAGAACACCTGCATCAACACCGACAGCATGTTCTTGCTGCGCACCAGGCCACCATAGAACAGGGCCAGGCCCGGGATGGACATCATGATGACCAGCACGGTGGCGGTGAGGATGAAGCTGGTGTCCCCTTTGTTGGGAGTGGGAGCCGGGGCCGCCGCGGCCGGAGCAGCTTCAGCGGGGGTGGCCGCCGGCGCTGCGGCATCGGCGGCGGGCGCCGCCGGCGCGGGCGCCGCGGCGTCAGCGGGGGCCGCCACTGCGGGCGTGGCGGGGGCCGGCGCGGGCGCCGCTTCCTCGGATAGAGCAACGCCGGCGAAGCCCAGCGAGCCCAACAACATCAAAGTCGCGAATAGGCGTTTCATGATCGATTCTCCTTAGATCGCCGCTTCGCCGGTTTCACCGGTGCGGATGCGGACAACCTGTTCCAGATCCCAGACGAAGATCTTGCCGTCGCCGATCTTGCCGGTCTGGGCAGCCTTGGAAATGGCCTCGATGGCCTGGTCCAGCAGATCGGCCTTGATGGCGATCTCGATCTTCACCTTGGGCAGAAAGTCGACGACGTACTCCGCGCCGCGATAGAGCTCGGTATGGCCTTTCTGGCGTCCGAACCCTTTCACCTCGGTCACGGTGATGCCGGACACCCCCAGGCCGGACAAGGCTTCACGGACCTCGTCCAGCTTGAAGGGTTTGATGATGGCAGTGACGAATTTCATGGATGTCTCCTGATGGATGGCCCCGTGTATCGCCGGCTTCCACCCATCGGGCGGGGCCGGCGGGATCCGGCTGGGTTAGAAGCTCTTGGAGAAGGAAAGGGCGAGGACCCCCTTGGCGACCTTCTCGCCGGCCCAGGTGTAGGTGGGCGTGTCGGCATTGGTGTCGCTGTAGGCCAGCGTGACGGTGCCGAAGCCCACGTCCTTGGTCACGCCGATTTTCCAGTCGGTGTAGTTCGCGACGCTGACGTTTTCCACACGCTGATGCCCCAGGTGGCCCTGCAGTCCCCAGCCATCTCCCATGTCATAGGCAAGGTTGAGCTCGATGTAATCGCTGCCCCTGGTCTTGGTGGTGCCCCGGGTGCCCCAGCCGATGAAGTAGTCCGAAACGGCGCGGCTGTACTTCAGGGTGGCGATCTTGTAGCTGACGCCCAGGTAGATCTCGGTGGTTTCCGGAGTGGGCGCGGCCAGGCCGGCGCGCTTGCCATCATAGGCATAGTGGATCAGGCCAAGGTCGTATCCGACGTCGCCGACACTGCCCTTGTAGCCACCGTAGACATCCCATTCCCAATCGCTGCTGTTTTTGTAGGGACCGGTCTCCACCCATTTCTGAGTGGATACCCAAGTGCCCGCATACAGGCCACTGGCATGACTGTAGTCCACACCTCCGGAAATGGCGGGGTCATGCTGGGACTGGGTGACGCCGCGGAAAATGTAATCGGTGGTGACACCGACGTTGAAGGAAACCGAATGGGGGGAAGCATCGGCCGCCATCGCGGGGGCGGCGATCAAACCGGACAGAGCGAGCAGGCAAGACAGTTTTTTCATGGTGATTCTCCACGGTAAAAAAGTGGTGCGAAGGTGCACGGCCGTTTTCAGCATTTACTGTGCCAGCAAATAAAACCATGAATAAACATGAGGTTGCGTCTATCTGTGCGATATTGGCGCAGAGATGTGCCCTGTTGTAGTGCATGTGGCAAATGGATTGCACCGACTTGGGCTTGCAGCCTCCCCATGGAAAACCCAGGGGTGGTAAAGCTGCGAGTTGCCATGCATGCATCGGGGTATGGGTGACCCATCCGGGGTAAACTCGACCAGCTAGCGATATGCAAGGAGACGAGCCATGTTCAACCCCAGGATCACCGAGGAGTTCACCGCCCGGATCGGCGAGGTGCTCGCCATGAGCCCGGCCCGGGACGTGGAAAAGAATCTGCGCGCCAGCCTGGCCGCCTGGCTGGCGAAGCTGGATCTGGTCACCCGGGAGGAGTTCGACGTGCAGGCCCAGGTTCTGGCCCGCACCCGGGAAAAGCTCCAGGAACTGGAAGCCCGCCTGGCCAGGCTGGAAGGCGGCCCGTCGGAATGAAGGTTCCGCCCGGACCGCTGCTGGCGGTCCTGTTCGCCATGCTGGCGGGCTGTTCCACCAACCCCATGACGGGCCGCAGCCAGCTCGCACTGATGCCCGAGCGCCAGGTCATCGCCCAGTCGGTTTCCGCCTATCGGGCGGAACTCGCGCCCCACGAAAAAAAGGGCCGGCTCAACGTCGACGCCGCCATGACTGGCCGGGTACGCGGCATCACCGACCGGCTGGTGGCCCAGGCCGTGCGTTACCGTCCCGATACCCAGGGCTGGGCCTGGGAGGTCAACGTCATCGACGACCCCAAGACCCTCAACGCGTTTTGCCTGCCCGGCGGCAAGATGGCCATCTACTCGGGCCTCATCCTCAGGCTGAAGGCCACGGACGACGAGATCGCCCAGGTCATGGGCCACGAGATCGGCCATGCCCTCGCCAACCACGGGGCCGAGAAGATGTCCGTGGGCATGCTTTCCGACATCCTGGTGGCCGCCCTGGCCGGCAACAACCGGGGGCGCCAGCAAACCGGCGATCTGGCCAGCCTGCTGCTCTGGCAACTGCCCAACAGCCGGGGCGCGGAGACCGAGGCGGACCGCATCGGCATCGAACTGGCCGCCCGGGCTGGCTACGACCCGGCCGCCGCCCCGGGCCTGTGGAAGAAGATGATGGAAGCCACCGGGGAGAAAGGCCGCTTCGACCTGCTTTCCACCCACCCCGCCTCGGAAGTCCGCATGGAGGCCCTGAGCGCCTTGGTGCCGGCCATGGCGCCCATCTACGCCGAAGCCGCGCGAAATCCTGAGTCCCTGCCTGTGCGCCTGGCCGCCAACGTCCGCGACGTCACCCCGGGGGCGCCGGCCCCCACCGCGCTGAAGCCGCTTTCCCTGGTGAATCCCGCCTTCGAGGCGTTCCGCAACGGGGAGGCAGTGCTCCATTGCGCGCACTGTGCCCTGGGATTCGGCAATCGCCTGGAACGGCTGCGCGCCCTCTACGAGCAGAAGGACTGGGAAAGCCTGGCCCGGGAAGTGCTGGAGGTGGGCTACATCCAGGACATCAGCTGGTTCTATCTGGGGGCCGCCGCCGAG
This sequence comes from uncultured Thiobacillus sp., assembly GCA_964646585.1. Lineage (GTDB taxonomy): Bacteria > Pseudomonadota > Gammaproteobacteria > Burkholderiales > Thiobacillaceae > PFJX01. Next base: position 2,660 of record CAZYEY010000190.1, on the reverse strand, counting down.
GGCCTGGGTCTGCCCCACGCCCGCCAGTATTACCGCCAGGCCGTGAACCTGGCGACGGACAAGGACACCCACTGCAAGGGCGTGTTCACGGACCAGTGCAACGGCATCGACCTGCCCCGCCAGGCCCGGGAAGCCCTGGAAAGGCTGCCCCAATGAGCGCTTCGCGGGTGGAAGTGGCTGCCGCCGTCATCGAGGGCCCCGACGGCCGCTTTCTCATGGCGAGCCGGCCGGAGGGCAAGGTCTACGCCGGCTGGTGGGAATTCCCCGGCGGCAAGGTGGAGCCGGGCGAGACCCCACGCCAGGCCCTGGACCGGGAACTGCGGGAGGAACTGGGCATCGTCGTGGAGGAAGCCTGGCCCTGGCTCAACCGGAGCCATCTCTATCCCCATGCCCACGTCATGCTGCGCTTCTTCCGGGTGACGCGCTGGGCCGGGGAGCTCCACGGCCGGGAAGGCCAGGCCCTGGCCTGGACCCGGGCCGAAGCGCCTGCCCTGTCTCCCATCCTGCCTGCCAACGGCCCCATCCTGAAGGGACTGTCATTGCCCTTGGAATACGCGATCTCGGACGTGGAGAAGCTTGGGGAGACGGCATTCCTGGGGCGCCTGGAACGACGCCTGGAATCGGGCCTCAAGCTGGTTCAGCTGCGGGAAAAGGGACTGGCTCCGGCGGCCCTGCGCGATCTCGCCCTCCGGGTCAGCGAACGCTGCCGCGCCCACGGCGCCCGGCTGCTGCTCAACGCCAACTTGGAGCTGGCCCGGGAACTGGGGATTGGCGTCCACCTGGATTCCCGCCAGCTCATGGCCGCCAGAAACCGGCCAGACCTGGAATGGGTGGGAGCCTCCTGCCACAACCCGGAGGAACTGGAGCGGGCCGCAGAGCTGGAGCTGGACCTGGTGGTGCTTTCCCCCGTGCTGCCCACCGCCAGCCATCCCGACGCGGAACCCCTGGGCTGGGCGCGTTTTTCCGCCTGGGTCGCGGATTATCCCTTGCCCGTGTTCGCCCTGGGCGGCCTCGAGGGCCAGGATCTGGCCACGGCCCGCGCCCGGGGCGCCCATGGTCTTGCCCTGAAAAGCCAAGCCTGGAGACAGCCATGAAAACCGCCCAATGGGTCGGCCGGGGCCTGCCCCTGATTCTGGCAGCCATGATCGGCCTGGTGGTGTGGATGAACGCCCGGCAGCAGGAACCGTCGCCCCCCATCACCGCCGGCTGCCCCGATCTGGTGGCGGGCTGCACGGTGATGGCCGGTGGACGCGACATCCGTCTGGGAACCGATCAGGCCATCAAACCGCTCAAACCCTTCAGCCTACGCGTGGAAGCCAAGGGCGCCGCCAGGGTGGAAGCCCGTTTCACCATGGAGGGCATGGACATGGGATTCAATGTTTATCCCCTGCGCGCCGATAGACAGGGTGTGTTCCGGACCACAGCCACCCTGCCGGTCTGCGTGACCGGCCGGCGCGACTGGATCATGACCCTGGATGTGGACGGCACACGGATCGCGGTGCCATTTGTCACCGAGTTGTAATAATCGCCCTGCGTACGCTGCATATAATCGCCCAATGGCGCCCATGGACAGCGAGTGAGGAGAAGCAATGCCAAACGAACATATTTACAAACAATTCGATGCCGACATGGAGGCGGTGCGCGCCCGCGTGCTGGAAATGGGCGGATTGGTGGAGGAACAGGTCACTCAGGCCATCGAGGCGCTGATTTCCGGCAATACCAAACTGGCTGAACAGGTCATCGACCAGGACCACAAGGTCAACGCTCTGGAAGTGGCCGCCGACGAGGCCTGCACCCAGATCATCGCCCTGCGCCAGCCCACTGCTGGCGACCTGCGCATGATCCTGACCATCATCAAGACCATCACCGATCTGGAGCGCATCGGTGACGAGGCGGCCAAGATCGCCCGCTTCGCCATCAAGGTCTACGACAGCGACCGCATCATCGCCCCCCGCTACAACGAGATCAAATACATGTCGGGTCTGGCCACCAAGATGCTGCGGGAGTCCCTGGATTCCTTCGCCCGCCTGGACATCTCCGGCGCCGCCGCCGTGGCGCGCCAGGATATGGAGGTGGACGAGGAATTCCACCTCATCACCCGCCACCTCATCACCTTCATGATTGAGGATCCCCGCATCATCTCCACCTTCATCGATCTCCTGTTCGTGGTGAAGGGCATCGAGCGCATCGGCGAACATGCCAAGAACATGTCCGAGTATGTGGTGTTCATGGTCAAGGGCAAGGACGTGCGCCCCACCGCCATCGAGGAACTGGAGCGGGAAATCCAGTAAACATCGGGATCTCCGCCAAGAAAAAAGCCGGGCGCCGCCCGGCTTTTTTTGTCTTGTGGCGCCGGCGCTCAGGAAACACGCCGGGCCGTTCCCTCGCCTTCCGGCTCCGCACGAGTCGGGCAGTGCCATGCCCTGTCTTGCTGCATAGTACGCCACCCACGGCCGCCTGACCTCCGCTTCCGCCGCAATCTTCCGTTCCTTGCCGTCAGTACACGTCCCGATCAGTGTCATGGGCACCTTCCGGCCTTCGCGGATGGGCTGGTTGAGGTCGGTGTACATGACGTGAAGGCCACCAGGCGCTAGGCTCACCGCCTTGCCCTTGTGCAAAGGAATCTCCTTCATCTCCCGCATTTCCATGACGCCGTTGTC
>CAZYEY010000189.1:0-4593 GCA_964646585.1 uncultured Thiobacillus sp. | reverse complement strand
CCTCCCCACGTCCCGCCCGGCATCCCCGGCGCCCAGGGCACCCTGGAACTGGGCGCCGACATGAGCCAGTACACCAGCTGGCGGGTGGGCGGCAAGGCGGACCGGCTCTACACCCCGGCCAGCCTGGACGACCTGGCGGCCTTCCTGGCCAGCCTGGATCGGGAGGAGCCGGTCTGGTTCGTGGGCCTGGGCAGCAACCTGCTGGTGCGGGACGGCGGCCTGCGCGGCACGGTCATCCATCTGCACGGCACCCTGCGCAACCTCGCCATCGAACAGCGCCGGCAGAACGGCTGGTCCGGCCAGGACAGCGGCAAGTTCGGCGTGGTCTACGCCGAGGCCGGCGTGGCCAGCCCCAAGGTGGCCCGCTTCGCCGCCAGCAACGATCTGGTCGGGGCCGAGTTCCTCGCCGGCATTCCCGGCACCGTGGGCGGCGCCCTGGCCATGAACGCGGGCTGCTACGGCCACGACACCTGGGAATTCGTCTCCCAGGTGCTCACCATCGACCGCCATGGCCACGTCAACCGGCGCGGGTCCAAGGACTTCGTGGTGGCCTATCGCCACGTGGCGCCCCGGGAAGACCGGGAGGAGTGGTTCGTGGCCGCCTGGTTCATGTTCCCCAAGGGGGACGGCACCCAGGCCCGGGAGGAGATCAAGCGCCTGCTGGACAAGCGCATCGCCACCCAGCCCCTGGAACTGCCCAACGCCGGCTCCGTGTTCCGCAACCCGCCCGGCGACTTCGCCGCCCGTCTCATCGAGTCCTGCGGCCTCAAGGGCCACCGGGTCGGCGGCGCCCAGATCTCGGAGAAGCACGCCAATTTCATCGTCAACACCGGCGGCGCCACGGCGGCGGACATCGAGGCCCTGATTCACGAGGCCAGGACCCGGGTGGCCCAGAAGAGCGGCGTGGAATTGATTACGGAAGTGAGGATCCTTGGAGAGAGAGCGTGAGGCGTGAGGCGATGGGCGTGAGGCGTCGGTCAGGCATTGGTTTTGGCCTGCTTGAGGCCGGTATCCGGCGTGTGAATCAATCAATCCAGGCCCGGGGCCCCCGATGATGCCCACACCTCACGCCTCACGCCTCACGCCTCACGCCTTCGGCAAGGTGGCCGTGCTGTTCGGCGGCACCTCGGCGGAGCGGGAGATTTCCCTGAAAAGCGGCAACGCGGTGCTCGCGGCATTGATAAGCCGGGGCGTGGACGCCCACGCCTTTGACCCGGCCGAGCGTCCCCTGGCGGACCTGAAGGCGGAGGGCTTCGCCCGGGTCTTCCTCATCCTGCATGGCCGGGGCGGAGAGGATGGCACCGCCCAGGGCGCCCTGGAGCTCATGGGCATCCCCTACACCGGCAGCGGCGTCATGGCCTCGGCGGTGGGCATGGACAAGTGGCGCACCAAGCTGCTCTGGCGCGGCGCCGGCCTGCCCGTGCCGGACTACGCCCTGCTCGACGCAAACAGCGATTTCGACGCGGTGGAACGGCAACTGTGCCTGCCCCTGTTCGTGAAGCCCGCCAACGAGGGCTCCAGCGTCGGCGTCACCAAGGTCAAGGCCCCCGGCGCCCTGGCCGCGGCCTATAAGGAAGCCGCCAGGCACGATGCCCTGGTGCTGGCCGAGCGCTACGTGGGCGGCGGCGAATTCACCGTGGGCATGTTGGGGGAAGGCGAGAACCTGCGCGCCCTGCCGGTGGTGAAGATCGAGCCCGCCACCGAGTTCTACGACTACGAGGCCAAGTACTTCCGCGACGACACCCGCTACCTCTGCCCCAGCGGCCTGGCGGCGGAGCAGGAGGCGGAGATGCAGGCCCTGGCGAAGCGCGCCTTCGCCGTGCTGGGCTGCCGGGGCTGGGGCCGGGTGGACGTGCTGCTGGACACCGACGGCAAGCCCTACCTGCTGGAGATCAACACCGCGCCGGGCATGACCGACCACAGCCTGGTGCCCATGGCGGCCCGGGTCGCCGGCATCGACTTCCCCGAACTCTGCGTGAAGGTATTGGAGCTGGCCCATGTGGGATAACCCGGACGCCCTGAACCGTCTCACCCGCCTGATCCTGGCGGCGACCCTGCTGTTCACCCTGTGGACCGCGGGCCGGGCGGCCCTGGAGGCCTGGTTCCCCTTCCGTCAGATGACGGTGCATGGCGCCGACCACCCGGAGACCCGGCAGGCGGCGAAGGCCCTGGCGCCCAGGTTGAGCGGCGGCTTCTTCTCGATGGACCTGGACGCGGTCCACGCCGCCTTCGAGAAGCTGCCCTGGGTGCGCCATGCGGAAGTCCGCCGGCTCTGGCCCGGTCGCCTGGTGGTCACTCTGGAGGAGCATCGGGCCGCCGCGTCCTGGAACGACCGGGCCCTCATGGATGTGTACGGCGAGGTGTTCGAGGGTTCCCCCTGGCGCGGCCTGCCACGCTTCTACGCGCCCGACGGCATGGAACGGGAGGTGGCGCGCCGCTATGGCGAGTTCGCCGCCATCGTGGCCCCCATGGGACTGCGCATCGAGCAGCTGGTGGTGAGCGCCCGCCAGTCTTGGCGGCTGCGCCTTTCCGGCGGCATCAGCGTGGAACTCGGACGGGAACGCTTAAGCGAGCGCCTGGCCCGCTTCGCCCGCTTCTATCCCAGGGCGGTGGCGGCGGTGGGCCCCATCCTCCGGGTGGACATGCGCTATCCCAACGGTTTCGCCGGCGAGGTCCCCCACGGGGTAGGCGGCAAGGTGCAAGGCAAACAGGCATGAAGAAGATCAATGAAAGCAAGGACCTCATCGTCGGCCTGGACATCGGCACGTCCAAGATCGTGGCCCTGGTGGCCGAGGTATCGCCGGAAGGCAGCCTCAACATTATCGGCATGGGCCAGTCGCCCTCCCGGGGCCTGAAGAAGGGGGTGGTGGTGAACATCGAGGCCACCGTGTCCGCCATCCAGCGCGCCCTGGAAGAGGCGGAGCTGATGGCCAACTGCAAGATCACCCAGGTCTACACGGGCATCGCCGGCAGCCACATCAAGGCCCAGAACTCCAGCGGCATGCTGCCCATCCGCGACCGGGAGGTGTCCCAGGCGGACATGGACCGGGTCATCGAGATCGCCCGGGCCCTGAACATCCCCGCCGACCAGCAGGTGCTCCACGTGCTGCCCCAGGAATACATCATCGACGGCCAGGACGGGGTGCGGGACCCCCTGGGCATGTCCGGGGTGCGCCTGGAGGTGAAGGTGCACATCGTCACCGGCGCCGTGTCCGCCGCCCAGAACATCGTCAAGTGCGTGCGCCGCTGCGGCCTGGAGGTGAAGGATCTGGTGCTTCAGCCCCTGGCCTCCAGCCATTCGGTGCTCAACGACGACGAGAAGGACCTGGGGGTGTGCATCGTGGACATCGGCGGCGGCACCACCGACATCGCCGTGTTCACCCGGGGGGCCATCCAGCACGTGGCGGTGATTCCCATCGCCGGCGACCAGATCACCAACGACATTGCCATGACCCTGCGCACCCCGACCCGGGAGGCGGAGGACCTGAAGATCCAGCACGGCATCGCCCTGCGCCAGTTGGCCGACCCCAAGGAAATGATCGAGGTGCCGGGCATCGGCGACCGGGGCCCGCGCATGCTCTCCAAGCAGCTCCTGTCCGAGGTCATCGAGCCCCGGGTGGAGGAACTGTTCAGCCTGGTGCAGGCGGAGCTGCGCCGCTCCGGCTTCGAGGAGCAGATCTCCAGCGGCATCGTGCTCACCGGCGGTTCCAGCCTCATGAAGGGCATGGTGGAACTGGCGGAGGAGGTGTTCCACATGCCGGTGCGCATCGGCACCCCGGAGTACATCGGCGGCTTCTCGGAGCGGGTGCGCAACCCCCGCTTCGCCACCGGCGTGGGCCTGCTGCTGGCTGGCCTGGAAAAGCACGAGATCGATCAGGCCGCCCGCATCCAGGGGGCGAGCTTCAAGCAGGTCCTGGAAAGGATGAAGGCATGGTTCCAACAGAATTTCTGAAGCGCCGGCATCCACCGGCGTGGTTTGTTCACTTAGCGCGCGCGTAACCGTAGGAGGGACGAAAGATGTTGTTTGAACTGGAAGACTTGCAGCACCAGGAAGCCGTGATCAAGGTCATCGGCGTGGGCGGATGCGGCGGCAACGCCGTGGATCACATGATCAACAAGGGCATGGGGGGCGTGGAGTTCATCGCCGTCAACACCGACGCCCAGGCGTTGAAGCGCAACCGGGCGGCGATCCAGTTGCAGATCGGCAACTCGGCCACCAAGGGCCTGGGCGCCGGCGGCAAGCCGGAGGTGGGCCGGGAGGCCGCCCTGGAGGATCGGGAGCGCATCGCCGAGCTCATCGACGGTGCCGACATGCTGTTCATCGCTGCCGGCATGGGTGGCGGCACCGGTACCGGCGCAGCCCCCGTTGTGGCGGAGGTCGCCAAGGATCTTGGCATCCTGGCCGTGGCCGTGGTGACCAAGCCTTTCCAGTTCGAGGGCAAGCGCATGCGCTCCGCCGAGACCGGTCTCAAGGCTTTGTCCGAACACGTAGACAGCCTCATCGTCATCCCCAACGAAAAGCTGATCCAGGTGCTGGGCGCCAAGACCAAACTCAGCGACGCCTTCGTCGCCGCCAACGACGTGCTGCACAAC
>CAZYEY010000188.1:0-6474 GCA_964646585.1 uncultured Thiobacillus sp. | reverse complement strand
CGCCGGGCACGGTCCGGTCGGGCGGGACGGTCCAGGTAATCGAGCGGGCCGGCGTGGTGCAGGCCGCGCTCGAGTGCTGCATAGCGGTGAGACGGTGTCAGGGGCAGCAGGGTCGGCGGCATGGCGATGTCATAGTTCAGGTTGCCGGCGGTGGCGAGAACGGCGTCGGCCCGCGCCTCCTCGGCCAGGATGGCCGCCAACATTTCCGTCACCGTGGTCTTGCCGTTGCTGCCGGTGATGGCAGCGACCCTGGCCGGCATCGCGGAGCGGTGCCAGGCGGCCAGGCGGCCCAAGGCCAGGCGGGTGTCATCCACCACCAGGGCGGGGGACACATCCAGGTTGGCGCCCCGTTCCACCAGCACGGCGGCGGCGCCGTCCGCCAGCGCCTGGGCGGCGAAGGCGTGGCCGTCGAAGCGGGGGCCCTTCAGGGCCACGAAAAGGCTGCCGGCGGGCAGGTTGCGGGTATCGGAGGACACGGACGAGATGACCCCGTCGGCGCCGACGAGGTGGGCGTCCAGGGCGCGGGCGGCGTCAGACAGGCGCATGGGGAGTCCTTTCGGGGGGGAGGCTGGCGCGTTCCCGCAGGGCGGCGCGGGCCGTCTCGAAATCAGAAAAGGGATGCTTCACGCCGTGGATTTCCTGATAGTCCTCATGACCCTTGCCGGCCAGGACCACGATGTCCTCGGGGCCGGCTTCCAGGATGGCGGTCCGGATGGCGACCCGGCGATCGGCTTCGACCCGCTGGCCCGGCGGCATGCCTGCCAGGATGCCGGCGATGATGTGCATGGGGTCTTCGTTGCGGGGGTTGTCGCTGGTGACGATGGCGGCATCGGCTCCGGCTGCGACGGCGGCCCCCATCAGGGGGCGCTTCCCGGCATCGCGGCCGCCGCCGCAGCCAAACACGCAGATCAGGCGACCAGGGGCGAGGGGCTTCAGGGCTGCCAGCACTTTCTCCAGGGCGTCCGGGGTGTGGGCGAAATCGACGATGACCGTGGGGCTGTGGGCGGGACCCTCCACCTTCTGCATGCGCCCGGCGGCGGGGCGAACCTGGCCCAGGGCAGCGAGGGCGGCCTCCAGCTCGGCGCCGCCGGCCAGCAGGGCGCCCAGGGCGCCCAGCAGGTTGTAGGCGTTGAAGCGGCCCAGCAGGGGCGTGGCCAATTGTCCCCGGCCCCAGGGAGTGGCGATTTCCAGGCGCAGCCCCAGGCGGTCGGCATGGCAGGCTTCGGCTCGCAGCTCGCCGGTGGTGAAGCCGTAGCCCAGCACCTGGGCGGAGCCGCCGCGCAGTTCCCGGGCCAGGGCGGCGCCGGTGGCGTCGTCCTCGTTGAGCACCGCCCACTTCAGGCCCGGCCAGTGGAACAGGCGGGCCTTGGCGGCGGCATAGGCGGCCATGTCGCCGTGGTAGTCCAGATGGTCCCGGGACAGGTTGGTGAACACCGCCACGTCGAAGGCCACGCCTTCCACCCGACCCTGATCCAGGGCGTGGGAAGAGACTTCCATGGCCACCCCGGTGGCGCCCGCGTCCCGGAAATGGGCCAGCAGGCCCTGGAGCGTGACCGGATCGGGGGTGGTGTGGGTGGCATGGGCGATGGCGCCGTCGTCCACCACCCGGCCCTGGGTGTCCATGAAGCCATTGCCCACGGTGCCGATGGTGGCGGTACGGCGGCCCAGGCCGGTCCAGGCGGCGGCCAGCCACTGGGCGATGGAAGTCTTGCCGTTGGTGCCGGTGACGCCGGTCATCCACAGTGGTTCCGAAGGCCAGCCATGCCAGGCGGCGGCCAGCCAGGCGGCGCGTTGGCGCAGGTCCGTGACGGGCAGGTGGGGCGCGCGCCAGTCGGGGCTCCAGGTCCAGCCCTCCGGTTCCCAGGCCACGGCGGCGGCGCCGGCGTGGATGGCCTGGGCGATGTGGGCGCGGCCGTCGTGGACCGCGCCGGGGAAGGCCAGGAACACGTCGCCGGGAGCCACCCGCCGGCTGTCGGCGGGCATGCCCTTGGCGGCCGGCGCCAGGGTGCGCAGTTCGCTGGCGAGTTCCATGGCCATGTCCCGGGCGAGGCTCATACCGACTCCGGGACGATGGGGGCCGCGCCGGGCGGCGCGCTTTCCCGGTTGAAAGGGGCGTCCGGGGGCAGGGCCATGAAACGCAGGGCGCCGGCCATGACCCGGGAGAACACCGGGGCGGCCACCAGGCCGCCGTAGTATTCCTTGCCGTTGGGCTCGTCGATCATCACCGCCACCACCAGGCGGGGGGCCGAGGCGGGGGCCAGGCCCACGAAGGAGCTGATGTAGCGGTCATTGGCGTAGCTGCCGTCCACCAGCTTGTGGGCGGTGCCGGTCTTGCCCGCGACCCGGTAGCCAGCCACCCGGGCCATGGGCGCGGTGCCGCCGTTCTGGGTCACGAGTTCCAGCATGTCCAGCACCTGTTTCGCGGTGGCCGGACTCATGACCCGGGTGCCAGTGGCCGCCCCTTCCCGGCGCAGGGCGGTGAGGTTGGGTATGACGCCATCATTGGCGAAGGCGGTGTAGGCCCGGGCCAGTTGCAGCAGGCTGACGGAAAGACCGTGGCCGTAGGCCATGGTGGCTTTCTCGATGGGCCGCCAGGTGTTGGATGGGCGCAGCCGGCCGCTGACTTCGCCGGGCAGGCCGGATTTCGGTGGGGCCCCCAGGCCGGCCCGGGTGAGCAGCTTCCAGTAATCCTCGCCGCGCATTTCCAGGGCGATCTTGGCCACCGCCACGTTGCTGGATACCTGCACTGCCTCGGCCACGCTCATGTTGCCCTTGGGATGGGTGTCGGTGATGCGCTTGTCGGCCACCATGAACCAGCCCGGTCCGGTATCGATGCGGGTTTCCGGCGTGACCACGCCGGCTTCCAGGGCCGCCGCCACCAGCAGGGGCTTCATGGTGGAGCCGGGCTCGAAGGTGTCGGTGACGGCCCGGTTGCGCAGCCGGGCGGGGTCATAGGTGGCGCGGCTGTTGGGGTTGAAGCTGGGGGTGTTGGCGAGGGCCAGGATCTCGCCGGTCTTGGCATCCAGCACCACCACCGCGCCGGCCCGGGCCTGATGCTTTTCCACCGCTTCGCTGAGTTCCCGGTAGGCCAGGTACTGGATGTGCTGGTTGAGGGACAGGGCCAGGTCCCGGCCGGGCTTGGGCGCTTTGAGCCGCTCCAGGATCTCCACCACGTTGCCGGGCCGGTCCTTGACCACCCGCTGGGCGCCGGGCTCGCCAGTGAGCCAGGACTGATAGGCCAGTTCCAGACCCTCCTGGCCGTTGTCCTCGATGTTGGTGATGCCCAGGATGTGGGCGGCCACTTCGCCGGCGGGGTAGTAGCGGCGATAGGCGGGCTTGCTGTGCAGGCCGGTGATCTTGAGGGCCTTGATCTGTTCCGCCTTGGGGGGCTCCACCAGACGCTCGAGGTAGACGAAGCCCTTGGATTTGTCGGCGAACAGCCTGGCGATCTGGTCCGGGTTCTTGTCCAGGATATGGGCCAGGGACTGGATCTGGGCCGGGGTGGGATTGGCTTCCCTGGGATTGATCCACAGGGTTTCCACCGGGGTGCTGACGGCCAGGGGCTCGCCGCGCCGGTCGGTGATCATGCCGCGATAGGCGGGAATGGGCGCGACGCGCTGAACCCGTTTCTCCCCCTGGTCGGTGAGGAAGTCGCTTTGCCAGACCTGGAGATAGACGGCCCGGGCCGACAGGGCGGCGAAGCCGCCGAACAGCAGGGCCAGGGTCAGGCGCATCCGCCAGCGTTGCAGGTCCAGGTGCAGCAGGGGATGGTGGGCGCGCGGGCGCATCAGGGCTGACCCTCCGCCTTGAGCACGTAGATCCGGGCGGGTTCCGGGATGCTCATGTGCAGGCGGCCCCGGGCCACCTCTTCCACCCGGTTGTGCATGAGCCAGGTGGAGATCTCCAGTTGAAGTTGACCCCATTCCACGTCCAGATCCCGGGCGCGGGCCTGTTCGGACTGAAGGGTCACAAACAATTTGCGCGCCTGGTGGCGCGCGGAAACGACCGAGAGGGCACAGGCGACGAGCACCAGAGTGAGCAGCAGATTCAGCTTGACCACGCCGCCCCTCCGCCGCTGGGTTCCGGAACGACATGGGCGGTGCGCTCGGCCACCCGCATCACCGCGCTGCGGGCGCGGGGGTTGACTGCGCACTCGGCGTCGCCCGGCTTCACCGCACGGCCCACCAGGCGCAGCCGGCCGCCGCGCAGGGCGTGGGCAGGCAGGGGAATCTCGGGGGGTACCTGCTCCCCTTCCGACTCCTCGCGCATGAACCGCTTCACCATCCGATCTTCCAAGGAATGAAAACTGATCACCACCAAGCGGCCACCTACTCTCAGGCGGCCCACGGCCTTTGGCAGCGCCGCCTGGATTTCCTCAAGCTCCCGGTTAATGAAAATCCGCACAGCTTGAAAGGTGCGCGTCGCCGGGTCCTGCCCCCGTTCCCGGGTGCGCACGGCTCCGGCGACGAGGACCGCGAGCTGGCGGGTGGTCCGGATCGGCGCGCTTTCCCGCGCTTTAACAACCGCGCGCGCAACCTGCCGAGCAAACCGCTCTTCGCCATAGTCCCGGACAATTCGCGCGATCTCCTCTTCCGGCGCCTGGTTCAACCACTCCGCGGCGGTAATGCCGCGGCTGGTGTCCATGCGCATGTCCAGGGGCGCGTCGAAACGGAAGCTGAACCCCCGCGCCGCCTCGTCCAGTTGCGGGCTGGACACCCCCAGGTCGAACAGCACGCCGTCCACCTGCTCGATGCCGCGCTCGTCCAGGATCCGATCCAGGCCGGAGAAGGCTCCATGGGCGATGGCAAAGCGCGGGTCGCTCCAGGTTCCGGCTTCCGCCACCGCCGCCGGATCCCGATCCATGGCGAGCAGGCGGCCATCCGGTCCCAGCCGGGCCAGGATGGCGCGACTGTGGCCGCCCCGGCCAAAGGTGGCGTCCACATAGATGCCGTCGGGGCGAGGCGCCAGCGCATCCACCGCACCTTCGAGGAGCACGGAAACGTGGCCATGGGTCACAGCGTGAAGCCCTTGAGCTCCTCGGGCAGCGTGCCATTGGCGGCTGCCTCGGAGATCTGTTCCGGCAGGCGGGCGGCGGCGTCCAGACGCGCCTGCCAGGCCTCCTCGCTCCAGATGGCGAACTTGTTGCCCTGGCCCACGAACATCACACCCTTTTCCAGCTTGGCGAATTTGCGCAGCACGGGCGGAATCAGGATGCGGCCGGCGCCGTCCGGTTCCACTTCCTCAGCGGAGCCGATGACCAGCAGTTTCAGCTGCTGGGTCAGGGGGTTGAGCCCGGGCAGGCCGTTGATCTGGCGCTCCAGGATCTCGAACTCGGGGTAGGGATAGAGCAGCAGGCAGCCGTTGGTGGGATCCACGGTCAGCATGAGATGACCACCGCACTGGGCGCTCAGACGCTCACGGTACTTCGCGGGCACGGACACGCGTCCCTTCCCGTCCAGCGCCAGTAGCGTCGATCCCCGAAACATTGCTGATCACTCCTCCATGGTGCACCGGCAGCCACATGGCCACACCACTTCCCACCTCCTCCCACTATAGAGAACACAATTCCCCACAGTCAAGGCAGAGGTGGAGTTTTTTTCAATGGCTTCAAGGACTTACAAAAACAATGCTCGCACAAAAATATACTTACATATTCGTCTGATAAGAGTATTAGTTAAAGTGAAACTTTAAGTGGTGGGGCAAAGTGGGGCCAAGATGGCCCCGCGGCCAGACTCAAGTTGGGGAAAAAAAGGGAGCCGGCCGATAAGCCGGGTTCTGTCGTGGACAGCCATTCATCTGGGACGACGGTCGCCCGTCGCCTCGAGCAGCCTACCCGCAGACTCGGCGGGCCGCTTCAACGTCTGCCTATTTGGCCTTGCTCCGGATGGGGTTTGCCCGCCGCAACCGTTGCCAGCGCGGCCGTGCGCTCTTACCGCACGATTTCACCCTTGCCTGTGCCCGCCTCCGTGCGGAGACGCGCCACGCGCTTTTGCGCGTGACTCTTCCTCCCCGTGAATGCGGCTCTCGCCACACCCTCCGAAGAGAAGGACTTTGCCGCTTGCGCGTCAAAGTCCGGGCCATCGGCGGTATGTTTCTGTTGCACTTTCCGTCGCCTTGGGCCGACGACTCGCGCCGCCGGCTTATAGCGCCCAGGCGTTACCTGGCATCCTGCCCTGTGGAGCCCGGACTTTCCTCCGCGCCGAGGCGCGGCGGCTGTCTGGCCGACTCCCGGGTGGGAGTATAGGGGATGGTGGGGTTGCTGCCTGTTTTATGCAGGTAGCCATGCGCGGGTTGGGTTGACACGGGAAGCCAGACATCCGCCTGGCGTTGGGCTTGCCAGCCCAACCTACGTGCTACGTGTTTGCCAGCCCAACCTGCGCGCTGTCCGCGATCCGTCCCGCCATCATCCCGCGTCCCAATGGGTTGTCCGGGTTCAAGCGAACGACCTTCAGAACTCCTCCCACTCATCCTCGG
>CAZYEY010000187.1:0-10755 GCA_964646585.1 uncultured Thiobacillus sp. | reverse complement strand
CTCGTTGCGGCCATGTGTGTTTTGTTTTTAGGGTGCCGCAGACCCTCGTGTATGTCACTGGTTGGGTCGTGGGCAGCGTCGGAGGTGTATCGGCGCCAGCAACCATGCCCCCGGCCCTGGTTAAGGGGCCGGCCGGCCGGTCCGGGCCCTCCCCCGCCGATGACTATGGCCGGTCCTTCCGCCCCGAGGGGGGACGGGCCCTGCAACTGGCCGACCTCTACGACCTGGTCTGAGGAGATGCCATGACCGCCGCCGCCATCCGCATCCGGGAAAGCGAACTGGACCCGGCCCGGGCCGTCCTCGACGTGGTGCTGCCTGCCGGGGAACCCTGGCTCCACGAAGTGAAGCGGGGCCAGACCCTGCGCATCGTGGATCTGGAAGGCAACCAGGCCGCCGACGTGATCTTCTACAACCGCCACGACACCGACGAGCACTACAGCGCCACGGAAACCATCCTGCGCCAGGGGGGCATCTACCTGACCACCGGCTCGGTGCTCTACAGCAGCGAGGGCCGGCCCCTGCTGACCATCGTGGCCGACACCTGCGGCCGCCACGACACCCTGGGGGGCGCCTGCGCGGCGGAGAGCAACATGGTGCGCTATGCCCTCAACAAGAAATTCATGCACAGCTGCCGGGACAACTACCTGCTGGCCATCCAGCACTCGGACTCGGGGCTGTCCAAGGCCGACCTGGTGCCCAACATCAATTTCTTCATGAACGTGCCGGTGACGGAAAGCGGCGAGCTGAAGTTCGACGACGGCGTCTCCGGCCCGGGCAAGTACGTGGAACTGCGGGCCGAGATGGACGTGTGGGTGCTGGTCTCCAACTGCCCCCAGCTCAACAACCCGTGCAACGCCTACAACCCCACCCCGGTGCGGTTCCTGCTGTGGGATCCGGCCCCATAGCCTGGCGCCTGCCTGCTTCGGGTGCTGGATTGGGGCAGGCCGGTGCGGTGGCGTTTCGGCCATGGCAGGCGTTGCCCCCTCTTCACCAGCCCCTCCCCGGGTGGGGAGGGGCGCCCCCCGCGGGACGGCCCGTGGCGGATATGAACAGACGGGACGACCCGCGCCAGGAGTGAGATGTTCAAGAAGGTCCTCATCGCCAACCGCGGCGCTATCGCCTGCCGCATCCAGCGCACGCTGAAGAAGCTGGGCGTGGCCTCGGTGGCCGTGTATTCCGAGGCCGATGCCGTCGCGCGCCACGTGCTGGAAGCCGACGAGGCCTTCCTGCTGGGCCCCGCGCCCGCCGCCGAGAGCTACCTGCGCGCCGGGAAGATCCTGGAGATCGCCAAGGCCTGCGGCGCCGAGGCCATCCACCCGGGCTATGGCTTTCTCTCCGAGAACCCGGATTTCGCCGACGCCTGCGCGGCGGCGGGCATCGCTTTCATCGGCCCCACCGGCGACCAGATGCGGGCTTTCGGCCTCAAGCACACGGCGCGGGCGCTGGCGGACAGGAATGCCGTGCCGCTGCTGCCCGGCTCCGGTTTGCTTGCCGATGTGGGTCACGCCCAAGCCGAGGCGCGGCGCATCGGCTATCCGGTGATGCTGAAGAGCACGGCTGGCGGGGGCGGCATCGGCATGCGCCTGATCTGGAGCGAGGATCAGCTGCAGGATGCCTACGCCTCCGTCGATCGCCTGGCCCGGGCCAACTTCAAGGAGGCCGGCATCTACCTGGAGAAATACGTCGAGCGGGCGCGCCATATCGAGGTGCAGATCTTCGGCGACGGCCTGGGTAACGTGGTGGCGCTGGGGGAGCGGGACTGCTCGGTGCAGCGCCGCAATCAAAAAGTCGTGGAGGAAACCCCGGCCCCCGGCCTCACCGACGCCCAACGCGCCAACCTGCTGGCCACTGCCGTGCGCCTGGGCCAGGCGGTGAACTACCGCTCCGCCGGCACGGTGGAATTCGTTTACGACGCCGCCACCGGCGCCTTCTATTTCCTGGAGGTGAACACCCGTCTGCAGGTGGAACACGGCGTCACGGAAGAAGTCACCGGCATTGACCTGGTGGAGTGGATGATCCGCCAGGCCGCCGGCGACCTGGCGCCGCTGGACAGTTTCCGTATCCTGCCCAGGGGGGCGGCGATCCAGGTGCGCCTCTATGCCGAGGACCCCAACAAAAATTTCCAGCCCAGCACCGGGCTGCTCACCGCCGCCCGCTTTCCATCGGACATCCGCGTGGACGCATGGGTATCCGACGGCACGGTGGTGCCGCCCAACTATGACCCCATGCTGGCCAAGCTCATCGCCTTCGGGGCAACCCGGGAGGAGGCGCGAACCAGGCTGATCGCCGCCCTGGAGGCCAGCGAGGTGGCTGGCATCGAGACCAACCGCGCCTACCTTGCCCAGGTATTGGCCACCCCCGATTTCGTCGCCGGCCGCCAGATCACCCGCATGCTGGAGGGTTTCCACTACCGGCCGGCGACGATCGATGTGTTGGAGCCGGGCGTGCAGTCCAGCATCCAGGACTGGCCCGGCCGCACCGGCTACTGGGACGTGGGCGTGCCCCCCTCCGGGCCCATGGATGCCTTGTCCATGCGCCTGGCCAACCGGCTGGCGGGCAACCCGGAGGGCACGGCCGCCCTGGAGCTGACCGCAGCCGGACCGACCCTCAGGTTCAACTGCGATACGGTCATCGCCCTGGGCGGGGCCGACATGGCGGCGCGGCTGGATGGCAAGGCCATCGCGAACTGGCGCGCTCACCCGGTGAAGGCCGGCGCGGTGCTGCAACTGGGCCGCGTCGAGGGTGCGGGGCTACGCGCCTACCTCGCCGTGGCGGGCGGCTTTCAGGTGCCGGACTACCTGGGGTCCAAGTCCACCTTCTCCCTGGGCCAGTTCGGCGGCCATGGCGGCCGGACGCTCAGGATTGGCGACGTGCTGCACTTACCCTCCCCCTCGCCCGCTGGGGGGGGCATCATTTCAGAACTGGGTCCGGAGCACCGGCCTCCCCTCACCCACGCCTGGGAAATCGGCGTCCTCTACGGTCCCCACGGCGCCCCGGACTTCTTCACCGACGCCGACATCGACACCTTTTTCTCCACCGCCTGGGAGGTGCACTACAACTCCTCACGCACCGGCGTGCGCCTCATCGGCCCCAAGCCGCAATGGGCGCGCAGCGACGGCGGCGAGGCGGGCCTGCACCCCTCCAACATCCACGACAACGCCTACGCCATCGGCGCTGTCGATTTCACCGGCGACATGCCGGTGATCCTGGGCCCGGACGGCCCCTCCCTGGGGGGGTTCGTCTGCCCGGCCACCCTCGTTCAGGCCGAGTTGTGGAAGCTGGGCCAGCTGAAACCGGGAGACACCGTGCGCTTCAGGCGTCTCACCCGCGTTCAGGCCAACGCCCTGCAGCATGAGCAGGACGCCGCCGTGGCCGCCCTCGACCGGCCCGCCTTCGCCACCCTGCCGGCGGAGCATGCGCCACTCGACACGCCGGTGCTGCGCCGCCTGCAGCGCGAAGGCGAGAAGCCCGCGATGGTGGTGCGCCAGTCCGGCGACGCCAACCTGCTCATCGAGCTGGGCCCCCTGGTGCTGGACCTGGAACTGCGCTTCCGCATCCAGGCCCTCATGGAGGCGGTGAAGGCGGCAGGGCTGCCGGGCATCCTGGACCTGACCCCGGGTATCCGCTCCCTCCAGGTCCATTTCGATCCCCGGGCGGTGGACCAGGACCGCCTGCTGGACGCGGTCGTGGCCCTGGAGAAAGGTCTGCCGCCCCTGGATGACAGGGAGGTGGAATCCCGCATCGTCCACCTGCCCTTGTCCTGGGATGACCCGGCGACCAAGCTCGCCATCGAGAAATACATGCAGTCGGTGCGCCCGGACGCCCCCTGGTGCCCCAGCAATATCGAGTTCATCCGCCGCATCAACGGCCTGGACAGCCTCTCGGACGTCCACAAGGTGGTGTTCGAGGCCAGCTACCTGGTCCTGGGCCTGGGGGACGTCTATCTGGGCGCGCCGGTGGCCACGCCCCTGGACCCGCGCCATCGCCTGGTCACCACCAAGTACAACCCGGCCCGCACCTGGACGCCGGAGAACGCCGTGGGCATTGGTGGCGCCTACCTGTGCGTGTACGGCATGGAAGGCCCCGGCGGCTACCAGTTCGTGGGCCGCACGGTGCAGATGTGGAACCGGTACCGGGTCACGCCGGACTTCGTCAGGCCCTGGCTGCTGCGTTTCTTCGACCAGATCCGCTTCTACCCGGTAGGCCGGGAGGAACTCCTGAAGCTGCGGGAGGACTTCGTGCACGGCAAATTCCGGCTCAAGGTGGAGCCGACGCGGCTGCGCCTGCGGGACTACCTGCGTTTCCTGGCCGCCAATGCGGACGGCATCGCTGCCTTCAAGCACAGGCAGCAGGCCGCCTTCGAGGCCGAGCGGGAGCGCTGGAAGGCCGCCGGCCAGGACGTGGTGGCCAGCGACGTCCTGGTGGCCGAGGCCGGTCCGGACAGCGAGCTGGACCTGCCGCAGCATGCCCGCCCCGTGGCCAGCCAGGTGGCCGGCTCGGTGTGGAAGATCGAGGCGTCCGTCGGCGACGTGGTGCAGGCCGGCCAGACCCTGGTGATCGTGGAGTCCATGAAGATGGAATTCGCCCTGGTGGCGCCGTGCGACGGCGTGCTGACCCATGTGTTCTGCAAGGAAGGCGGCAGCGTGTCGGCGGGGCAGGACCTGCTGGTCATCGAGGAGGGGACGGCATGAGCAGTAAGCAGGGGCCCCGCTTTGCGGGGATGCGCACGGCCGCGAATGCCGCCAGCCGCCGACGCGATGCGGCATGCAAACCAATATCCATGGAGGAGGCGGCAAAATGAACAGCCTGAGCCTGGACATCGCCAGCCTGAAGGCTGCCTACGCTGCCCGCACCCTGACGCCCTCGGCCCTGGTCGGGGAAATCCTGCGCCGCACCGCCGACGACCCCAACCGGGTCTGGATCGAACGCCTGCCCGACGCGGCCATCCTCGCCTATGCGCACAGCCTCGAAGGCAAGGACCCGGCCAGCCTGCCCCTCTACGGCATTCCCTTCGCCATCAAGGACAACATCGATCTGGCGGGGGTGCCCACCACTGCCGGCTGCCGGGAATACGCCTACACGCCCGAGAAGCACGCCTTCGTCGTCCAGCGTCTGATCGACGCCGGTGCCATCCCTATCGGCAAAACCAATCTGGACCAGTTCGCCACGGGGCTGAACGGCACCCGCTCGCCCTGGGGCGCCTGCCGCAACGCCTTCGATCCGGCCTATATCTCCGGCGGCTCCAGTTCCGGCTCGGCAGTGGCCGTGGCCAAGGGCTATGCGAGTTTCGCCCTGGGCACCGACACCGCCGGCTCCGGCCGCGTGCCGGCCGCCTTCAACAATATCGTCGGCCACAAGCCCAGCCTGGGCTGGCTGTCGAGCACCGGGCTGGTGCCGGCCTGCCGCTCCCTGGACACCCTCTCGGTGTTCGCCCTCACCGCCGGCGATGCCGAGGCCGTAATGGCGGTGGCCGCCGCCTACGATGCGGCGGATGCCTTCTCGCGCCCGGTGGAGGGCCACGGATTCGACTTTGGCTCTGCCGCCGCCTTCCGGGCGGGCATCCCCAGGCCGGACCAGCTGAATTTCTTCGGCAATACAGAATCCGAACGCCTGTATCGGGAAGCCGTCGAGCGCATCGCGGCCCTGGGTGGCGAGTGCGTCGAGTTCGACCTGCAGCCCTTCCTGGACACCGCCAAACTGCTCTATGAGGGGCCCTGGGTGGCGGAGCGCTACGCCGCCATCCGGGCGTTCTTCGATGCCAGGCCCGAGGCGCCCCTGCCGGTGATTCGGGAGATCATCGGCGGCGCGAAGCGCTGGTCGGCGGCAGACGCCTACGCATACGGCTATCGTCTCAAGGCCAGCAAGCGCCAGTGCGATGACCTGCTGGCGGCGGTGGACTGCGTGCTCATGCCCACCGCCGGCACCCTCTACACCATCGCCGAGATGGAGGCGGACCCCATCCGCCTCAATTCCAACCTGGGCTACTACACCAATTTCATGAACCTGCTGGATTATGCCGCCACGGCGGTGCCCGCCGGCTTCCAGAGCAACGGGCTGCCCTTCGGCGTGACCCTGTTCGCGCCGCGCGGCCAGGATGGCCCCCTGCTGCGGCTTGCCGGACGCATGCATCGGATCCTGGGCGGCCAGCTGGGCGCCACCGGCCATGCGCTGCCCGCCGCACAGCTTTCCGCCGCGTTGCCGGGTGGCCAGGTCAGGGTCGCCGTGGTGGGGGCGCACCTGTCCGGCCTGCCGCTGAATCCCCAGATTACCGGGCGCGGCGGGCGCCTGCTGGCGGCCACCCGGACCGCGCCAAAATATCGTCTGTACGCCCTGCCGGACGGCCGACGGCCGGGCCTGATCCGGGTAGCCGAGAGCGGCGCGGCCATCGCCTGCGAGGTGTGGGAGATGCCGGTGCGGGAGTTCGGCGGCTTCGTTGCCGGCATCCCCGCCCCCCTGGGCATGGGCAGGCTGGAACTGGAGAGCGGCGAGGAGGTGAACGGCTTCATCTGCGAGGGCATGGCCACGGCGGATGCGCAAGACATCACCGAATACGGCGGCTGGCGGGCCTGGCTGGCGGCGCGGACGGTCTAGGAGCCCGTCGGACTTGAAAGGAAATCGGCTGCAAATCCGCCTGGACGGTCCATTTTCGCCGCTTTCTTGGGCAATAGTTCGATCATTGCCCGGCTAAACCGACAAAAACTGTCCTCGCCCAGCCGATATTTCACTTCGATTCTTCAAGTCCGGCAGGCTCCTAGCGTGCCTGGTCCAGCAACAGGGCGAACAGGCGCTCCACTTCCTCGGGCCTGAGCTTGCGCAACAGGGCCAGGGCCTCCCGGGCCGCCGCGTCGTCCCGGCCCTGATGGAACTCCACCAGCAGGCTGTACCAGGCCCGGGCCAGTTCCGGGTTCACCTGGCGCAGGCCCTGGATGGCCTCCACCACGCCCGCCTCCCCCTTGAGGGCGTAATAGGTGCGGCCCAGGTTGCGCCAGGCGGGAATGAAGTCGGGATTGCCGCGCACAGCCTCCCGGTAGGCCAGCAGGGCGTCCCGGTAGCGCTGGCTTTCCCGGTAGGCGTTGGCCAGGTTGTAGCGGGCCAGCACATCGCCCGGGTCCAGGCGGAGGTTCTGCTGATAGGCGGAAATGGCGTCGAAATGGCGCTTCATGCCGCCGTAGGCCCGGCCCAGGACGAACCAGGCCAGAGGGTCGCCCCCGTCGGCCTGGGTCCATTGCCGGCCCAGTTCCAGCAGGGCCGGCCAGTCGCCGCGTCTTTCCAGGAACTGGGCACGGTTCAGCCATTCCTGCCGGGCGCCATCGGCGATACCGGCCGAAGCCGCGCCGGCGGAGAGCAACGGCAGCAGGGCGATGAGCAGCAAGGGCAGACGCATGGACCGGCTTTCTGAAGGCGGACCGGACTTCCGTTATAGGGCACTTCGGCGTCCAGGGTCGCCAACCGGGTTGATGGGTGTCACGAAAGCTTCATTGAACCGTCATAACATGGCCGGAATTCCATTACGCGGAGGACGCCATGTCCGCCACCATACTTGTCGTCGAGGATGAACCCGGCATCCAGGAAGTCCTCAAGTTCAACCTGAGCCACCAGGGCCATGACGTGATCGTCGCGGCGGATGCGGAAGATGCCCTGGGCCTGCTGCGGGGCGCTCTGCCGGACCTGATCCTGCTGGACTGGATGCTGCCGGGCATGTCCGGCATCGACCTGGCCAAGCGCATCCGGGGCGATGCCCGCCTGAAGGGCATCCCCATCATCATGCTGACTGCCCGGGCCGAGGAGCGGGACAAGATCCAGGGATTGGACACGGGCGCCGACGACTACATCACCAAGCCCTTCTCGCCCCGGGAATTGATGGCCCGCATCAAGGCCGTGCTGCGGCGGCGGGCCCCCCAGATGACCGAGGACCCGGTGGAAGTGGAGGGCTTGCGCCTGGACCCGCTGTCCCACCGCGTGTTCGGTAACCAGAAGCCCCTGGATCTGGGGCCCACCGAGTTCCGCCTGCTCCACTTCCTGATGACCCACCCGGAGCGGGTCTATTCCCGTTCCCAGCTGCTGGACCAGGTCTGGGGCGACCACGTGTTCGTGGAGGAGCGCACGGTGGACGTGCACATCCGCCGCCTGCGCTCGGCCCTGGAAGGCACCGGCCACGATCGCCTGATCCAGACCGTGCGCGGCGCGGGCTATCGCTTCTCCGTCACCGTCGTCTGAACGGCGGCGGAGTAGAATCCCGCCGTTCCCAACAGCCTGAACGCCTTCATGCTGTCATTCTGGTGGCGTCCCCTGGCCTTGGTGCTGGGGATCGCCGTCCTCTCCCTGTTGTTGTCCATCGGACGCGCCCCGGGCACCGGCTGGATGCTGTTCTCCGCCGGCCTGCTGGTCTACCTGATCTATCACCTGCGCCAGTTGCGCAACCTGTCCGACTGGCTGGCCCACACCGACCGGCCCCGTCTGGCTGCGGATGGACTGTGGGGGGATGCCCTCTACCGGCTGGAGAAGCTGCTGCGCCTGGGGCAGGGCGCCCAACAGAAGGCTGCAGCCGACCTGGAGCAGATGCTGGCCGCCACCCGCAACCTGCCCGACGGCGTCGTCATCCTGGACGCGAACCAGCGCATCCAGTGGCTCAATCAGGCCGCCGAGCGCCTGCTGGGTCTATCTCCCCAGCGGGATCTGGGCCAGTTCATCCTCTATCTGGTGCGTCAGGCCCGTTTCTCGGAATGGCTGGTCGGGGAGGACTTCGCCCACACCTTGACCATGGAATCCCCCGTGGCCCGGGAGAAAACCCTCTCGCTGCAACTGGTGCCCCTGCCGCGCCAGCAGAAGATGCTGCTGGCCCGGGACATCACCGAGCTCGCCCGGGTGGAGGCCATGCGCCGGGACTTCGTCGCCAACGTGTCCCATGAACTGCGCACCCCCGTCACCGTCATCGTCGGCTTCCTCGAGGCCTTCGAGGACATGGCCGACCCCAGTCCGGAAGAATTCCGCCGGCACATCCCCCTCATGCGCGAGCAATCCAGCCGCATTCGTCGCCTGGTGGACGACCTGCTCACCCTGGCCCGTCTGGAAAGCGAACCGGATACCAAGGACGAGGCCGTGGACGTGCCCGCCCTGGCCCGGCGCCTGGCCTTCGAGGCCGAATCCATGAGCCAGGGGCGGCACCGGGTGACGCTTGCCCTGGAAAGCCAGGCCCGCCTCATCGGCAACGGCCAGGAGCTCTACAGCGCCTTGGCCAACCTGGTGTCCAACGCGGTGCGCTACACCCCGGCCGGGGGCCAGATCGGCATCGTCTGGAGCCCCGGGGAGAACGGTGGCATGGTGTTCAAGGTCACGGACACGGGAGAAGGCATCGAGCCCCAGCACATCCCCCGCCTCACCGAACGCTTCTACCGGGTGGACCGGGGCCGTTCCCGGGCCACCGGCGGCACCGGCCTGGGGCTGGCCATCGTCAAGCACGTGCTGCAGCGGCACCAGGCCCGGCTGCGCGTGGACAGCACACTGGGCAAGGGCAGCAGTTTCGCGGCAGTGTTTCCGGCTGACCGGGTCATTCCCGCGACGGACCCAGCCGCTGACGCAATCGTGTCGCCAACTCCGCTCTGACATCTTTCGTCGGGGCCGGCCGGCAACCCGCCGCCCGCCGCGGCAGCGCCCAGATCGCGTCGGGGAAATGGCGGTCGTCGGCAAAGCGCGGAATCACATGCCAGTGCAGATGCGGCACCACGTTGCCCAGGCTGGCCAGATTGATCTTGGACGGGCCGAGCACCTCACGCACCAGCGCTTCGACGGTGAACACCACGTCCATCAGTCGGCACCGGTCCGGCGCCGGGAGATCGGTCATTTCGCGCACGTGGGCGTTCAGGATGACGCGGCAGAAACCGGGGTAATCGGCGTCGTCCACCCAGACCACGCGGCAGAAGGCATCAGCCCAAAGCAGGGCTTCCCGATCGGGCAGGCACAGCGGGCAGGATGTCATGAACTCACCAAAGTTCGCTCAGGCCCGGCAGGGCCACTCGGACATGAACACCACCACGAACTATACGCATCCACTGAACCGGGGTGGATGCCGAGCGGTCGGTTGGCCGATGTCAACCGACACCGGTCCAGGGAGCCGCTGCCGGCAGCCGATGGCGACCGGTCACGCCGACCCCACGACCGAGCGGAGCCGCAACCGGGCCCGGAATCGCTGCCCGCCGCTTGACCGTGCGCCGGCCAGTCGCTACTGTTCCACCCTTTTTACGAAATACATACTGCCCCCCATGGCCGACATGGAACTGACCGGTGCGGAAATCGTCGTCCGCTGCCTGAGCGACGAGGGTGTCGAGCACATCTTCGGTTATCCGGGCGGTGCCGTGCTCAACATCTACGACGAGATCTACAAGCAGGACGATTTCAAACACATCCTGGTGCGCCATGAGCAGGCGGCGGTGCATGCGGCCGATGCTTATGCGCGCGCCACCGGCAAGGTCGGTGTGGCCATCGTCACGTCCGGGCCCGGCGCCACCAATGCCGTGACCGGCATCGCCACGGCGTATATGGATTCCATTCCGCTGGTGGTGCTGACCGGGCAGGTGCCGACCGCGGCGATCGGCCAGGACGCGTTCCAGGAAGTCGATACCGTCGGCATCACCCGGCCGTGCGTCAAGCACAACTTCCTGGTCAAGGACGTGCGCGAGCTGGCGGTCACCATCAAGAAGGCGTTCTACATCGCCGCCACCGGCCGCCCCGGCCCTGTGGTGGTGGACATCCCCAAGG
>CAZYEY010000186.1:0-8458 GCA_964646585.1 uncultured Thiobacillus sp. | reverse complement strand
GGGCAGATGCGAGGCCTCTGTGGCGCGTTGGGGGGTGTGGGGTTCCGCCCTGCCGTTGTCTATTTGTCCTTTTTCGCCTTCTATTGCGGGTCCCCGTTCCTCTATGCCATCACCAAGGTGGACTTGGCCGCCCTGGAAACGCTCTTCCGGCGGGGGGAGGGCCGGGGCTCCAACACGCTGGAGGCCATCGTCTTCGCCCGGGCCAACCGCCTGCTGGCCAAATATGGCCGCCATTACGCGCCGGGCGAGACACTCATCCAGGAAGGCGATACCGCCAAGGACGCCACCTTTCTCTACGCTGGCCAGGTGGCGGTCTACAAGCGTTTTCCCGAGGGGGAGAGACATCTCACCGACATGGACGAGGGGAATCTCCTGGGCGAGATGGCCTATCTCCTCAATGAGGCCCGCACCGCCAGCATCCGCGCCCGGACCGAGGTCACGGCCCTGGTGCTGCCGCCGGAAATGCTGGAGGAATTGATGCGCTACTCGGCCCCCCTCTCCCGCCGCATCATCGCCAGCCTGGCCCAGCGGCTGATGCGAATGAACCAGACCATGGGGTGATCGCCAGCCAGCCGGCCAGCAGCCTGTTCACGAAAAGGATGCGGTGTCGTCGCCGGACAGGGAGTCCCACAGGCTCTTGCCAACCCTGGCTTGGTTGAAGGGCTTGATGATGTACCCGTGGGCGCCATTGCCAATGGCGACGCGAATCGAATTCATGCTGTTGTCGCTGGTGACCATGACGACCTTGACCTTTGGCGCCTGGGCACGGATTTCCTGCAAGACCTCCAGCCCGCTTCTCCCTGGCATGTTGATATCCAGGCAAACGATGTCCGGCTCGTGACGCAGCACGGCTCCCATGACGGATTGGCCGTCCACGGCCTCGCCGGCCACGACGAAGCCTTCGGCCCGCACGATGGCCTTGAGTATCTCCCGCATGACCTGGCTGTCGTCCGCAATGAGCACACGGGGCTTGTTCACGCCGTTCTCTGTGAGGTGGGATTCCATTCGCGCATCACTATTCGAAGTTGGAGATGGGACTTCATTTCCCAGGTTCCCCGGTCCAGCCATGGGACGCATCCCGTGGGCACCCGGGTCGGTAGTACTTTAGCCATATGGGGCGAACAATCAATACCATGCCGAATCAGCCCGGGGCATGTCTGGAATTCCCCCTCGCGGGGAGTCCGGTTGGACCCGCTGCTCCAGCGGGCGCTTACCGGAATGGCGAGCGTGTAATCAAACCGCCGGCTTCACCGGGCTCAGATTCCAGATCTCCGCGTTGTACTCGGCCATGGTGCGATCGGTGGAGAACTTGCCGCTGCTGGCGGTGTTGAGGATGCTCATGCGGATCCAGCGCTCCCGGTCCCGGTAGGCAGTGGCGGCCCGCTCCTGGGCATCCACGTAGGATCGGAAATCAGCGGCCACCAGCCAGGGGTCGTGGGGACTGCGGATGGCCTGGATGACAGGGGCGAACAGGCCCGGCTCATCCAGATTGAAGTGGCCGGATTCCAGCAAGTGCATGACCCGGGAGAGATCCTCGTCGGCGGCGATGATCCCGTTGGGGTCGTAATGGGCGCGGGTGGCTTCCACCTGATCGGCGGTGAGGCCGAAGAGGAAGAAGTTGTCGTCTCCCGCCTCCTCCCGGATCTCGATGTTGGCGCCATCCAGGGTGCCGATGGTGACGGCGCCGTTCATCATGAACTTCATGTTGCCGGTGCCCGAGGCCTCCTTGCCGGCGGTGGAGATCTGCTCCGACAGGTCCGTGCCGGGGGCGATGATCTCCATGGCGGAGACCCGGTAATTGGGCAGGAAGGCCACCTTCAGGCGGTTGTCGATGTGGGGATCGCCGTTGACCATGTCCGCCACCTTGCAGATCAGGCTGATGATGCGCTTGGCCATGAAATAGCCAGGCGCCGCCTTGCCACCGATGAGCACGCAGCGGGGCGTCCAGTCCTGGTCTTCGCCATGTTTCAAACGGGCGTAGAGGTGAATGACGTGGAGGATGTTGAGGAGCTGGCGCTTGTATTCGTGGATGCGCTTCACCTGGACATCGAACAGGGCATCCGCGTCGAAGTCCACGCCGCAGTCCTTCTTCACCAGCGCCGCCAGGCGGACCTTGTTGGCCCGCTTCACCTCATGCCAGCGGGCGCGGAAGCCGGCATCCTCGGCAAGAGGGGCCAGGCGGCGCAGTTCGTCCAGGCGAGTCACCCAGTCCCGGCCGATGCTCTCGTCCAGCAGCCGGGCCAGGCCCGGGTTGGCGGATGCCAGCCAGCGCCGCTGGGTTACGCCGTTGGTCTTGTTGTTGAACTTGTGGGGCCAGAGCTCGAAGAAGTCCCGGAACAATCCTTTCTTCAGGAGCTCGGAGTGCAACTCGGCGACGCCGTTCACGGAGAAACTGCCGACGATGGCGAGATAGGCCATGCGCACCTGGGGATCGGCGCCTTCCTCGATCAGGGACATGCGGCTCAGGCGGGCGCCGTCGCCGGGCCAGCGCCGGGCCACCTCGTGGAGGAAACGGCTGTTGATCTCGTAGATGATCTCCAGGAGGCGCGGCAGCAGTTGCCGGAACAGACGCACCGGCCATTTTTCCAGGGCTTCGGGCAACAGCGTGTGGTTGGTGTAGGCCATGGTGCGGCGGGTGATGTCCCAGGCTGCGTTCCATTCCAGTCCCCGCTCGTCCATGAGCAGTCGCATCAGCTCCGCCACGGCGATGGTGGGGTGGGTGTCGTTGAGCTGGAAGCAGTTCTTCTCGGCAAAGCGGCTGAAGTCCTTGCCATGGTGCTGCTCCCAGCGGGCCAGCACGTCCTGGAGGCTGGCGGAGGCCAGGAAGTATTGCTGGCGCAGGCGCAGTTCCTTGCCGTTCTCGCTGCTGTCATTGGGATAGAGCACCATGGTGATGTTCTCGGCGGCATTCTTGGCCGCCACCGATTCTGTGTAGGAACCGGCGTTGAACTCGTCCAGGTCGAACTCGTCGGTGGCTGCGGCGCTCCACAGGCGCAGCACGTTGACGGTGCTGTTGCGGTAGCCGGGGATGGGGGTGTCGAAGGGCACCGCCAGCACGTCGTGGGTGTCCACCCAGCGCACATGCATGCGGCCCTCGGCATCGTGGTAGTGCTCGGTGCGGCCGCCATACTGGACCCGGCGGGTGTGTTCCGGCCGTTCCAGTTCCCAGGGATTGCCTTCCCGCAGCCAGTGGTCCGGTTCCTCCACCTGGCGGCCGTTCTCGATGTGCTGGCGGAACATGCCGTACTCGTAGCGGATGCCGTAGCCCATCACCGGCAGTTGCAGGGTGGCGCAACTGTCCAGGAAGCAGGCGGCAAGCCGTCCCAGGCCCCCGTTGCCCAGGCCGGCGTCGTGCTCCACGTCGATCATCTCTTCCAGGTCCAGGCCCAGGCGGCGCAGGGCGAGTTCCGCCTCCCCGTCCAGGCCCAGATTGAGCAGCGCGTTGCTCAGGGTGCGGCCCATGAGAAATTCCAGGGACAGGTAGTAGGCGTGCTTGGCATCCCGCTCCTCATAGGCAAAGCGGGTACGTTTCCAGCGCTCCATGAGGCGGTCGCGCAGAGCCAGCGCCAGGGCCTGGTAGGGATAGTGGGTGGAGCGGCAATGGCGGTCCCGGCCCATGTAGATGCCGAAGTAGCGACGGATGTCCATGACCAGGCTGGCGGCGTCCATGCCCAGGGGGGGCAGCTGATAGAGCTCTGTGGTGGGCTTGCTGGTGGACAGGGGTCTGAGATGGGTCGTCGGGTTGTTCTGGATCATGGTCATGACGTGAAGGTCTGCGAAGAAACGGCTCAGTTGGAGGATAAACGCAGCGCCCCGCCCTGGGGAGACACAAAGCGGATCCGATGACCGATCGCCGGCCGGCGGAGTGTCATGGACGCCACCGGTGGACTGGGCGTGGGCAGGGACTCATTCCGCCGCCACTGTGTCGCCACCATGGAACACGAAGGCATTGCGGCCGGAGGCCTTGGACTGGTACATGGCCAGGTCGGCCTTGTGCACCAGATCGGCGGGGCCCGAGGCATCGCGGGGATAGAGGCTGATGCCGATGCTGGCGCTGACCTGGAGTTCATGGGGGCCCACCAGGATGGGCAGGGCCACGCCGTCGATGATCTTGCGGGCAATCGCGGCCAGGTGATGGGGGTCCTCCAGGCCGACCAGCAACACCATGAACTCATCGCCACCCAGCCGCGCCACGATGTCCACTTCCCGCACCATGCCCTTGAGCCGGCGGGCGGCCACCCGCAGCACCTCGTCGCCCACGGCGTGGCCCAGGCCGTCGTTGATCTCCTTGAAGCGGTCCAGGTCGATGAAGAACACCGCCAGCTGCTTGCCCGAGCGGCGGGCGGCGGCCATCTCGTGCTCCAGGGTGTCGTAGAACATCATGCGGTTGGGCAGGCCCGTCAGGGTGTCGTGGCGGGCCAGATGGTCCAGTTGCCGCTTGCTGTCGTGAAGCTCGGCGATGTGGGCCTGGATCTCGATGCGCATGTCGTTGAAGCTGCGGGCCAGGAGGCCGATCTCGTCGTGGCGGTCCAGAGGCAGGCCGCTCATCACGTGATCCTGGGAGAAGCGCTGCACGGCGGCGACGATGCGGTTGAGATGGCGGGTGATGAATCGGGAGACCGCGTAGGACAACAGCATGGCCAGCAGGCTGAAGCCCAGCA
The DNA here is from genome assembly GCA_964646585.1 of uncultured Thiobacillus sp. Classification (GTDB taxonomy): domain Bacteria; phylum Pseudomonadota; class Gammaproteobacteria; order Burkholderiales; family Thiobacillaceae; genus PFJX01. The sequence goes on along the minus strand of CAZYEY010000186.1, from coordinate 3,797 downwards.
CGATCTGCAGGGTCCGCTCCCCCAGGGCCCGGGTCTCCGCGAGCACGCCGGCCAGGGGTTTGGACAGCCCCACCACCACGAACTGGCCGGTGCCCGCCTCACCGAAGGGCAGTTTCTGGAAGGCCACCACCTGGCTCTCCTCGGCATAGGAGGGCGCCGCCGCCCCTCTCCTTCCCGACGGCGGGGCTTGTCCGTCCTGGATGGCCACCACGGCGTCCGCCCGGCCCTGGAACAGGGGCTCCGCGTGCCGGAAGCTCTCCTGGAGCAGCACTCTGCGGCCCTTGTCGAAACCGAAGGTCATGGCGGGGTCCGGATGGACGAGGAAGTCTCCCCACTCGTTGGCCAGGTAGAGGCCGTAGTCCCGGGGCAGATCGGACTTCAACAGGGCGAAGAGGCCGTCCAGGTCCACATTGATCACCATGATCCCCAGGGCCCTGCCGTCCGCGCCCATCACCGGGGTCGCTACCCGCAGGGTGGGCTTGCCCACGCCGGAATGGGCGCCCACCTCGTGGTTGATGGCGATCTTGGACAGGTGGATGTCGCCCCTGGCCAGGCGCAGGGTGCGGAAAACATAGGGCAAATGGGCCTTCTCCTGGAGATCCTCCGGACTCACCCGGGTCAGGTGGTTGCCGTCGCGATCCACCCGGACCCGCTCCAGCCCATGGTGGTCGGCGCTGATGAAGCGGATCTGGAAATACTCGGGGTGGGTGGCCAGGGTGGCCGCGAAGACCTCGGCCAATCTATTCCGGCTTTCCTCCGCAAGCCGCCCCGGAGGCCCCTCGGCGCGGATAGCGTCAGGAAGATTGGCGAGCATGCGCGTGTTGTCCGCCACCTCTTCCAGGGCCACGGTGAAGCGGCGGCCAATGACCTGGGCCGAGGTGGACAGGTCGTTCTCCGCCGTCCGGACCATGAGGTCCCGGGTGGCTTCGTAGAAGTAATAGCCGGTGGCGCCCGAGGCCAGGATGCCGAAGGCGGCGAGCAGGACACCGAATTTGAAGCGCAGGCTCAAGCGCATGGCTAGCGGAATTTCCCGGGAGGATCGCCGGACAGGATCCGGTTCCAGAGGGCCGCCCGGCGCGGGGCATCCTCCACGGGCCGCAGCCAGACCAGCCGGCGGTCCCGCTCGCCGGCGCCGCCGACCAGGGTGTTTGCCAGGCCATGGCGCTGGGTGAGGATGGCGCTGACGGGTCTCACCAGGGTGTAGTCGATCCAGTCCTCGGCCAAGCGCTTGTTCCGCGCCCCCCTGGGCACGGCCCAGCAGTCCAGCCAGGCCAGGGCGCCCTCCCGGGGAATGACGTAGCCGATGTCGGCCCCGGCGGCCTGAAGCATCTTGACCTGCTGGCCGCCGTAGTTGGCGAACAAGAGCACGCCACCGTCCTGGCGGAACAACTCCACGGACTCCTCCGGCAGGCTGTAGAAGGCCAGGGCGTTGCGGCGCAGAGCCACCAGGTGGGCCGTCACCCGCTTGAAATCCGCGTCGCTCAGTTGGAAGGGGTCGGGAATGCCCAGGGCCATGGCTGCCAGGGAGAAGCCATGGCTGCTGCCGTCGTAGAGCACCACCTTGCCCCGGTAGCGGGAATCCCACAGGGCGCTCAGGGATGCGGGGGTCTCGCTCACCCGGGAGCGGGCGTAGATCAGGCCCATCTCGGAATAGGCATAGGGAATGCCGTAGATCCGTCCCTGCCGGCCCAGGCCCGGTATGGCCGCCAGGTCGCGGAAACGGGGGGACTGGTCGCGGGTCCGGGGAATCCTGTCCAGATCCAGGGGCTGGACCAGTCCCAGATCGACGAAGCGCTTGATTTCCGCCGTGTTGGCCGCGAAGACGTCGAAACCACCACTATCTGCCGCCAGTTTCTCCCGCAGGGCATCGTCCGTGCTGACCAGGGTGACTTCCACCCGGACGCCGTGGCGCTTCTCGAAGGCGCGGACCACGTCCGGGTCGGCGTAGCCGGGCCAGGCCAGGACACGCAAGATGTCGGCGGCCTGGGCATGGAGGGCCGTGAGCAGGAAAAAGGCCAGACAGACCGTGGCCTGGCGCGCGGCATCCTGAAAAAGACGGAACATGGTCTGGTCGACTTTGAAGTATCAGGACTCGGGCCGGGGCTCGGGGGACGCTTGCAGCATTTCCACCCTGCCTTGAGGCGTCTCCAGGCTGACACGGCCCAGGGTGCCCGTCCGGTAGTCGGTGAGCAGGACCAGGGCAGCCTTCTCCAGGTCGGGTTCCCCTCCCCGGCCCTTGAGCAGGCAGCCGCGTCGGCGGGCCACCGCCTCCAGCACCCCGGGCGGGTCCAGCCCCTGGATGGCGAAGCCATAGCGGGCGGTGAGCAGGGCGGGGTAGCGGGCCAGCAGGATGCCGGCCAGGAAGGTGGCCACCTCTTCCTCCAGCACCGCGTTGCGGCCAATTGCGTGGCTGGCGGCCAGCATGTAGCCGTCGCTGTCGTGCTCGATCCTGGGCCACATGAGACCCGGGGTATCCACCAGGATCAGGCGCGGACTCAGCACCACGCTCTGCTGGGATTTGGTCACCGCCGGCTCGTCGCCCACCGCCGCGATCTTGCGCTTCACCAAGGCGTTCATGAGGGTGGATTTGCCCACATTGGGGATGCCCATGATCATCATGCGCAGGGGCTTGGTGGCGTCGCAGCGGTGGGGCGCCAGGGTCTGGCAGAGGTCGGGAATGCGGGCCACGTCCCCCGCTTTCTTGGCCGAGATGGCCACCGCCTTCACCCCTTCTTGCCGGTTGAAGAAGGCCAGCCAAGCCCGGGTGGCGTCGGGGTCGGCCAGGTCGGCCTTGTTCAACAGCTTCAGGCAGGGCCGCTGCCGGGCCCGGCGCAACTCCTCGATCATGGGATTGGCGCTGGCACCCGGCAGGCGGGCATCCAGCACCTCGATGACCACGTCGATGCTGGCCAGGGTCTCGGCGGCCTTCCTGCGGGCCGAGGCCATGTGGCCGGGGAACCATTGAATGGGCATGGCGGTGGCGGGTGTCGTGGGGCAGCGATTATCCCACCGCCCCGGTAAGCAATCCTTCAGTTTTATCCGGGTAAGATCATTTCCGCCGTCCCGGGCGGCGGCGTCCCCTTTCAAATCTGGGTTCAACCACGAAGGAATCGACCATGCGTACCGTCCTCATCGCCGTTCTCACCACCCTGTTCGCCGCCAACGCGGCCTTCGCCGCCGACGCCGGCTGTGAAGCCAAGGCCGCCGAGAAGAAGCTCGCCGGCGCCGCCAAGACCAGCTTCATGAAGAAGTGCGAGGCCGATGCCAGGCCTGCCGGCGATGATTGCGAGGCCAAGGCCGCCGAGAAGAAGCTCGCCGGCGCCGCCAAGACCAGCTTCGTCAAGAAGTGCGTCCAGGACGCCAAGGCTGCGGCGAAATAACCGGCTGAAAGGCTCCGCGCCGGCATCAGCCGGCCAGAGCCGCGCTCACCATGGCCCGGGCCTCGGCGACCAGGCGCTCCAGGTGTTCGGCGCTGACGAAGCTCTCGGCGTAGAGCTTGTAGATGTCCTCGGTGCCCGAGGGCCGGGCCGCGAACCAGCCGTTGGCGGTGGTGACCTTGAGACCGCCGATGGCGGCGCCGTTGCCGGGCGCGCGGGTCAATTTGGCGGTGATGGCATCCCCTGCCAGGGTGGTGGCGGTGACCCGCTCCGGTGTCAGGTGCTTGAAGGCAGCCTTCTGCTCCCGGCTCACGGCGGAATCGATGCGCACGTAGAACGGCGCCCCATACTTGGCGGCCAGATCCTGGTAGTAGCGGCCCGGGTCGCGGCCGGTGACGGCGGTGATCTCCGCCGCCAGCA
>CAZYEY010000185.1:0-8001 GCA_964646585.1 uncultured Thiobacillus sp. | reverse complement strand
CTCCCGGGCCCCTCCCGCCCTCGCCTGAACGTCTCCCTTTCCCGCCGGGGTCCGCCCGGCTCGACCCAACACGTTCAAGACGAGTGCCACCATGCCCAAGCACACCCTGCTGGCCGCCGCGCTGCTGACCCTGTGGTCCGGCGCGACCCAAGCCGACCCCGCCATCGACGCCCTGCGCGCCGAACTCCGCCAGATGCGCGACCACTACGAAGCCCGCCTGGCGGAGCTGGAAAGCCGCCTCAAGCAGGCGGAAGCCCGCCCCGCCCCCGCCAGCGCGCCTACCGCCAGCGCGCCCATTGCCACCGCAGCCAGCGCCAATCCGGAAATCGGTCTGGTGCTCCAGGGCAGCTATGCCCGCCGCAAGGCTGGCGAACGTCCCCTCACCGGATTCCTGCCCGCCGGCCATGCCCACGGGAGTGAGTGGGGCTTCAGCCTGGCCCACACGGAGCTGACCCTGGCCGCCAACATCGATCCCACCCTGCGCGGTTACGCCAACCTCGCCTATGCCGACGAAGGCGTGGAAGTGGAAGAGGCCTGGTTCCAGACCCTGGGGCTGGGCAGTGGCTTCACCCTCAAAGGCGGCCGCTACCTGTCCGGCATCGGCTACGCCAACGAGCAGCATCCCCACGCCTGGGATTTCGCCGACAACAGCCTCATGTACCGGGCCCTGTTCGGCGAGAACTTCTCCCAGGATGGCGTCCAGCTCAAGTGGCTGGCCCCCACCGATACCTTCCTGGAGTTGGGTCTGGAACTGGGCCGGGGTGGCAATTTCCCGGGGTCTAGCGACGGCGGCGACAGGAACGGTCCCGGCGCCTGGGCCGCCTTCGCCCATCTGGGCGGCGACGCGGGCACCAATGCCTCCTGGCGCGCCGGCCTGTCCTATCTGGCGGCCCGGCCCCGCAACCGGGACGCTGACCTCGAAGACCTGAACGCCACAGCGGTTGAGACCCTGTTTACCGGCAAATCCCGTACCTGGCTCGCGGACTTCGTCTGGAAATGGGCGCCGGACGGCAATCCCAAGGCCCGCCACCTCAAGCTCCAGGCCGAGTATTTCCGCCGCAACGAGTCGGGTACCCTCACCTGCCTGGACCCGGACGCCGCCACCCCCGGCGACCTCTGCGACGGCGACCCCGTCGACGCTTACCGGGCCCGCCAGACCGGCTGGTACGCCCAGACCGTCTACCAGTTCATGCCGCGCTGGCGGGTGGGCCTGCGCTATGACCGCCTGGACAGCGGCCGGGTGGATTTCGGCCTCAACAACGCGGCCCTGCCGGTGGCGGACTACTCCCCCCACAGATGGAGCCTGATGGCGGACTACTCTCCCAGCGAGTTCTCCCGATTCCGCCTGCAACTGGCCCGGGACCGCTCCACCCAGGGCAATCCGGATGACAACCGGATCACCCTGCAATACATCCACAGCCTGGGCGCCCACGGCGCCCACAAGTACTGAGGAGGTGGCCATGAAAACGCTGAAGATCCTGCTATTCCTGGGGCTGGCCTGGCTGCCCGGCCTGGCCCAGGCCGCCCTCAACGTGCTGGCCTGCGAGCCCGAGTGGGCGGCCCTGGTCCAGGAGCTGGCCGGCGACCGGGCCCGGGTCGCCAGCGCCACCACGGCCCGCCAGAACCCCCACCACATCGAGGCGCGGCCCTCCCTCATCGCCCGGGCCCGCAGCGCCGACCTCTTGGTGTGCACGGGCGCCGACCTGGAGATCGGCTGGCTGCCCCTGCTGCAACGGGAATCCGGCAACCCGCGCATCCAGGTGGGCCAGCCCGGCCATTTCGAGGCTGCCGCCCAGGTCCGCCTGCTGGAGAAGCCCGTCCGCCTGGACCGGGCCGAGGGCGACTTGCACGCCGCCGGCAATCCCCACATCCACACCGACCCGCGCAACCTGCTCAAGGTGGCCACCGCCCTGAGCCGCCGGCTGGCGGAACTGGAGCCGGAGCAGGCGGGGTTCTACGCGGCCCGGGGCGCCGACTTCCAGGCCCGCCTGGGGGCCGCCATCGCCCGCTGGGAGAAGGAGGCGGCCGGCCTGCGCGGCATGCCGGTGGTGGTCCAGCACAGAAGCTTCAGCTACCTGACGGACTGGCTGGGCCTGAAGGTGGTGGCCGACCTGGAGCCCAAGCCGGGCCTGGATCCTTCCGCCGCCCATCTGGCCCAGGTGCTGGAACGGCTGAAGACCCAGCCCGCCCGGCTGATCCTGCGCACCGGCTACCAGTCGGCCAGGCCAAGTGAGTGGCTGGCGGAACGGGCCGGCATCGCTGCCGTGGAACTGCCCTACACGGTCGGCGGCTCCGCGGAGGCCAGGGACTTGTTCAGCCTGTTCGACGCCACCCTGGCCCTGCTCCGGCAAGGTCTGAAATGAATCCGGAGCTGATCGATCCCGGCCTGCTGCTGCCGGCCCTGGCGGCCGGGCTGCTGGTGCTTGCCAGCCACGTGCCCCTGGGTACTGCGGTGCTGAAGCGGGGCATCATCTTCCTGGACCTGGCCATCGCCCAGATCGCCGGCCTGGGGGTGGTGCTGGTCCACGCCTTCGCCGGCGAGGCGGCGGAGAGCCCCTGGCTCACCCAGGCCGGGGCGGTGGCGGCGGCCCTGCTGGGGGCCCTGCTGCTGCACTGGCGGGAACGTCGCTCGCCCGGGCGCCAGGAGGCGGTCATCGGTGTCGCCTTCGTCGCCGCCGCCTGCGCCGCCCTGCTGGTCATGAGCCACGACCCCCACGGCGCCGAGCGCCTGCGCGACCTGCTGGTGGGTCAGATCCTGTGGAGCACCTGGTCCGGCCTGCTGCCCCTGGCCCTGGTCACCGCCCTGGTGCTGGCCGCCTGGCACGGCCTGGGCTGGAAGGATTCGGGGCGCGGCTTCTACCTGCTGTTCGCCGTCACCATCACCGCCTCGGTCCAGGTGGTGGGGGTCTACCTGGTGTTCGCCAGCCTCATCGTGCCGGCCCTGGCGGCGGAGGGGCGGCCCCGGCTCGCCTACGCCCTGGGGGTGGCGGGCTATGCCCTGGGCCTGGCGGCCTCGGCCCTGTTCGACCTGCCGGCGGGGGCCGCCATCGTCCTGGCCCTGGTGGCGGTGGCCCTGGCCACGGCCGGCGCGGTTCAGCTTTCCGCTTCCGGCCATGCCTCCTCGAAGTAGCCCACCCGCTGCCCTCGCAAGAAGGACGCCGAATCCGTAAGCGCTAGAGCGCTAACGGATTCGCTGCCAGGAGTTCTCATTCAGGGCCACCTCGTAGCGGGCCCAGCGGCGGAACTCGTCCAGGCTGCAATGGCCGCGCTTGCGCCGGCAGGTGCCGGCGATGCCCTTGAAGTCCACGGTCTCCTCGCCGCTGGCCGGGTCCCGGGAGCAGGCCAGCACCTGGCGCACCCCCCAGGAACGGCCGTAGGAGCCGTTGCTGTAGTAGTTGCCGGGAAGGATGTCGAAGGGAATCTGGATGGGCATGGCGGGAGACGACGACGGCGTGGATGGATAGTTTAGCGTTCCGATCAGGTATTCGCCTCCAGGAACTTGATGAATTCCTCCGCGGCGACGGGCGGGCTGAAGAGGAAACCCTGGAAGGCGTCGCAGCCGTGCAATTGCAGGAAGGCCAGCTGCTCCTCCGTCTCCACCCCCTCCGCCAGCACGTGCAGCTTCAGGTTGCGGGCCATGGCGACGATGGTGGCGGCGATTTCCTTGTCGTTGAGGTTGTCAGGGATGTCGCGGATGAAGCTCTGGTCGATCTTCAGCTTGTCCACGGCGAAGCGCTTGAGATAGGCCAGGGAGGAATAGCCGGTGCCGAAGTCGTCGATGGACAGGGCCACACCCAGGCGCTTCAACTGGGCCAGGGTGTCGATGGCCTGTTCGCCCTGGGCCATGATGGCGCTCTCGGTGATCTCCAGTTCCAGGCGTTCAGCCGGGAAGCCGGTTTCCTTCAGGATGCCGCCGATGCACACGGCCAGGTCGCGCTGCTCGAACTGGCGGGTGGAGAGGTTGACCGCCAGGGTGAGGTTGCCCTGCCCGGCATCCATCCAGGTACGGAACTGCCTGCACGCGGTGCGCAGCACCCATTCGCCCAGGGGACGGATGAGGCCCGTCTCCTCGGCGATGGGGATAAAGCGCGCCGGCGGGATCAGACCGCCCTCGGGGGATCGCCAGCGCACGAGGGCCTCGGCGCCGATCACCCTGCCGTCCCGGATGGATATCTGGGGCTGGTAGTGGACCACGAATTCGCCCCGCTCCAGGGCCCGGCGCAGGCTGGATTCCAGGATCAGGCGCTCATTGGCGGAGCGGGTCAGGGCCTCGGTGTAGTAGCGGTAGGTGTTGCGGCCCTGGGCCTTGGCCTGATAGAGGGCGGCGTCGGCGTTGCGCACCAGCTGGGTGGCGTCCTCGGCGTCGTCCGGGAACAGGCTGATGCCGATGGAGACGCCGATGAATACATCCTGCCCGCCCGAGAGGCTGAAGGGCTTGCCCATCAGCCCCAGCACGTTCTGGGCCACGATGGCCGCCTCCCGGCTGTCGTGGAGGTTCTCCAGCAGGATGACGAACTCGTCGCCGCCCAGCCGGGCCAGGGTGTCCACCGCCCGCAGGTGCTCGGTCATGCGCCGGGCCACCGCCTGGAGCAGTTCGTCGCCGGCCGGGTGGCCCAGGCTGTCGTTGATGTTCTTGAAGCCGTCCATGTCCAGGAACAGCAGGCCCATGCGCTGGCCGTGCCGGCGCGCCACCTGGATGGCGTGGCCCAGGCGGGACTGGAACAGCACCCGGTTGGGCAGGTCGGTGAGGGGGTCGTGGTGGGCCAGGTATTCGAGCTGGGCCTCGGAGTGCTTGATCTGGCTGATGTCGGAGAACACCCCCACGTAGTTGGTCACCCGGCCCCGATCGTCGTGGACGGTGCTGATGGAAAGCCACTCGGGATAGACCTCGCCGGTCTTGCTCCGATTCCAGATCTCGCCCTGCCAGGCGCCTTTTTCCCGCAGCTCCTTCCACATCGCCGCGTAGAACTCGGCATCGTGCCGGCCGGAACTGAGCCGCGCCGGGGTGTGGCCGAGGACCTCGCCCTCGCCGAATCCCGTGATGGCGGTGAAGGCCTTGTTCACGGACAGGATGCGCGCCTGGGCGTCGGTGATCATCACGCCTTCCTGAGTGTTCTCGATGACCTTCACGGCCAGGCGCAGGGTTTCCTCATCCCGCCGCCGCTGGGTGATGTCCAGGAAGGTGACCACGGCCCCCACCAGCGCCCCTTCCCGGTAGACCGGATGGGACCAGTATTCCACCGCCAGCGGGCTGCCGTCCCGGCGCCAGAACACCTCGTCGTCCACGTGGACCCGGCTGCCCTTCAACTGGGTGGGCATGGCCTTGCACTCGGATTGGGGATAGGGGGCGCCGTCCGGGTAGTGGTGGTGGATGAGTTCGTGGATGGGATGGCCCAGCAGTTCCTCCGCCGTGTCGTAGCCCAGCAGGTTCAGGCAGGCCCGGTTGACGAAGGTGCAACGCCCTTCCAGGTCCACGCCGAAGATGGCCTCGGCGGTGGAATCCAGCAGCAGGCGGATCTGCGCTTCGCTGCCCCGCAGCTTGGCCTCGGCCTCGCGCAGCTCGGTCACGTCCTGGAAGGTGCCCGTCAGGCGCGCCGGAGACCCGGCCGCGTCCAATTCCACCCGGCCCCGGCATTCCACGTGGCGGATTTCTCCGTCGGCGCGGCGGACCCGGTAGCCCGCGTGGTGGTCGGCGCCCGTCCTCGCGGACGCCGCCAGGGAGGCCGAGACCCCCGGCCAGTCATCGGGATGGACGAACCCGCGCAAGGTTTCCAGGCCGGCCGGGAGGTCGGCGGGAATGCCCAGGATGCGGCGGATCTCCTCGGCCCAATAGGTCTCGCCGGTGCGGAGGTCCCAGGACCAGAAGCCCAGGTGGGCCTGGCTTTCGGCCTGGACCAGGCGGTTGTGGCTCTCCGCCAGGGCGGCTTCGACCCGGTCCCGGCGCAACAGGCTGGCCAGGGCGTCGGCCACCGCTTCCAGGAATTCCTGCTCCTCGGCCAGATGGGGATGATCGTGGGGCAGGTAGAGCACCAGCACGCCCAGCACTGTGTCGCCTGAGCGCAAGGGCAGGTTGTAGTGGCCGTGGTCGGCCATGTCCGGAAAGGTGATTTCGTGGCGGTGGTCCACGCAGCCGGCGAACTGGGTGGCGCCGCTCTGGGCGGCGCGGCCGCACAGGCAGACGCCCAGGGGCACCCGGGCGCAGCGGGACAGCAATTCAGGGGGCAGGTTGCGTTGGGCGACCAGACGCAGGCCGCCACCGTCCGCCGGCAGATCGAAGATGCCCGCCTTGGGCAGCAGGTTGAGCCAGGAAACCTGGAGCAGCCGGTCCAGGCAGCAGCCCAGGCGTTCCTCGAGATCCCCGTCGCCCAGACCGATCTCCAGGATCTCGCGCAGAGCCCTCTGCTGTTCCCGATCCAGGCGGATGCGCGCCTCGTCCTGCCTGCGCCGGGTGATGTCCCGGGCCACCGCCACCATGAAGGCGCGCCCATCGCTGCGGACATGGCGCAAGCCGACCTCCACCTGGATCCAGGTGCCGTCACCACGGCGAAAGCGGGTTTCCTCCAGACGGACGCCCCGGGTGGCCAGATCCTCCGCCCAGTCCCTCCAGGACTCCGGCCCGGGGAAGAGCTCGGCCAACTCATGGCAGGGCCGGTTCAGCAATGCCTCCCGGCCCAGGTCCAGGATCTCCAGGGCTGCCTCGTTGGCCTCCACCACTCGGCCCCCGTCCAGCTCCACCACCAGCACCGCGTCGTTGACCTGGTCCATGACGCTGCGCTGGAGCAGCCGGTGCTCCACCGATTCCAGACGGTCCCGGGTGATGTGCAGATCCCGCTCCAGGCGCTCGATGGTGTCCTGGAGCATGTCCACGTACTGTTCCTGGAGCGCCTTGACGATGTCGTGGCGGGTCAGCAGGCCCACCAGGTGGCTCTTCTCGTCCACCACCACCAGGCGGCGGATGTGGTCCGTCTCCATGCGGGCCATGGCGATGGCCAGGAGTTCGCCAGCCCGCACCGTCCGCAAGGGCTGGCTCATGACCTGCGCCAGGCGGACCCCATCCGGGTCCAGGGTTTCCCGGTACAGGCGGACCACGTCCCGCTCCGAGAGCATGCCCACCGGGAGCGTCCCCCTGGTCACCACGATGCAGCTCAACAGCCGTTCCGTCATGAGCCGGGCGGCCTGGCTCAGACTCTCCCCTTCCTGGAGGGTGAGCACGTTCCGGGTCATGGCGTCCGCCACGGTCTTGGGCTGGACCAATTGCTCCATGCCGATGGACTTGAGCAGGTCCCCTTCCGTCACCAGGCCCAACAGGCGGCCTTCCCCATCCACCACCACCAACTGACGGGCGTTGCGGGCGGCCATCCGCTGGTAGGCGCGGTAGTAGTCCATGGAAAGGCGGCTGGCCAGCACCGGCTCGCGCATGAACTGGCGGATGGGCAGATCGCCGCGGCGTTCCCCCCGGGCCATCAGGCCCACGCCGTCATGTTCGGTGAAGATGCCCACCGGCCGGCCGGCATCCACCACCACCAGGCAGCTGACGCGCTTCTCCGACATGCGCCGCAGGACGTCCGCCAGGGGCGTGTCCGGGGTGACGGTATGGACCGCCTGGTTGAGTACCTGACGCAGGGTGATGGGGGTGGAGCCGCTCATGGGTCACGTCCGGAAACGAAATCCGATGCCTTGCAATATCGACAGGCTCGGAAAAATCTACAACCGCCCGCAATACCCGCCCCCCCACGATCGAGGGATACCTGAATCGGGCCGCTTGGGAAACAATGGCCGGGATGTTGCGCATCCTTCTGGCTCTCGCCCTCCTGGTGTCCGCGCCCGCCGGAGCCGACCCCACCCACGAGTACTGGCGGGCGGACTTCCTTCCCCAGGATACCGACGCGCCGCCCCCGGCCCACCACCCCTGCTGGCGGCCGGTGGCGCCGCCCTCCCCCTTCCCCGACCTGGACGCGGCGCCCCCAGCCGCCGGGTTCCCCTTCCCCACCCGCCCCCCCC
>CAZYEY010000184.1:0-13291 GCA_964646585.1 uncultured Thiobacillus sp. | reverse complement strand
GGAAGCCGGCTTTGGCGTCGTCGCCGCCCGCTCCAACGACGGCAAGGTCTATCTGCTGGATGCTGCCACCGGCAAGCCGCGCTGGACCTACAGTCGTGCCCTGCCCACGCTCACCCTGCGGGAGCAGAGCCACCTCATCCTACCCCAGCCCGCCCTCGACGCCGGCCACGCCGGCGGCAAGCTGACCGCCCTGGCCGTCAACAATGGCGCCCCCCTATGGGAGGCCAACGTGGCCCTGCCCAAGGGCGCCACCGAACTGGAGCGCATCGCCGACGTGGCCGGTTCCCTGGCCATGGACGACCGCCGCGTCTGTGCCGCCGCCTTCCAGGGCCGGGTGGCCTGCTTCGACCGGGTCTCCGGCAACACCATCTGGGCACGGGACCATTCCAGCCTGGGCGGCGTGGACATGGACGAACGTTTCGTCTTCGCTGCCGACGAGCGCGACACCGTTTCCGGCCTGACCAAGGACCGGGGCACCAATCCCTGGAAGCAGGACAAGTTGCGGGACCGCAAGCTTTCCAGCCCGGTTGCCGTGGCCGAGAAGTTCGTGGCCGTGGGCGACTACCAGGGCCATGTGCACCTGATCAACGCCGAGGACGGCGCCTTCGCTGCCCGTGCCGCCACCGATGGCAGCGCCATCAAAGGCGTCATGCTGCGGCTGAAATCCGGCCTGGTGGCGCAAACCGCCAACGGCGGGGTGTATGCCTTGAGAATCCAGTGAGGAGGATGGCGTGAGGAGGCAGGGACACAGCCCGCGCCTTCGCTGCTAGCCTCACGCCAGACTCCTCGCCTCCCGCCACCCATGAAACCCACCATCGTCCTGGTCGGCCGGCCCAACGTCGGTAAGTCCACCCTGTTCAACCGGCTCACCAAGACCCGGGATGCCCTGGTCCATGACCTGCCGGGGCTGACCAGGGACCGCCACTACGGCCACGGCCGGGTCGGTTCCAAACCCTTTCTGGTGGTGGATACCGGTGGCTTCGAGCCGGTGGTGGACAGCGGCATCCTGGCGGAGATGGCCAAGCAGACTCTCCAGGCCGTGGCCGAGGGCGACGCGGTCATCTTCCTGGTGGATGGCCGCGCCGGCCTGGCGCCCCAGGACAAGATCATCGCCGACCGCCTGCGCCGCACCGGCCGGCCCGTCTACCTGGCGGTGAACAAGACCGAGGGCATGAACGCCGGCGTGGTCACCGCCGAGTTCCACGAACTTGGCCTGGGTCGGCCCATCGCCGTCTCCGGCGCCCATGGCGAGGGGGTACGGGAACTCATCGACCTGGTCATGGAGCCCTTCGAGGCGGAGCCCGAGGAGGCCCCCGCCGAGGATCATCCCAAGATCGCCATCGTCGGCCGCCCCAACGTGGGCAAGTCCACCCTGGTGAACACCTTCGTGGGCGAGGAGCGGGTCATCGCCTTCGACCAGCCGGGCACCACCCGGGATTCCATCTACGTGGAGTTCGAGCGGGCCGGCCGACCGTACACCCTCATCGACACTGCCGGCGTGCGGCGCAAGGGGCGGGTGACCGAGGCCATCGAGAAGTTCTCCGTCATCAAGACCCTCCAGGCCATCGAGGACGCCAACGTGGTGGTGCTGGTGCTGGACGCCCGCCAGGAGATCTCCGACCAGGACGCCCATCTCGCCGGTTTCATCCTGGAAGCCGGCCGGGCCCTGGTGGTGGCCATCAACAAGTGGGACGACCTGGACGCCTACCAGCGGGAGCAGATCAAGCGGGAACTGGACCGCAAGATGAATTTCCTCACCTTCGCCCGCTTCCATTTCATTTCGGCCCTGAAGGGCACCGGCGTGGGCGGCGTGCTGAAATCCGTGGACGAGGCCTACGCCGCCGCCATGGCCAAACTCTCCACCCCACGCCTCACCCGGGTGCTCCAGGAGGCCGTGGCCCAGCACCAGCCCCCCCGGGCCGGCAACTTCCGGCCCAAGCCCAAGTACGCCCACCAGGGCGGCAACAATCCGCCCATCATCGTCATCCATGGCACCCACCTGGAAGGCATGCCGGACGCCTACAAGCGCTATCTGGAAAATGTCTTTCGCACCGCTTTCAACCTCCAGGGTACGCCCCTGCGGGTGGACTTCAAGGCCAACTACAACCCCTTCGACCAGCGCGAGGGCAGCAGTCTGACGCCCCGCCAGATCCGCACCGCCGAGCGGGAACAGAAGCGGCTGCCCCGCTACCTGCGGGAAGGCAAGACCGGCAAGCCGAAAGCCTGAACGCCACCCATCGGGTTTTCCCGATGCCGGGATTTCCGACAAGCAGCGACAGACCCCGGTTGATCCGTTCGTCGTCCAGCATGCCAAAGCGGGCAAGTACAAGGTGACCCAGCTGCCTGCCGCCCGCCCGCCCAAACGGTCATGTCAGCGCGTTGGACAATCCCGGCGATCCACGCGATCAACCCATTTGAAGAAGGCTTCAGATCGTATAACTGCATCGACGCTGGTTCATGGACATCTCGCCAGGTTAACCCCGTCAACCCAGCCTACCCCATCCTCCCGCCTTGAGCGATCATCCCGGCCGTCATCGTTCTTCGCTCCGGCATCCCTTCATGCGCGTCCTCTCCGTCATCCCGCCGATGACGCAGCTCAACACTCCTTACCCGTCCACGGCCTACCTGACAGGCTTCCTGCGTTCCCGGGGGGTGGCGGCGTTCCAGGAGGACCTGGCCCTGGCCCTGGTGCTGCGGCTGTTCTCGGCGGAAGGGCTGGGCGCCCTGCGGGAGCACATCCTCACGCTGCCCAAGGCGGCGCGCATGGCCAATGTGAGGGCCTTTCTGGACCGTTTCGAAGCCCATCTCGCCTGTGTCGGTCCGGCGGTGGCCTTCCTCCAGGGCCGGGACCCCAGCATGGGGCACCGCATCGCCCGGCGGGATTTCCTCCCCGAGGGTTCCCGCTTCCGGTCCCTGGACGTCTACATCGATCCGGAGGGTGGCGATCCCCTGGCCTGGGCCTTCGGCGCCCTGGGGGTCCAGGACCGGGCGCGGCATTTCGCCACCTTGTATCTCGACGACCTGGCCGACGTCTTGCGGGAAGCGGTGGATCCCCGCTTCGAGTTCGTCCGTTATGCCGAATCCCTGGCCCAGAGCCAGGCCAGCTTCGAGCCCCTGGCCCGGGCCCTGGCGGCGCCGCCCAACCTCATCGACGCCACCCTGGCGGATTTGACCCGGGCGGCCCTGGAACGCCACCAGCCCGACCTGGTGCTGGTATCCGCACCCTTTCCCGGCAACGTCTATGGCGCCTTCCGCATCGCCCAGACCATCAAGACGACACGGCCCTCGGTCCCCACGGTGCTGGGGGGCGGCTTCGTCAACACGGAACTGCGTGAGTTGGCTGAGCCCCGGGTGTTCGACTTTTTCGACTACGTCTGTCTGGATGATGGGGAACGGCCGCTGCTGGCGCTGCTGGCCTATCTGAAGGGGGAGCGTCCCCTGGCGGGGCTGGTGCGGACTTTCGTGCGGGAAGCGGATGCCGTCCGCTACATCGACTCCGGCGAGCCCGACATTCCCTTCGCCGAGGTCGGCACGCCCACCTGGGACGGGCTGCCCCTGGACCGCTACCTGTCCATCCTGGACATGCTCAACCCCATGCACCGGCTCTGGTCCGACGCCCGCTGGAACAAGCTCACCGTGGCCCACGGCTGCTATTGGAAGAAGTGCAGTTTTTGCGACCTGAGCCTGGACTACATCTCCCGCTACGAGGCCGCCAACGCCGAACTGCTGGTGGACCGCATCGAGAGGGTGATCGCCGAGACCGGCCAGACCGGCTTCCATTTCGTCGACGAGGCGGCGCCCCCCAAGGCCCTCAAGGCCCTGGCCGAGGAGTTGGCCCGGCGCAACCGGGCGATTTCCTGGTGGGGCAACATCCGCTTCGAGAAGTCCTTCACGCCGGAGTTGTGCCGGCAACTGGCGGACAGCGGCTGCATCGCCGTCTCCGGCGGCCTGGAGGTGGCCTCGGACCGGCTCCTGAAGCTGATGAACAAGGGGGTGTCGGTGGAACAGGTGGCCCGGGTCACCCATGCCTTCACCGAGGCGGGCATCCTGGTCCATGCCTACCTCATGTACGGCTTCCCCACCCAGACCGTCCAGGACACGGTGGACGCCCTGGAATACGTGCGTCAGCTCTTCCTGAACGGCTGCATCCAGTCTGGCTTCTTCCATCGCTTCGCCTGCACTGTGCATTCGCCGGTGGGCATGCGCCCGGAGCATTTCGGCGTGACCCTGAAACCGCAGCCGGACATCCGCTTCGCCAGAAACGACATCGGTTTTACCGACCCCACCGGAACCGACCATGACCGCCTGGGGAGGGCGCTCAACAAGGCCCTCTACAACTTCATGCACGGACTCGGCCTGGAGGAGGACGTGCGCCGCTGGTTCGACCTTCGGGTGCCCAGGCCCCGGGTGGATCGGCGCTTCATCGAGCGGGCCCTGGCCGGCGGCGGCTGAACGTTTCGATTTGTGCCCATGAGGATGACCCATGGGGCCTGACTTTTCGAAAGCGTGAAATCTCATGAAGCTGGGCGCCTTGCGAGGCGCACGACCGCCGTTTTCAGGATAATCGCCGTTCCGCCCGAGATCTGCCTCCCATGCAGCCCGCCTCATTGAAACGCTATGCCTGGCTGTCCATCGCCGCTGCCATCGCCACCATCCTGCTCAAGGGCCTGGCCTGGTGGCTGACCGGCTCGGTGGGCCTCCTGTCCGACGCCCTGGAATCCTTCGTCAACCTGGCCGCCGCCATCATGGCCCTGGCCATGCTCTCCCTGGCGGCGGAGCCGGAAGACGAGAACCACCCCCATGGCCATGGCAAGGCGGAGTATTTCGCCAGCGCCTTCGAAGGCTTTCTCATCCTGGTGGCCGCCGCCAGCATTGCCTATGCCGCCGTGGACCGGCTGCTGCATCCCCAAGGTCTGGAGGCCGTGGGCGTGGGTCTGGCGGTATCCGTGGCGGCTTCCCTGATCAACCTGGCCGTGGCCCGCATCCTCATGAAGGTGGGCAAAGAGCAGAATTCCATCACCCTGGAGGCGGATGCCCATCATCTGCTCACCGACGTCTGGACCTCCGCCGGCGTCATCGTCGGCGTCGCCCTGGTGTGGGCCACGGACTGGCGCTGGCTGGACCCGGTCATCGCCCTGCTGGTGGCGGTCAATATCGTCTGGACCGGCTGGCAATTGCTGCACCGCTCCGCATCGGGCCTCATGGATGCGGCGCTGCCCACCGAGCAGATTGATGCCATCGAAATGGTGCTGGCGGACTACCGGGCCCGGGGCTTGGAGTTCCACGCCCTGCGAACCCGCCAGGCCGGCGCCCGGGCCTTCGCCACCCTGCACGTACTGGTGCCGGGCGAGTGGACCGTGCAGGTGGGCCACGACTGGCTCGAACGCATCGAGGCGGATATCCGTGCTGCCGTGCCCCGCATCCACGTGACCACCCACCTGGAACCCAGGGAGGACCCCCTGTCCCTGTCGGACCAGGTGCTGGACCGGCACGCGGGGTAGCGGCGAGAACGCCCCGCGTCCCGTACCCCGGCGCCCATCGGGAAGCGAGGGGCTTCAGCGGCCGGCCAGCATGGGCTCCAAGGCCCGCCAGACGTTTTCCAGCAGCACCGGCTGGGCTTGGGCGTCCGGATGCAGGCCGTCGGCCAGGAAGCGTTCGCGATGCTGGGCCATGCCCTCCAGCAGGAAGGGCACCAGCCGGATTTTTTCGGTTTTCGCCACCTCCTCGAAAAGGGCCTGGAACTTCCGGGTGTAGGCTCCGCCATAGTTGGGCGGCAGGCGCATGCCCACCAGCAGCACCTGGGCGCCTTGCTTCCGGGCCAGGTGGATCATGGCCTGCAGGTTGCGGGTGGTTTCCTCAAGGGGCAGGCCGCGCAGGCCGTCATTGGCTCCCAGGGCCAGGATCACCAGGCCGGGCCGGTGGGCATCCAGGGCGCCGGGCAGGCGGGTGAGGCCGCCGGCGCTGGTCTCCCCGGAGATGCTGGCGTTGACCACTCGGATAGGCGGTTTGCGGGCCTCCAGGCGACTGGCCAGGAGCTGGACCCAGCCGGATTCGCGCGGGATGCCGTAGGCGGCGGATAAACTGTCGCCGAACACGAGGATGGTGGGGGCCGCCCAGACGGGGCCGGCCAGGATCAGGGTCAACCAGAAGAGTGGGATGCGCATCGAAGTCGAGAATCTGGGCAAGTCGGTACGGGTGGCGGGAGCATCGGGAGAGGACACCCTGCATATCCTCGCCGAGGTGTCTTTCCGTGTGAACCCTGGGGAGACTGTCGCCATCGTCGGCGGTTCCGGGTCTGGTAAATCCACCCTCCTGGGTCTGCTGGCCGGGCTGGACACGCCCAGCAGCGGCCGGGTGCGGCTGGACGGCGCCGACCTCTTCGCCCTGGACGAGGACGCCCGGGCCGCCCTGCGCGGCGCCCACATGGGCTTCGTGTTCCAATCCTTCCAGCTGCTGCCGGGACTCACGGCCCTGGAGAACGTGATGCTGCCCCTGGAACTGGCCGGGATCGCCGGCGCCGCCGAGCGTGCCCGGGAACATCTCGCCAGCGTGGGCCTGGCCGCCCGCGCCCGGCACCGGCCGGACCAGCCCTCCGGCGGCGAGCAGCAGCGGGTGGCCCTGGCCCGGGCCTTCGCCGCCTCGCCCCGCATCCTGCTGGCGGACGAGCCCACCGGCAACCTGGACGCCCGCACCGGCGCCCAGATCATCGACCTCATGTTCGAATTGAACGCCCGCCAGGGCGCCAGCCTCATCATCGTCACCCACGATGCGGCCCTTGCGGAGCGCTGCGCCCGGACCCTGCGGCTGGAGGCGGGGAGGCTGGCGGGATGAGCGTGTTCCCGCCCCTGGCCATCCGTTTCCTGTCGCGGGAGTGGCGTGCCGGGGAGATCCGGGTGCTGTTGCTGGCGGTGAGCCTGGCGGTGGCGAGCCTCACCGCCGTGGCCTTCTTCGCCGACCGGGTGGAACGGGCCCTGGGCCGGGAGGCCAACACCCTGCTGGCGGCGGACCTGTCCCTGGTGTCGGACCATGCGGTGGCGGAGACGGTGGTGGACCAGGCCCGCCGGGCCGGGCTGGCCACCGCCCGCACCGTGACTTTCCTGAGCATGGCCATGGCCGGGGACAAGTCGCTGCTGGCCGGCATCAAGGCGGTGGAGCCCGGCTATCCGCTGCGGGGCCGGCTGCGGGTCGCTCCAGCCCTGTTCGCCGCCGACGCGCCCACCACCGGTTTGCCCGGCGCCGGGGAAGTCTGGGTGGACGAGCGCCTGGCCCTGGGCCTGGGGCTCAGGGTGGGCGATCCGGTCATGGTGGGGGAGGCCCGTTTCCGGGTGGCGGCCATTCTCACCTTCGAGGGCGAACGGGGCGGCAACTTCATGGCCTTGGCGCCTCGCATCCTCCTGGGCATGGCCGACCTGGCGCGCACGGGCCTGATGCAGGAGGGCAGCCGGGTGATCCACCGGCTCCTGGTGGCGGGGGAAGGAAAATCCCTGGCCGCCTTCGAGGCGGATCTGAAGCCGCGCCTGGAGCGGGGCCAGAAGTTGGAAACCCTGGGCGATGCCCGTCCCGAACTGCGCTCGGTGCTGGACCAGGCCCGCCGCTACCTGGGCCTGGCGGCCGTGTTGAGCGTGGTGCTGGCCGCCGCCGCCGCCCAGCTGGCCCTGGGCCGCTACGCGCGGCGCCAGTACGACCCCTTTGCCCTGATGCGCTGCTTCGGCGGTTCCCGCCGCCGCCTGCTGGGCCTGTACTTCCAGCAGATGGCTCTGCTGGGATTGCTGGCGGGCCTGTTGGGCAGCTTCCTGGGCTGGCTGACCCAGGTGGCCCTGGCCCATCTGCTCGACGATGTGCTGCGCCTGGGTCTGCCGGCGCCTTCCCTGCAGCCTCTGCTGCTGGGGCTTCTTGCCGGCCTGGCCCTGGTGCTCGCCTTCAGCCTGCCGCCCCTGTTGCGTCTGGGCCGGGTGCCGGTGACGCGGGTGCTGCGCCGGGATCTGGGGCCGCCCGGGGGCGGCGCCTTCCTGGCCCATGGCGCCGGCCTGGCCCTGGTGGCGGGGCTGCTGTTCTGGCAGGCGGGGGAGCTGCGCCTGGGCGCCATCGTGGCTGCCGGGGTGGCGGCCACCATCCTGGTGGCGGCGCTGCTGGCGCGGGGCCTGCTGTGGCCCTTGCCGGTCCTGGCCCGGCGGCTGCCGGCCAGCCGCCGGCCCCTGGTCCTGGGCCTGCGCCTGGCCCTGACGGGCCTGCGCCGGCGCGGCTGGGAGACCGCCCTCCAGGCCATCGCCCTGAGCCTGGGCCTGCTCGCCCTGCTGTTGTTGACCCTGACCCGCAACGATCTGCTGGATTCCTGGCGGGGTCAGGTGCCGGCGGGGGCGCCCAACCGCTTCCTCATCAACATCCAGCCCGGGCAGGTGGCGCCTCTCGCCGCCTACCTGGAGCGGCAGGGCGCCGGCGGGGCCAGCTTCCATCCCATGATCCGGGGCCGGCTCATGACCATCGCCGGCCGGCCGGTGAAAGCGGACGATTACACGGAGGATCGGGCGAAGCGCCTGGTGGAGCGGGAGTTCAACCTGTCCTCCCTGGCCCGCCTGCCGGAGGAGAACGAGATCGTGGCCGGTCGCTGGTGGTCGGGAGAGAAGGAAGGCTTCTCGGTGGAGGCGGGTATCGCCAAGACCCTGGGCATCCACCTTGGCGACAGCCTGGAATTCGACGTGGGAGGCCAGCTGGTGCGGGGCCGGGTGACCAGCCTGCGCAAGGTGAACTGGGATTCCTTCCGGGTGAATTTCTTCGTGGTGGCGCCCCCGGGTGCCCTGGACCGGTTACCGGCAAGCCACATCACCAGCTTCCATTTGCCCCGGGAGCGGGCGTCCGTCATGAATGGGCTGGTGGCCGCCTTTCCCAACGTCACGGTCATCGACGTGGAACAGGTCATGGAGGAACTGCGCGGCATCCTGGACCGGGTCGGCGCGGCGGTGCAGCTCATCTTCCTTTTCAGCCTGGGCGCCGGGCTGCTGGTCATGGTGGCGGCCCTGTTCGCCCGGCGCGACGAGCGGGCCCGGGAGATCGGCATCTGGCGCACCCTGGGCGCCTCCCGGGCGACGGTGAGGGTGGCCCTGACGGCGGAATTCGCCCTGCTGGGGCTGCTTGCCGGCGGCATCGCGGCGGCCTCGGCCAGCGCCCTGTCCTGGGTGCTGGCCACACGGCTCTTCGACCTGCCGCCCTCCGTGGACCCGCTGGTCTGGATCGCCGGCCTGGGGGGCGGGATGGCGCTGGTGCTGGCGGCAGGCCTGGCGGCGACCCGGAAACTGGCCCTCGCGCCACCCTGGGACGTGGTGAAGTTGGGCTAGACTAACCGCCATCATCATGACGGCTGAGGAGGTGGCCCCAGCGTGACTGAGCCTGCCGACACCATCAAAAAAATCCCGGTGGAGGATCTGCGCCCCGGCATGTACGTCCAGGACGTGAACTGTTCCTGGCTGGACCACCCTTTTGCCACCAACCATTTCGCCGTCAAGGACGAAAAGCGCATCCAGGAGATCCGCGCCCTGGGAATCCACGAGGTCTACATCGACACCGCCAGGGGCTTGGGCCTGGCGGATGCGCCCAGCGAGACCGAGGTGCGCCGGGAGATCGACCACCGCATGGCGGAAATCGCCGAAGAATCCCATCAGGAAGCGCCCAGGGTGGAACTGGCGGCGGAGATCCAGCGGGCCCGCAAGCTCCACGGAGAGGCCAACCGGGTGGTGAAGGGCATGCTCACGGACATCCGCCTGGGCAAGCAGATCGAAATGGAAGTGGTGGAGCCTCTGGTAGAGAAGATGGTGGACTCCATCTTCCGCAACCAGGATGCCCTGCTGCCCCTGGCCCGGCTCAAGGAGCACGACAACTACACCTTCCAGCATTCCGTGTCGGTCTGCGCCCTGCTGGTGTCCTTCGCCCGGGGCCTGGGCCTGGAACGGGGCCTGATCAGGGAAATCGCCATCGGCGGCCTGCTCCACGACGTGGGCAAGGCCAAGGTGCCGGACGAGATCCTCAACAAGCCGGCCAAGCTCACCGAGGCGGAGTTCGCCAAGATGAAGTCCCATGTGGTGCAGAGCATCGTCATCCTGCAGAACACGCCGGGCATCAGCCAGATCGCCCTGGACGTGGCCGGCCAGCACCACGAGCGCTTCGACGGTACCGGCTATCCCAACAAGCTCAAGGGCGAGGAGATTTCCCTCTACGGGCGCATGGGCGCCATCGTTGACGTCTACGACGCCATCTCCTCGGATCGGGTCTACCACAAGGGCATGGCGCCCACCGCCGCCCTGGGCCGTTTGCTGGAGTGGAGCAAGTACCACTTCGACCCGGACCTGGTGCGGGCTTACGTGAGGTGCGTCGGCATCTATCCCACCGGTTCCCTGGTGCGGCTGGAGAGCGGGCGCCTGGCCATCGTGCGGGAGCAGCATCCGGACAAGATGATGCAACCCAGGGTGCAGGTCATCTTCCACATCGGGCAGCAGCATTATCTGAAGCCGGAAATGCTGGATCTGGCCCGGCGAGATTGCCAGGATCGCATCACTGGCCACGAGTCCTTCGAGGACTGGGGCATCGACCCCAAGCGCTGGGTGGCTTGAGGGAAGGGAAGGGCCTCAGCCGGCCAGGTCTTCCACGGCGGCTTCCCAATCATCCAGGTCGCTGAGGGTGAGGAAGAGGCGGCGGGCGCTCTCCTCCCGCCAGCCGTTCTCCCACTCCGCGTCGTCCGCCTGGTTGCGCCTGTTGCGCAGGTGGCAGGCGAAATTGAGCAGGCCGCAGAGGCGGGAGACGGGCTCCGTCAGGCCCTCCCAGGACAGCTGGTGATGGGCTCGGATGGCCTGGACGATGTCCTCTGGCAGCAACCAGTTCCTGGCCACCGATTGGCCGATGAGGGCGTGGTCGGTCTGGTGGGCCTGGTCCAGGGCCCGGATGTCCGGCCAGGAACCCGGCCCGGACAGGGCCCGGGCGTAGTCCGGTATGCGCTTGCACAGCAGGGCCAGGCCGCAGTCGTGGAACATGCCCAGGGTATAGGCCGAGTCGGGTGGAATGCCGCGCACGTGGCCGGTCTTGAGCGCCAGCACGGCGAAATCGGCGACCCCGGCGCCCCGGCCCCAGATGGCTTCCAGGGCCCGGGCATGGGCGGGGTCGTGGAAGGCTCCACGCAGGGCCTCGCTGCGCACCACGGCGCTGGCGTTGCCCATGCCCAGCAAAGTAACCGCCTTCTCCACCGTGTCCACTTTGGCGCGCAGGCCGAACACCGGCGAGGCCACCAGGCGGAACAGTGCGCCGCAGATGGCGCCATCCCGGCCCACCAGCCGGGCCAGTTCCCGGGGGCCTGCGTCGGGGTCGGCCAGAAGGGCGTTGAGTCCCAAGAGCACTTCCGGCATGGGCGGGATGCGCACCCCGCTGGCCAGGACCGCCTGGATCAGCCTTTCGTCGTTTTTTCCTTCCATCGATTCGCTACTTCACCAGGGTGACCGGCACCTTTACCAGGTGCAGCACCTTGGTGGAGATGGAGCCCAACAGCAGGCCCTCCAGGGAGCCCATGCCCCGGGTGCCCATGATGATCTGGTCGCAGCCGCATTGTTCGGAATAGGCGGCGATGGTCTCCGCCACCTCACCCACCGCGCGGTGCAGGGCGTAGGGCAGCTTGGCCTCGTCCAGAATGGCGCGGGCGGCCTGGGTGGCCTCCTCGGCCAGGCCAGCCTGCATGGATTCGATTTCCGAGTCGCGCAGGAAGTGTTTCACCTCCCAGCCCTCTACCGGGGGTTGCACGTGCAACAAATGGATATCCAAGGGGCATGCCATGCGGGCCAGCTTGAGGACATGCCGTACGGCCCGCTCGGAGTTGGGAGAGCCGTCGATGGGGATGAGCAGCTTTTGCATGGAGGACCTCCACGATCATTTTCTCGCCGAAGCGAAGGACGTGCGGGTGACAAAAGGGATTGATGCGGCGCAATATAATGGCAAATCCCTTTCCTTCGCCATGGCCATGTTCACTTCCCGCCATTTTCCTCTTCGCCCGATCTCCCCCGCAATCGCCTTGTTGTGCATTTCTTCCCCGGCCTGGGCGGGGGAGGGGCCTGCCGTGTTCGGTATCCCGGTGGACTTCATCCTTTTCGCCATGACCCTTTTGGGGGTGGCCCTGTTTCACCATCACACCCTCTACGTGGCCCTCACCGGCCTGGCCACCATCACCCTCTACAAGTTGGGTTTCGGCGACTTCCACGGCGTCGCGGGTCTGGCCGGTCTGGGCGGTCATTTGGTCCATGAATGGGTCACCATCGCCAATCTGCTGGGCCTGTTGCTGGGATTCGCCATCCTGGCCCGCTATTTCGAGGACAGCGGCATCCCTCACATCCTGCCCCGCTACCTGCCGGACGACTGGAAGGGTGGCTTCGTCCTGCTGGTCATGGTGTTCGTGATCTCGTCCTTCCTGGACAACATCGCCGCGGCGCTCATCGGCGGCACCGTGGCCGCTGGCGTGTTCCACCGCCGGGTGCACATCGGCTATCTGGCCGCCATCGTCGCCGCCTCCAACGCGGGCGGCTCCGGCTCGGTGGTGGGGGATACCACCACCACCATGATGTGGATCGACGGCGTCGCCCCCCTGAACGTGGTTCACGCCTACGCCGCCGCGATTCCGGCCCTCCTCATCTTCGGCATCATCGCCGCCCGCCAGCAGCATGCCTACGCGCCCATCCAGAAGGACGCGGACGCGGGCGCGAAGGTGGACTGGGCCTACGTGGCCATCGTGGTGGCCATCCTGGTGGGAGCCATGACCACCAACATCGTGGTCAACACCCATTATCCGGAGGTCTCCGACGCCTTCCCCTTCCTGGGTGTGGCGGTGTGGGGGGTCATCCTTCTCCTGGCCGCCTGGCGCAAGCCCGAGTGGAGCCTGCTGCCGGACGCCACCAAGGGGAGTGTGTTCCTGCTTTCCCTGGTGTTGTGCGCTTCCATGATGCCGGTGGAGAAGTTGCCCGCCGCGTCCTGGGAAACCGCCTTCGGCCTGGGGTTTGTCTCCGCAGTGTTCGACAACATTCCCCTCACCGCCCTGGCTCTCACCCAGGGGGGCTACGACTGGGGCGTGCTGGCCTACGCGGTGGGCTTTGGCGGCTCCATGGTCTGGTTCGGCTCCTCCGCCGGCGTGGCGGTATCCAATCTGTTCCCCGAGGCCAGGTCGGTGGGCGCCTGGCTCAAGGCAGGCTGGCACGTGGCGGCGGCTTACGTGATCGGATTCCTCATCATGCTGGCTCTGGTGGGCTGGCATCCCCACCCGCCCCACAAG
>CAZYEY010000183.1:0-4413 GCA_964646585.1 uncultured Thiobacillus sp. | reverse complement strand
GCAGAGGTGGCGCGGCTGCGCATGGAGCGCGACATCGCAAAAAAAGCTGCGGCGTACTTCGCGCAGGACACGCTGCGAGGTACGCCTGGATACACCAAATGAGACGGCAGTACCCGGTGAGCGTGTCATGCGAGGTGCTGGTGGAGTTACGACCAAAGTCCAACCCGGATTCCGAACAACATAGCAAGTCAGCGGGCTAGATAGCGGAGATTCAATCATTTGGCACCGCTGGCGACACGTCGCTTACAACGCAAGGTCATGCCCGTATCGCCCAGACGTCGTACTCGACCATCGGCTTGGACTTTGTGCGCAGAAAGGTGTCTGCCTGGCGTTTGCCCTCTGTCGCAGCCCCAGCTACCTTGATGGTCGTGATGCGCCAGCCGCTGCCAGTGAGGGAACTTTTGATTAGCTCCAGCGGGTCCGCGCGCCTGTCCGTGATGCCGCCGAACCGGACGACCATCTTGGCATCTTCCGCGCACACGTTCTCAGCGTTGCGCCATACCTGACGCAGATCGGCCGCGAAGTCCTCAGGGCTGGTATGAACGACCTGATCCCGGTTGGTGTAGTCGACCGTTTCGGGGCCACCTACGAACCAGTTGCGCAGCCATTGGTCGGGGATGTAGGTCCGCATGCCATAGTACGGGGGGGATGTGATGATCCAGTCGAATCGAGTGTCCGGAGTTTCGGGCTGGAGCGCATCGGCTTCTCGACTGTCCGCCAATCGAACGGCTCCCGTGATGTCGGAAGACGTTGCGTAATAGCGCTTCGCACGCCGTTCAATCACGGCCAAGACGTCGATGAGCTCAGGCTCAAGCCCGCGCGCCTGCCAGAAGCGTGTCGCGTAGGCAGGCTTGGGCGCATAGGTGCGGGGGCATTGGTTGGAAAAATAGCTCGGAAAGGTCTTTTGCTTCGGGCCATGCAGCGCGCCCAGGACAATGCCGCGCAGTGCGATGCGAGCGGGCGTGGTGCAGTCCTCCAGGAATGCCTCCCGGAATCGACACAGCGCGTCCAGCACGGTCGGATGAAATGCCCATTGCCAAAACTCGCTTGTCGGGATGTGGCGAGCCTCACGTTCGGTCAGAATCCTGCGCGCTTCGGCAAGGATCTCATCAACGGTTGCTATCGCGAGTTTGGAAGCGGTAATAGCTGCAGCAACCGGACTGGAGTCCACCCCAAGGGAACGGAGCCCCACAAGACGCGCTGCAAAAATGGTGGTACCTCGGCCGCAAAAAGGATCAAGCACGACATCACCTGCCTGTGCTCTCCGCTTCAGGATGTTGAACGGAAAGTCGAGCGGAAACATCGTGAAGTAGGGGCAAATGCCGTTCAGGGCCGCAGCGCTGGGTTGCGATGAATTGCTCACTTGTGGGCCCTTATCCACGTTTTCCCCGTCGTCGGGTTCGGGAACGTCTCCCACGCTGAGGGTTGTGGCCCAAAAACTGCGTTCATTGCCTTTGGCACTAGGTTGTACGCAAACTGTCGGCGGTCCTCCAGATGTTCTGGCAGACGGTCAATGAGGAATTGCTGAACCCCATACCATGGCATGCCATTCGCCGATTCCAGTTTCTGCCTGATTTCAGCATTTCCACGGAAAGCCTCGATAGCCCGCTGCTCGATGGTTTCCATGACATCCACAGTCTCGGCTTCTTCGAGCTCCGTCTCTGCTGAAAACAAGGCACCGGTGCCATCGGCCTCCGGGACACGTGACACCGCCGTCGGCTTTACCCCCGAGATAAGGCTGCACAGAGTTTGCGCATAGGTATTGCCCGCAGGCTGGTTGTAGTCATGATCGCGCATCGAGAACATCTTCTCGAAGGATAGGGCGCGAAGGCTGACTGGATAAGGCTTGCCTCCCACCGAGCTCCAAAACACACCCTGGCCTGGAATGGGCTCGTTGAGTAGCGAGCTCAACAGATCGTCACTGAAATGGGCGTTGGCTCTTTTCAGAGACGTGAGATCCGCCGCAGACAACAGGTGGAAGATGAACCAGTTGTCGCCCTGACTGAGGATCTCGACAGGAATGCTGCCTGGCTGCTGCGTGATCAGCAGCGCGCCCAGATCGTACTTACGCCCTTCCTTCACCCAGGCGATGTAGGGCTCTGCAGCCGGTGCGTTTTCGTTCAGCACCGACTGGGCTTCTTCGACGACTGCGATCGTCGGGATGGTCTTTGGATCGGCCGAGGTGAATTCCTGCTGGTTGCGATCGAAAATGCGGCGAAGGATCAGTCCCGAGAGAACCAGCGATTGGCCGCCGCGCATCTGGGAAACGTCGATGACGCACAACTTCCCCTCTGAGATCGCGTGAATCAGCATGTCCATGAGCTGGCTGCTCTTGTCATGCAGCATCTTCACGATGGTCGTCATGTTGCCTCTGGCCGCTAGAGCCTCGGCCTCCTGGCGCTGAGGATCAAGGTCAAGCAGTCGACAGATATCGTCAAGCGGCGTGGTGTTGCCGTTGGTGTCGATCAGATTGACCAACGACTCCCACCGGTCTTGCGGAAGCCCCCGCAGCTTGCGAACGTTTTGTTGCTCCTGACGTTCCGGTCCGAGTGCAATCGAGATCACATCGCCTGGACGTAGGCGACGAATGTCCAGCTTGATTCCCCCGGCCACGAACGACTGGTAGAAAGGGCTCGGGTTCTTCCTGTCGGTGAAGACGACGAGCTTGTCCTCTAGAGCAGGGACGTCGCAAAGGCCGGGGCGGCCCTTGTCGTCGGGCCAAAAATACTCGCCATCTGGGTCGAAGATCACCGTGCCTACGGGAACCTGCTTGCCTGCGCGCTTGGTGACGAAGGGCGTCGTCTCATAGAGCTTCGAGAAGAGCAGCTTGTTGAGATTGGATTTGCCGAATCCCGCGCGGGCAAAGATGAAACTGCGGCGAGATACCAGCGATTCGATCGGGAAGCGGACCAACACCTCCGGGCCAACAACCTGCATCCATTCCTGCGACTGGAATGACTTGCTACCTGCAGCATAAATGTACTCGCCGAAGGCCAGGTGGCCGATGGGGGCGCCGTCGATGTTGTGACCGGCAATCTCGCGCAGTACCTCGTCGTTCGGAAAAGCCACCTTGCTACCGACATGGGGGAGGCGACGATGTGACGGAACGAAAGTCAGGCCCTTCCCATTCTTGCGCAGTACGCCCAACACGCGGATGTTGACCCGGTACTTAAGATACTGCTCGCGCAGGTCTTCAGGAATCGGCCGGTCTTCGCGGACTGCACGGATGTTGAACTCCTCGCCGGAGCCGAAAGACAGCTTGCCCTCCGAGGAGAAGGAGGCGATGCGGCCAAGCACGGCTTCGTCAGGCGTCTCCAATTGCACGAGGAGGAACTGCCCGTGCATTGGGATGCTCTGGAACTCATTTCGGTACGGCAACACCAGGTCGGCGTGGAACTCCATGCCCCCTTGCTGGAAGCCCCGGAAAATGCCGACGACTTGGTCCCTGGGAAAAAGTTCGATTTCTGCCATTCCGTTCTTCCTCATCCGTATCGGCGTTGCGCCGGGTCGGTATCCTGTAATTGAAATGCATCCAAAGTCCCGGCGTCTGCACCAAGACTCGATCGCACACCTTCGTAAATGAAGTCCTGCAGGATGTCGAAATCGAAATCAACCAGTGCTGCGTTTTCATGCGCTTTTTGCAGGCACCGTGGGTAGTGAGGCACCGGGAAGCCGTTGATCGCGTCAGCGAGCATCGAGCCGAGGATGGTCTGAGCCTCCCCGACCTGCGGCACAAAGATGTCCACCGGCCACACGGGGTCGCGGCGGTGTGATCCAAACTTCACCAGGAACATCTTGCCGCCGACGAATTCTCCCTCGGCAAACTCCGACCACACGTACGAATGCCGCTCGATCTCGCGTGAGACCTCTACGTATGCTGGGTAGTCAACCCGCAACACACCTTCCAGCGCCATCGCGAGTCGGTATCTCGAGAGCACTTGGCTATGCTTTGCGACGCCTGCCAGGTAGATGCGTCGGCGATTTTTGCGCCAATGCTCATCAATCCTGGCTTTCATGCCGTCGAGAAGTTTGGGGAACAAATCCTTTGCGAAAGCTTTACTCCGTAACAAGCCGTCGCAAACGATAAGTGTGTCGGTGCCGTAGTCTTTTCCGAGTATCTTGAACAAGATTGCCCACTCGACCAGTTCCCGGTAGACCTGCACCCAGCTGGGCGAAACCGGCTTTCCCTTGTCAGTTGGCCGAATCATGTGGGATAGCGCCGGCAGGCTGTCCACACCCAGAAAGACCATCATCTCACCCAGTGCCGTCCGCGCCGACCCGTCTGCAGCGAACTGGCGCTCGTCGAGCTTCCGGACCGGGGTCGTGGGCGAGACCGCCTCCAGGCAGTACTCGTTGTTGCTGCTGTCCACCACCCTGACCAGCTGGATGAGGAAGGGGTCGAACTGGAGCTGG
>CAZYEY010000182.1:0-2530 GCA_964646585.1 uncultured Thiobacillus sp. | reverse complement strand
CTGGAGGACCGTCCCGACCTGCGCCAGGCAGAAGAGGAACTGGTAGCCAACAATGCCCGCATCGGCATCGCCAAGGCCGCCCTGTATCCCACCATCTCCCTCACCGGCGGCCTGGGCGCGGAAAGCCGGCAACTTTCCGATCTCTTCTCCGGCGGCGCCCGCACCTGGAACCTGGGTATCGGCCTGGTGCTGCCCATCTTCGACGCCGGCGCCAACGAGGCCCGGGTGGACCAGGCCAGCGCCCGCCAGAGGCAATCCCTGGCCGCTTGGCAGAAGGCCATCCAGACCGCCTTCAAGGAGGTCAACGATGCCCTGGTGGGCCTGCGCGAGCACGCCGAGGCCGAGACCGCCCAGGAGGCCAGGGTCGCTGCCGCTGAACGTGTCCTTGTCCTGGCGAAAGACCGCTACGAGGCCGGCTACTCAGGCTACCTGGAAGTGCTGGACGCCCAGCGCAGCCTCAACGATGCCCGTCTGGCCGCCATCGCCACCCGCCAGTCCCGGCTGGCGGCGGCGGTGGACCTGTTCAAGGCGCTGGGGGGCGGTTGGAAGGAAGCGGCGGGAACGGCCCGCTGAGCGGATGGCACTCCCTATGACCCGCCCGGCATCTTTTCCTTGGCCGGCGCCTGGATCCGGATTTCCTTCGATGCGGACGCCGCCGCCGCCCGCTGGGCGGTGGCCGAGGCAGTGATGGCCAGGACTCCCGCCTGGGTGGGCGTGAAGTTGGCGCACACGCTGCGCTTTTCCCCGGGGGCCAGATTGTCGAACTTCCAGGTCAGGCGGGCCGGGTCGGTGACGTCGGGGCCGCCGGAGACGCAGCGGACCTTGGCGCCGGCGGGGTAGGGCAGGGCAAGGGTGGCCTGGGGTTCGGGGAGTTCGCCCACGTTCTTCAGAGTGCAGCAGACTTCCACCAGGGCGTCGCCGGCGGATTCGGCGGGGGCCTCGCAGTCCAGGACGAGTTCGGGCTTGGGCGGGGGCAGTTGTTCCTCCACCCAGAAGTTGCTGCATGCCTTGGGGGTGACCACGCGGTAGCGGCGCTCGCCGGAGATGAAGCTGAACTCGTAGGCGTCGATGGGTTTCCTGCCCACCCACAGCACGTTGCGCAGCAGGTCCACCTTGCCTTTCCTGCGGGTGGACATGGTGGGCAGCAGGGTGTTGGGCGGGATGGAGATTTCCTTGACGGGGGCGGTCTCGACGGCCTTGCGGAAATCCGTCATGTCGCCCAGGTAGCCGCTCATGCGCGCCACCTGCTGCACATCCTCCCGCAGGGCGTCGCTCGACAGGGTGCGGCGCAGATCCTCCGGAGTCTTCAGGGGCGGGGCGAAGCGGGTGGCCGGGTTGCCCAGGCGGGTGGAGCGATGGACTTCGGTCTGGGCCAGGGCGTTCTGGCAAGAAAGCAGGCTGGTCAACAACAGGGTGGCGAGGATCCGGAACATGGCTGATATGCGCGATGAAAGAAGCGGGAGAAGTCTATCTTCCAAACCTGCCCGCTGTCCGTGAGCCATCGCAAACCCATCAGGTGATCTTCACCACGATGTCGTGGAGGGTGTTGGCGCAGTGGGCCATGCGGTCCGCCGCCCGGGCCAGGTGCTGGTAGATCTCCCGGCGCTTGAACATGTTGAGGTAGTCCGTGCCCTGGAACAGATCGGCCAGGGCCTTGCGGTAGAGCTTTTCCACCCGGCGCTCGGCCTTGCGGGCGGTGTCGGCAGCTTCGGCGGCCTTGGCGGGCTCGCTGGCCAGGGCGTCGAAGCCGCCGGCCAGGGCCAGCACCCCTTCGCGCAGGCAGGAAGCCATCTCGAAGGTGTAGGGATCGGGGGAGACCCCCAGCATGTCCATCTCGCTCACCGTGTCCTTGCAGAAATTGACGATGCCGTCCAGGTCCATGATGGCCCGGTAGATGTCCTCCCGGTCGATGGGCGTGGAAAAAGCTTCGTTGAGGGTGTGCAGATTGCCGATCTTGATGACGTCGGCCTCATGCTCGTCCTTCTTGATGCGCTTGGCGATCTCCAGGTTGTGGGTGCCCATGAAGTCCACCAGCAGGTCCACCGTGTGGGTGACCTGGGCGGCCTGGAGGCTCAGCAGATGGAAGAAGTCCGGCGCCTTGGGAAAGACATGGTCCAGGATCTTGTGGACCACGGAGGTGGCTTCGCTCATATCGGTTGTCCTCTGTGCAGGATGGCCAGGATCAGCGCGTAGACCACCGCCCCGACGAAGGCGGCGGCGGGGAGGGTGACGAGCCAGGTGGTGGCGATTTCCCGGGCCTTGCCCCAGCGCACTTCCCTGGGGCGCTCGGAAGCGCCGATGCCCATGATGGAGGAGGCCACCACGTGGGTGGTGGAGACCGGCGCCCCCAGCAGGGAGGCGGAGAAGATCACCGTGGCGGAGGTGAGCTGGGAATCCAGGGCGTGCAGGGGCCGCACCTTGTAGATGGCGAAGCCCAGGGTGCGGACGATGCGCCAGCCCCCGGAGAGGATGCCCAGGGTCAGGGCCGTGGCGCAGGTCAGCATGACCCAGAAGGGCACCTCGAAGCGGG
>CAZYEY010000181.1:0-11415 GCA_964646585.1 uncultured Thiobacillus sp. | reverse complement strand
CGGGTGTATACGGACCGGGTCGGTGCCCACTCCACCTGCGGGGGGGTGCTCGCCTCCCGCCGGGATCCCCTGGCGGCCTGGTGTCCGGAGCGGACATAAGGGCCATTCCTTCCGATCTGCCCGCTCTGGTGGCGGAATTCGCCCGCCGCAGCGTGACGGCCGGACTCAATCAGGGCACCTCCGGCAATGTGAGCGCCCGCTCGGCGGAGGGCTTCCTCATCACGCCCTCGGGCCGGGACATGACCGGGCTGGATGCGGTGGACGTGGTGCCGGTGGCCCTGGACGGCACCGCCCCGGAAGGCATGAAGCCCTCCAGCGAGTGGCGCTTCCACCGGGACATTTATGCCGCTTTTCCCGAGGCGGCCGCCATCGTCCACGCCCACGCCCCCTTTGCCGTGGCCCTGTCCTGCCTGCGCCGGGACATCCCCCCCTTCCACTACATGGTGGCCATGGCCGGCGGCATGGACATCCGTTGCGCCCGCTACGCCACCTTCGGCACCCAGGCCCTGTCCGACGCGGTGGTGGAGGCCATGAAGGACCGCCGTGCCTGCCTCATGGCCAACCATGGCCTGGTGGCCTGGGGGAGAGGCCTGGCCGGCGCCCTGGCCCTGGCTTTGGAGGTGGAGGCCCTGTGCGGCCAGTACCTGCGCTGCCTCCAGGCGGGGGAGCCGGTTCTGCTGAATGAGGCGGAAATGGCCGAGGTGCTGGAGAAGTTCAGGGATTACGGGAGCCAGGACTGATGCGCGGGCTGATCTTTTTTGCACTGTTGCCTGTCTGTCTGGTTGCTGGCCTGTTTTTCCTGGTGACGGACGGCCAGCCCAGCCTCAACCGGCCGGCCATGGTCAGCCTGGCGGACATGGAAAAGGGCAAGGCCATCGTCGATTCCCTGGGGCTGCGCCGCATGCGGGAGGGGGAAGTCCGGCAACTCGTCCTGTCCGAGGAAGACCTGGACCGCGGCGTGAACTACCTGGCGGCCCGGCTGGCCAGAGGCAGTGCCAGCGCCAGCATCGCCCTCAGCCAGTTGCTGGTGCGGGCCAGCCTGCCGCTGCCGATGATCCATCGTTATCTGAACGTTGAACTGGCGTTGACTCCCCAAGGAGAGATGCTGGTGCCGGCGGACATGCGCCTGGGGAACCTGCCCGTTCCCGCCGTCGTCTCTGGCGATCTATTGGCCTTCGCAATGGCGCTGTCCCCTTTCGCGGAAGAACTGGCCGCCGGCCGGGATCTCCTGGACAGCGCCCAACTGACGGAGGAAGGACTGGCCCTGCGCTTTACCTGGCGGGTTGCGGCAGTGGAACGGGCTTTGGCGGGTGCCGCCGGCCAGGGTCTGGATCAGGAAACCCTGGATGCTTACCGCGTCCGCCTGGGAGAGGTGGATGGCAAGGACTTTCCCAACCTGCTTGCTGCGGCTTTTGCCCTGGCGAAACAACGCTCCGGCAGCAATGATCCGGTGGCGGAGAACCGCGCCGCCCTCAACGTTTTGGCGGAAATTGCTCTGGGTGGCCGCCTGCTTTCCCGACGTGGCTTGGCCAACCCCAACCGGCATACTGGGGTGCGCCTGGCCGGCCGGGTGGATTTCACCCAGCATTTCGCCCTATCCGCCTTCCTCGCCGCCACCGGGGGTGAAGGCGTGTCGGACCTGGCCGGCCTCTACAAGGAGTTGAAGGATAGCCAGCGGGGGGGCAGCGGCTTCTCCTTCACGGACCTGGCGGCGGACCGGGCAGGTACCCGGCTGGGAGAACTGGCCACCCGATCTCCGGAGTCGGCGTGGAAAGTGCAGAGCCGGTTGGCCGGAACCAGGGATGCCAGCCTGTATTTCCCGAACGTGGGCGACCTGCCGGAATTCATGGACCAGGCCGAGTTCCAGCGCCGCTTCGGCGGCGTCGGACAACCCGCTTACGCGCAGATGGTGAAGCAGATCGAAGACCGCATCAGCGCCCTGGGACTCTACAGGGAGTAGGCTGCCGCCAGGGCGGCGCCCTTGAGGCCCACGTCGGGATCCAGCACCACGGCGACCGGCACGCTTTCCATCCAGCCGCTGAAGCGGCCCTTGGCGCGGAACCCCGCGAGGAACCCTCCATCCTGGAGCGCTGCAAGCGCCTGGGGGGCGATGCCGCCGGCCAGATAGACGCCGCCACCAGCCCGGGCGGCCAGGGCCAGGTCGCCGGCGGTCTGCCCCAGGATGGCGGCGAACAGGCGCAGGGCGGACGCGGCATGGACCTCACCGCCATCCAGGCCGGCGGCGCTGATGCCAGGCGCCGGGTCTGGAGCGGCCAGCAGCGGGGAGTCCGCCAATCCGGCTTGCGCCAGCCGGAAGCGGTAGAGATCGACGATGCCGGGGCCGGACAGGATGCGTTCCACCGAGACCCGGCCATGGCGGCCGCGCAGGAAGGCCAGCAGGCGGTCCTGTTCCTGGTCCACCGGGGCGAAGCCGATGTGGCCGCCCTCCGAGGGCAGGGGCCGGTAATGGTCGCCCATCCAGGCACACAGGCTGACCCCCAGGCCGGTGCCGGCACCCAGAGCCACCCGGGGGGCGCCGGGCGTCGCCTCGGCAGCCTGGAGCACGGCCAGTTGTTCCGGAGCCAGGCAGTCGAGGCCCCAGCCCACGGCGGCGAAATCGTTGACCAGCGCGGCCCGGGAAAAGCCGAAGCGGCGGGCCAGGGCCTCGGCATCCACGCGCCAGTCCAGATTGGTGAACACCACCCGGCGGCCGTCGGTGGGTCCTGCCACGGCCAGGCAGCAGGCTTCCGGCACAGGCGCGGCGGCGAGGAAATCCGCCAGGATGGCATCCAGTCCCGGGTGGGCCTGGTTGCGGTAGCGGGTCACCCGCTCCAGCTCCACCCGTCCGCTCTCCAGCCGTGCCAGGGCCAGACGGCAGTGGGTGCCGCCGATGTCTCCGCTCAGAACCCTCATGACCACAGGCGCCGCTCAGGCTTCAGATGGCGCTCCCGCAGCCAGTGGTCCAGACTGAGCTTGCCGGGGCCGGAGAAGATGAGGGGCAGGAACATGACCAGATAGATCAGGGGCAACTTCCAGCCTCCATCCGAGATGGTGTAGCCATGGCCCGCATGGACGGCATAGATGGCCACCAGCGTGAGGACGGACAAGGAGACCGAGAAGAAGCGGGTGCCCAGCCCCAGCACCAGGGCGATGGGACCGATGAGCTCGAACCAGGTGGCAAGCTGCCAACTGATGTCCACGGGCACCAGGTTCAGGGGGAAGGGGAAGCGGTCCTGGATGTCATGGAACCAGTTGGCGTGATGAAATTTCTCGACGCCGGAATCCCAGAACTCCTTGGCCAGCAGCAGGCGCAGGGCCAGGGGGGGCAGCCAGGCGCCGGCCCGGTCGAGACTGACGAGGAGATCAGCGAATCGGCGCTTGAGCTTTTCCATGGCTTCCTCCTCTCAGAGCAGTAAGCGCCGGGCCATGTCTCCTCCTGAAACAGGCGCTCATTGCCCATGCACGGCGATGGCATTGCGGCCCAGACCCTTGGCTTTGTAGCAGGCAGCGTCAGCGGCAGCCAGACATTCATCCAGGGTGGCCCACTGGGGAGGCACATGGACGACACCAATGCTGGCGCCCACCTGATAGGTCTGGCCATCCCAGACGAATTTCAGGTTGGCGATGCTGTCCCGGATAAGCGCGGCGATCTTCTCGGCCATGTCGTGGGGGCAGGCTTGCAGCATGACGCCGAATTCGTCGCCCCCCAGCCGGGCCAGGGTGTCCTCCTCCCGGACCCGGGATTGCATGAGCTTGGCAAGCTGGCGCAGCAGTTCGTCGCCGGCTGCGTGGCCGGCCTGGTCATTGACCTGCTTGAAGTAGTCCAGGTCGATGAAGAGCAGGGACATGGGGTACTGGCTGGCGCGCTTGCTGTTCAGCGCCCGGGACACCCGGTCCTCGAAGGCGCGCCGGTTCATGATGCCGGTGAGGCTGTCGTGGTCAGCCTGCCAGACCAGCTTGCGCTGCATCTCCCGGGCCTCGGTGACGTCGCGCATGACCAGGACGCCGCCCTGGATGCCGCCATCG
The DNA here is from genome assembly GCA_964646585.1 of uncultured Thiobacillus sp. GTDB lineage: Bacteria > Pseudomonadota > Gammaproteobacteria > Burkholderiales > Thiobacillaceae > PFJX01. Next base: position 7,389 of record CAZYEY010000181.1, on the reverse strand, counting down.
GGTCCATGGATGGGCGAACACTTCCCTTCCACGTCGAATTCCATGGCCTGGGCCGTCAGCAGTTTGGCGGTGGGGGGCAATTCCACTGGGTTCCCCCGCATGACCTCGGCGCCCATGGGTGTTGCGAGATCCTCCCGGTCTTCTCCGGAAAACAGCTTGAGGATGTCGCCCACGGGCTTCCCCAGGGCCTCCCGGGCCGTCATGCCCAGCATGAGCTCGGCGGCGGGATTGAGGTAGCCCACCGCCATGGCCTGATCGAAACGGATGACGCCATCGCCGATGGCCTGGAGGGTCACCTGGGCCCGCTCCTTTTCCTCGAAGAGTTTCTTTTCCAGGCTGCGGCTCAGGCGGATGACGAACAGGGTGATCCCGATCCCGACCACCATGGCCGTGACGGACAGGGCGATGGAAAGGCCCCGGGCCCGTACCCGGGCTGTTTCGGCCTCCCGCAGCGCGTCCTGGTTACGGGCACGCTGCATGTCCAGCAGTTTGTCCCAACCCTGCATCATGCGGGCCTGGTGGGGGGCCAATTCGGTCTTGATCCGCCGCCGGGCATCTTCCAGGTCATCGGCAGCCAGCAGTTCGAGGATGTCTGCGACCTTCTCCTCCACCTGGCGGACCTCCCCCCGCACGCTGGACCAGAGGGCCATCTCCTCCGCGTCCAGGGGCAGGCCGAGAAAACGGTCGCGCACCTGGATGAAGTCCCGGGCCATGCGGGAGAAACGCATCATCTCTTCGTCCCGGCGGAATGGATCGGGCTGGCTGGCGGCGAGCATCAGCGCCTGAAAGCGGGCCTCATGGATGCCATGCATGGTGGCGGCGAATTCGGCCTTCTGGTTGCGCTCGGAGACGATGGCGGTGAGCTGATCGCTGATGAGACGGATGTGGGTGACCCCGATGGCGGCGACGGCGAGCAGGAGCAGGAGGAGGATGCCGAAACCGGCAATGACGGGAACCTGGGCGGAGTGGGATTTCATTCCCGCGCCTCCCGGGGGAGGGAATGCCCGAACCACCCCGACCGTGGGGGAATGCCGGCCGCTTGGCTGGGATGCCGGGGAAAACCCTCCATCTCGCGACTCCTGTGTGTAGTACTTTCGTAATGCTGGGACTTGCCATCCACGGCGTCAATCGATGAGTTCCAGCTCGAGCAGGGCATCGGCCAGGCCGGTGCGATCCTCGTTGAGCACCCGCAACACCCGGGTCGCCCTGGCGTATTCCCAGGGATGGCCGTGGTGGTCCGCCATGAGGCTGGCAGGAGCGACGGGCTCCAGGACCAGGGACGGCGGCGATTCCAGCACCTCCACCACCACGCAGAGGTCGCCCCGATGGCGCACCCGCAGGCCAATGAGCGTGCGCAGATGGGGCAGGCTGATGACGGAATCGGTCACCTGCGCAGTCCCTCGACCCAGCGGCTGTACAAGCCCTCGGCCACCCGGTGGAGGGGGGGCAGGTTGGCGGCGTTCAACGCGATCATGGCCTCGGGCGTTTGGACCGCCGGACTGCGGGCGGCGGCGATTTCCTCGGCGCCCACCGCGCACCACTCCCGGATCATGGCCTCGGTCATTTCCACGTGGCACTGCATACCCAGGTGCTTGCCCAGAACATAGGCCTGGTTGGCGCAAAAGGGACTTTCCAGGATGCGGGTGGCCCCCGGCGGGAGGGAGAAGGTTTCGCCATGCCAATGGAATGCCTCGAAGCCGGCCAGCTCTCCGAACCAATGCCGGGCCTGGGGGTTGTCCGCCACGGCAACCCGGCCCCAGCCGATTTCCTTGACGGGATTGCGGCTCACCTCCCCGCCCAGAGCCTTGGCGATGAGTTGGCCCCCCAGGCAATGGCCCAATACGGGGATGTCGGCCTTCACCGCCGCGCGGATGAGGTCCAAAACCTGCGGAATCCAAGGCAGGTCGTCGTTCACGCTCATGGGGCCGCCCATGAACACGAGGCCCGAGAAGACCGCCGGGGAGACCGGCACGGCCTCGCCGGCGTCCACGCAGATCAGTTGCCAGGGCAACTTCCTGGCATCGAGAAAGCTGGCAAAATGCCCCGGACCTTCGGTCGGCGCGTGGCGGAAAATGGCGATGGGGTTCATGAACGATCCAATCGGGAGGACACGATGACGCGAGCATTATGCCTGCTGGCTCTGCTTGGCTGGGCGGGCGTGCATGGCGCCCTGGCCAATGTGACATTAAGCGGCCTTCTCGGCGAAAAAGCCCTGATCTCCGTCAACGGCGGCCCCCCCAAGGTTCTGGCGGTGGGCGAAGTCTACAAGGGCGTCAAGCTCCTTGCAGTGAGGGGGCAAGCCGTGGAAATCGAGGAAGCCGGGCAGCGCCGGGTCTTGGCCATGGGCTTCTCCGGCGGCGGCCTCAGCCAGCCCGGCAGCAAGGTCAACCTGACCGCCGACCAGCGTGGCCAGTTCGTCGCCCAGGGTGAAGTCAATGGCACGGCCACCCGTTTCCTGGTGGACACCGGCGCCAGCCTGGTGGCACTGCCCCGCAGCATCGCCGAACGCGCCGGCGTGCGTCTTGGCGACGCGCCCACGATCATCCTGAATACCGCCAATGGCCGCGCCAAGGCTTTCAAGGTCCTGCTGAACTCGGTAACCGTGGGGGACCTGCGCGCCAGCCTGGTTGAAGCCATCGTCCTCGAGGATCGGCAGTTGACTGTCCCTTTGCTCGGCATGAGTTTCCTGAACCGGGTGAATATGAATCGGGATGGCGACATGCTGACCCTCAGCCAGAGATATTGAGCCGGACAGGGCGGGTCTTTCTCCCGGTCCGCAGGCGAAGGCATTGATGGACATGGCCATGGATGGGCGCGCTGTAATTTTGAGGTGAAGCGCGGTCACTGCGATCTGCGGCCGGGAAATATGAAGCCCGGCCGAGTGGTTCTTTACGCCCTCATGCCACGCAATCCACGAAATAGCGCACGTGGCCGTTGGTCTTGTCTTTCACTAGGCCGTGCACGTCGGTTTCGAAGCCGGGGAACTTCTCGTTGAATTCCCGGGTGAACTTGAGATAACGCACGATGGTGGCGTTGAAGCGCTCGCCGGGGATGAGCAGGGGAATGCCCGGTGGGTAAGGGGTGAGCAGGATGGAGGTGATGCGGCCTTCCAGGTCGTCGATCTCCACCCGCTCGATGTCCCGGTGGGCCATTCTGGCGAAGGCGTCGGCGGGACGCATGGCGGGGACCATGTCGGAGAGATACATCTCGGTGGTCAGGCGGGCCACGTCATTGGCCTTGTAGACTTCGTGGATCTGCTGACAGAGATCCTTCAGGCCCACACGCTCGTACTGGGGATGCTTGGCGACGAAGTCCGGCATGATCCGCCACAGGGGCTGGTTGCGGTCGTAGTCGTCCTTGAACTGCTGCAACTCGGTCACCATGGTGTTCCAGCGGCCCTTGGTGATGCCGATGGTGAACATGATGAAGAAGGAGTAGAGGCCGGTTTTCTCGACGATGACGCCGTGCTCGGCCAGATACTTGGTAAGCATGGCGGCGGGGATGCCCCAGTCGGCGAAGTCGCCGTCCACGTCTAGGCCGGGGGTGATGACGGTGGCCTTGATGGGATCCAGCAGGTTGAAGCCCTTGGCCAGCCGGCCAAAGCCGTGCCACTTGTCGCCGGCCTTGAGGGTCCAGGCGTCGCGCTCCTCGATGCCCTCCTCGGAGAGATCCTTGGGGCCCCATACCGTGAACCACCAGTCGCTGCCCAGTTCGGCGTCCACCTTGCGCATGGCGCGGCGGAAGTCCAGGGCCTCGGCGATGGATTCCTCCACCAGGGCGCGGCCGCCGGGTTCCTCCATCATGGCCGCAGCCACGTCGCAGCTGGCGATGATGGCGTACTGGGGCGAGGTGGAGGTGTGCATCAGGAAGGCTTCGTTGAAGATGTCCTGATCCAGCTTGCGGGTCTGGGAGTCCTGCACCAGGATCTGGGATGCTTGGGAGAGCCCGGCCAGCAGCTTGTGGGTGGACTGGGTGGAGAACACCATGGATTCCTTGCAGCGGGGCCGGTCGGCGCCGATGGCGTGGTAGTCGCCGTAGAAGTCGTGGAAGGCGGCGTGGGGCAGCCAGGCCTCGTCGAAATGCAGGGTGTCGATCTTCCCGTCCAGCATGACCTTGATCTCCTCCACGTTGTAGAGGATGCCGTCGTAGGTGGACTGGGTGATGGTCAGCACCCGGGGCTTGGCGTCTTTGGCCGCGAAGGGGTGGTTGGCGATCTTCTTCTTGATGTTCTTCCACTCGAACTCGGACTTGGGGATGGGCCCGATGATGCCGTAGTGGTTGCGGGTGGGCATCAGGAACACCGGGATCGCCCCGGTCATGATGATGGCGTGCAGGATGGACTTGTGGCAGTTGCGGTCCACTACCACCACGTCGCCCGGTGCCACGGTGGAATGCCAGACGATCTTGTTGGAGGTGGAGGTGCCGTTGGTGACGAAGAACAGGTGGTCGGCGTGGAAGATGCGGGCGGCGTTGCGTTCCGATGCGGCTACCGGGCCGGTGTGGTCCAGGAGCTGGCCCAGTTCCTCCACGGCGTTGCAGACGTCGGCCCGTAGCATGTTCTCGCCGAAGAACTGGTGGAACATCTGACCCACGGGGCTCTTCAGGAAAGCCACCCCGCCGGAGTGGCCAGGGCAGTGCCAGGAATAGGAGCCGTCGGCGGCATAGTGGGTCAGGGCCCGGAAGAAGGGCGGTGGCAGAGAGTCCAGGTAGGCGCGGGCCTCGCGCACGATGTAGCGGGCCATGAATTCCGGCGTGTCCTCGAACATGTGCAGGAAACCGTGAAGTTCCCTCAGCACGTCGTTGGGGATGTGCCGGGTGGTGCGGGTCTCGCCATAGAGAAAGATCGGGATGTCGGCATTGCGCAGGCGGATTTCCTCGACGAAGGTGCGCAGTTCGGCGATGGTCTGCTCCGCCTGTTTGCCGGCGAACTCCTCGTCGTCCACCGAGAGGATGAAGCCCGAGGCCCGGGACTGTTGCTGGGCAAAGGAGGAGAGGTCGCCGTAGCTGGTCACGCCCAGCACTTCCATGCTTTCGTCCTCCAGGGCCTTGGCCAGGGCGCGGATGCCCAGACCGGAAGCGTTCTCGGAACGGAAGTCCTCGTCGATGATGATGACCGGGAAATGGAAGCGCATGGCCCTCTCCTGGAGGTGGGCGGTTGCAGAAAAAAACTGGCGCGGATTATAGGAAGCCGGGCTTGCCGGTGTGCGATTTCCGCGCCTGGCGGGCCATTAATTTTTGAGGGGTCAGATTTTCGGCAACGTCACGCCGGTCTGGCCCTGGTATTTGCCGCCGCGGTCACGGTACGACGTCTCGCACACCTCGTCGGACTGAAAGAACAGCATCTGGGCCACGCCCTCGTTGGCGTAGATGCGGGCCGGCAGGGGAGTGGTGTTGGAGAACTCCAGGGTCACATGGCCTTCCCACTCGGGTTCCAGGGGGGTGACATTGACGATGATGCCGCAGCGGGCATAAGTGCTCTTGCCCAGACATACCACCAGCACGTCCCGGGGGATGCGAAAGTACTCCACCGTGCGGGCCAGGGCGAAGGAGTTGGGAGGAATGATGCAGGAGGCGCCCTTCACTTCCACGAAGCTCTGGGGGTCGAAGTTCTTGGGATCGACGATGGTGGTGTTGATGTCGGTGAACAGCTTGAATTCATTGGAGCAGCGCACGTCGTAGCCGTAGCTGGAGGTGCCATAGGAGACGATCCTGTGGCCGCCGGCTTCCTTGACCTGGCCGGCTTCGAAGGGCTCGATCATCCCCTGCTCCAGCGCCATGCGGCGGATCCACTTGTCGGATTTGATGGACATATCGGCTTGAATGAAAAAAGGCGTGCGGGATGATACCGCACGCCTTGTCCGGGCCAGACTGCCTCAGCTGTTCTGGATGACGATGCTGGGGAACTTGGAGCTGTGGTCCACGGCCAGGTCGCCCACCTTCACCGCCACGCGGCGGGCGATCTGACGGTAGATCTGGGCGATGCGGGAATCCGGCTCGGCCACCACGGTGGGCTTGCCGGTGTCCGCCTCTTCGCGGATGCGGATATCCAGGGGCAGGCCGCCCAGGAATTCCACGCCGTAGTCCTTGCACATGCGCTCGCCGCCGCCTTCGCCGAAGATGCGCTCCTCGTGGCCGCAGTTGGAGCAGATGTGCAGGCTCATGTTCTCCACCACCCCAAGGATGGGCACGCCCGCCTTCTCGAACATCTTCAGGCCCTTGCGGGCGTCGATGAGGGCGATGTCCTGGGGCGTGGTGACGATGACCGCGCCGGTCACGGGCACGCGCTGGGCCAGGGTCAGCTGGATGTCGCCGGTTCCCGGAGGCAGGTCGACGACCAGGTAGTCCAGTTCCTTCCAGTTGGTCTGGTTAAGCAGTTGTTCCAGGGCCTGGGTCACCATGGGGCCGCGCCAGACCATGGGGGTTTCCACGTCGATGAGGAAGCCGATGGACATGGCCTGGAGGCCGTGGCCAACCATGGGCTCCAGGCTCTGGCCATCCGGGGATTCGGGGCGGCCGGTGATGCCCAGCATGGTGGGCTGGGAGGGGCCGTAGATGTCGGCGTCCAGCATGCCCACCCTGGCGCCTTCGGCGGCCAGGGCCAGGGCCAGGTTCACGGCAGTGGTGGATTTGCCCACGCCGCCCTTGCCGGAGGCCACGGCGATGATGTTTTTGACGCCGGGGATCAGCTTCACGCCCTTCTGGACGCTGTGGGCCACCACCTTCCAGGTGACGTTGGCGGTGGCGCTTTCCACGCCGGCCACGGTCTTGAGCTTGTCTTCCACCATGGCCTTGATTTCGCCACTCACCATCTTGGCGGGATAGGGCAAAACCATGTCCAGGCTGACCCTGCCGCCGTCCACCTTGATGTTCTTGGCGGACTTGGTGGCGATGAAATCCTTCTGGGTGTTGGGATCGATGAGTTCTTTCAGTGCGGCTTGCACTTGCTGTTCAGAAACCGGCATGGTGGGGCCTCGAAGTGGGTGGATAGGGAATCGGGTCGCGCAGGGCGGAAAAGTTGAGCTCCAGATGGTGCCGCCGGACACGATTTCAAGCCCGGCAGTTCAGGGCCAATTTCAGTAAGGTCCATACCCGAGTATGGTGCTCGGATTTTCCGCCCCTGTGGATCACCCGGACGGGTAGCGGGACGGTGGTAGGACCGTCAGTCGCACACGTCCAGGCGGCCATCCTTCCAGCACAGCTTGCGCGCTTTCATGGCGGGTTTCTGGGGCGTGGGCGTTGCCGCGGGCTTGGTGGAGGGTTTGGCGACAGGCTTGGGGGCAGGCTTTGCAACCGGTTTTTTGGTGGGCATCGGCGCCGGGCTTCCGGCCGCCGCAGTCGGTGCCGCCTGCGTGGCGGGCAAAGGCACGGATTCCACCACTGGAGCCGGAG
>CAZYEY010000180.1:0-3182 GCA_964646585.1 uncultured Thiobacillus sp. | reverse complement strand
TCACCTCGAACACGGGCACGCCCGGCACCAGCAGGCGGTGGACGATCTGGGCCGCCACCGCCAGAGCCGCCAGCAGGATGAGCCAGCCCTTGAACAGGGCCACCCGGGCCTTGGTGGCGCTTCCCCGGGAGACGGCATAGAGGCTCAGGCCATAGGTCAGGGCGTCCCCCAGGTTGTCCAGGCTGTCCGCCAGGAGTGCGGTGGAATCGCCGTACAGGGCGGCGGCGGCGATGACGCCGAACATCACCGCGTTGATGACGAGGACGATGCGCAGGGTGGTTCGCTGGCTGGTTTCCCGGGCGGCGGTTTCGCAGTGGTTCTCGCAGGCACAGGGCATGGTCAGGATCAGGAGACGAATCAGGCAACAGGAATGGACGGATTATCCCGTGACGCGGGGCGCAGTGCCCACAGGGGGAGCAGCAAGGCTGCCGCCAGGGCGCAGGCGGCGGAAAAGGCAAAGGCGGCAAAGGCCCCGGCCTGCTGATACAGCTCGCCGAAGATCAGCGAGGCCGGCAGCAGCAGGATGCCCGCCGTCAGGTTGAACCAGCCGTAGGCGGTGCCGAGCAAGGCTTTCGGCGCGAGGTCGGCGACCAGCGCCTTTTCCACCCCCTCGGTGGCGGCCATGAACACCCCGTAAAAGGCGAACAGGCCGAACAACGCCCAGGAAGTCGCGGGTGGCAGCAAGCCCAGACCGAGGTAGAACAGTCCATAAGCGAGCCAGCCGACCACGATCAGGCGCAGGCGGCCGATACGGTCGGACAGCGCCGACAGCGGCGTGGAAAACACCATGGCGATGGCCGCCACCGCCGCCCAGGCCAGCGGAACTTGCGCTTCCGGCAGGCCCAGCTCCCGGGCCCGCAGCAGCAGGAACATGTTGGACGAGTTGCCCAGGGTGAACAGCGCCAATACCGCCAGGTAACGCTTGAAGGCAGGCGGCAGCCCTTCCAGCCGCCAGCCGAATGGGGGCTTCGCAGGGTGGGGACCATCCTGCCGGGGTTCGCGCAGCATCGCCGCCATGGCCAGGCATGCCACGGCGGGCACCACGGCGAACAGGATGACGTCCCGCAGGGACCAGCCCAGCCCCAGCAGCAGGGCAGCAGCGAGGGGCCCCACCACCGCGCCGGCGTTGTCCATGGCCCGGTGTAGGCCGAAGGCCAGGCCCCGTGCTTCCGGGGCCACGCTGCCCGCCAGCAGGGCATCCCGTGGGGAGGTGCGCAGGCCCTTGCCCACCCGGTCGGCGAAGCGCAGGGCCAGCACCCCGGGCCAACTGCTGGCGAAGGCGATGAGCGGCCGGGCGAAGCCGGCCAGGGCGTAGCCCGCCACCACCCAGGGCTTGGCCCGGCGGGTGCGGTCCACCACCACCCCGGAGAACAGTTTCAACAAACTCGCCGTGGCCTCGGCGATGCCCTCGATGATCCCCAGGGCCCGGGGCCCGGCCATGAGCACCGAGGCCAGATACAGGGGCACCAGGGGATAGATCATCTCGCTGGCGGAGTCGTTCAAGAGGCTGATGAGGCCGATCAACCAGACGGTGCGGGGCAGGGAGAACAGGGTCTTGAGCATGGCGCGGTGTTCCTCGATCAGCGGGGCGGCCGGCGCTACACCAGGGCCAGATACGCGGCCAGCACCAGGCCCAGCAGGGCCAAGGCCAGGTTGGTGAGCACGCCGCCGTGGACCCAGTAGCCGGGCGGGATCTCCCCCGCCCCCAGGGCCGCCACCACGCGCCGGTACTGGCGCACGGAAATCAGCAGCAGGGCCACGCCCAGGAGGATGAAGGCCACGCCGATGCCCAGGGACAGGCCCCGGTGCAGGGGCTCCTGGGCGCGGGCCAGCACCACGTGCAGGAACAGGCCGAAACGCTCCACCAGGAAGCCAAAGCCCATCAGGCCCACGGCGGTGCGGTTCCAGGCCAGCAGGGTGCGCTCGGCGGCAAACAGCACCCGGGGATCGTTCAGATAAGCCATGCTCAATTGCCTTTCAAACCGAATTTTTCCACCCTGTAGCGCAGGGTCTCCCGCGTGCTGCCCAGGAGCCGGGCCGCGGCGGTGACGTTGCCGCCGGCGCGCTGCAGGGCCGTCTCGATGATGGCCCGCTCCATGGCTTCCAGGTCCAGGCTGCCGTCCAGGGGCAGCCACAGCCCCTCCCCCGCCGGCCGGGCCTGGGCCGGGCTGGCCTGCGCCGGGTTGTCCAGTTGCAGCCAGCGTTCCGGAAAGGTCTCGTCCTCGGCGAAGAGCACGCAGCGCTCCACGGCGTTGCGCAGCTCGCGCACGTTGCCCGGCCAGTCGTGGGCCTCCAGCCGGCGCCAGGCGGAGTCCGGCACCTGGCGCACCCGCCGGCCCGCCTTGGCATTGAACTCGGCGATGAACCGGGGCACCAGCTGTTGGAGGTCCGTCTTGCGATCCCTCAGGGGCGGCAGGTCCAGGCGGAACACCGACAGGCGGTGATAGAGGTCGGCGCGGAAGCGGCCTTCCGCCACCTCCCGCGCCAGGTCCCGGTTGCTGGCGGCGATGAATTGCACGTCCAGGGCGATTTCCGCCTCGCCCCCCAGGCGGCGCACCCGCTTGTCCTCGATGGCCTTCAAGAGCTTGACCTGCAGATCCAGAGGCAGCTCCCCCACCTCGTCCAGAAACAGGGTGCCGCCGGCGGCCTGTTCCATCAGACCCCGGCGGCGGCCCTTGGCGCCGGTGTAGGCGCCGGCCTCGGCGCCGAACAACTCGCCCTCCATCAGCTCCCGGGGCAGGGCGGCGCAGTTCACCTCCACCAGCGGGCCGGCGGCCCGGGGCCCGGCGTAGTGCAGGATGCGCGCCGCCAGGCCCTTGCCGGTGCCGGTCTCGCCGCCGATGAGCAGGGCGGAGAAAGGCACCGCGGCCAGGCGGGCGAGCATCTGCCGGGTCTCCCGGGCGACGGCGCTGTCCCCCAGGAAGGCTTCGGGCCGGTAGCGCCGCACTTCGGCGGCGGTCTGGTCGGACAGCCGCGTTTGCGCCCGGGCGCCGCGCAGGGCGCCGGCCAGCACCAGATCCAGGCGCGCCGGGTCGGCGGGCTTTTCCAGAAAGTCCAGCGCCCCCAGCCGGATGGCCCGCACCGAGTCCGGCACCGAGCCGTAGCCGGTGAGGAACACCCACTCCCCCGCCAGGCCCGCCCCCCGGGCCGCCTCCAGCAGATCCAGGGCGTTGCCGTCGGGC
>CAZYEY010000179.1:0-2801 GCA_964646585.1 uncultured Thiobacillus sp. | reverse complement strand
CCACAGATAATACACAGTGGGGTTCGTCGGCGACGTCGGACTGGTTTAAGAGACATGCGAGAACGACATACTTTTCTCTGTTCATGTCAGTTTGATTGAAGCCCGGAAAACAAAGGGCTTAAGCATAGCTGAAGAACTGATCGTTCACGACGAGTCCCAGGTTTGCTTGAACCCCTGAAAACAAACGGATTAAGACCCGGCCCCGATTCGTTTGTTGATTGCCCGCGCAAGTTTGATTGAAGCCCTGAAAACAAAGGGATTAAGACAACGGCGTGGATGCTGCAAGCTTGCGAGCAGTCCTGATTCAGCCCTGGGCCTCTATGCTGAACTTGTCGCCAATGCAATCGCGCCGTCAGGTTCCATGTCCGCCAGCCCCGCCCGCTCCCTCTACCTTGTCGCTTACGACATTGCGAATCCTCGCCGTCTCGGCAGGGTTCACCGCTTCATGCTGGGGTTCAAAGTGGGGGGGCAGAAATCCTTTTATGAGTGCTGGCTGACCGACGGTGAGCGGGCCACGGTGATATCGGGACTATTGGAGTTGATCGACCCGGTGGATGACCGGGTGCATCTCTTCCAGCTGGATCCGCGCATGGCGCCGCGCTGCTTTGGCGTTGCAAAGTCCTTCACCGATTCTTTCTTCACCGTGACTTGAGTCCTGCCATGTCCACGCTGTATGTCGATCGCCGCAATGTGCGCCTGGATTCCGATGGGGAGGCCCTGGTCTTCCATGAGAACGGCCAGCGGATCGGGACGGTGCCGATGGCGCCCTTGCAGCGGGTTTTCATCCGCGGCGGGGTGGAACTGGATACCACTTTGTTGGGCAAACTGGGCAGCCATGGCATCGGCGTTGTGATTCTTTCGGGGCGCAAGGGGGAGCCCTGTCTTTTCTTGCCCCGCCCCCACAACGATGCCACCCGGCGCCTGGCACAGTTTCGGGCTGCCATCGATGAGGCGCGCTGCCTCGTGCTTTCCCGCCATATCGTGCGCGGCAAGTTGCTGGCCCAGATGGCCTTGCTCAAGGCAAAAATGGAAACCCGGCTGGATGCGCGCTATGAGCTCAAGCGGTCCATCGCCGCATTGGGCGGGATGCTGGATCAGGTGTCCTCCGTGCCTTCCACCCGGGAGCTGAGGGGGCTCGAGGGGGCTTCCGCCAATATGTATTTCTCCGCCTTGGCAGCCCTGGTGCCAGCCAGCCTGGGGTTCCACAACCGCAATCGCCGGCCGCCCAGGGATCCGTTCAACGCCGTGCTGTCCTTGGGATATACGTTGCTCCACGCGGAGGCGGTGTTGGCTGGCCATGGAGCGGGGCTGGACCCTTACGTGGGCTTCTACCATGTGCCGGCCTTCGGGCGGGAATCCCTGGCCTCGGATCTGGTGGAAGCCAGCCGGCCGGAGGTCGATGCCTGGGCCTTGGCCCAGTTCAACACCCAGAACTTACGCGCCGCTGATTTCTCCAGCACGGCGGAGGGATGTTTCTTGGGCAAGGCTGGGCGGGAACGCTTCTATCGGGCCTGGGAGCCACTGGCGGAAATCCTGCGCAAGGGGCTGGACCAGCGGGTCAGGGAACTGCTCGACCTGATCGCCCCCCCGGATCACCAGGCTGAGGCGGACACGGCCTTGCGCGCGGCCTGGGATGCGGCGGGTGAAGCGGTCACCGGGGATTCGAGCGCGTGTGAGCCGTGACGTGACCATGTTTTTTTCCACGCGCATCGATGAGTTCTTCCAGATCTGCATGCCTGGCTCGCGCCGCGTCTGGGCAGACGGACAGCATCAGAGCCCCGCTGGGGTAGGCCGAGGAGTGGTCTGACCATGGGTGGGGACTTTCTCATCGCCTACGACATCATTTCGCCCCGCCGGCTCGGGCGCATGCACCGTTTCCTGTCCGAGGTGGCGGTTCCCATCGAATACAGCGTCTTCTTCGCTACCGGCGAGGTGGAATGGGTGTTGAAAGTCTTGGCCGAGGCGGCCACGCTCATCGACAAGCGCAGGGATGACTTGCGCTGTTATCCCCTGCCCCGCCGTGGGCTGAAGCAACGATTGGGCAAAGCCACCCTGCCCGAGGGCGTGTACTGGTCGGATCTGCCGGCCGCGTGGCTGGGAGGGGATCCCCGGGATACTTCGCCTGCGGGTGGGGAGCCGCGGTCAGGCTGAGGGTGTAATCCAGATCAAATTGGCCATGCGGCCCGTCCGCCCGTCCCGGCGGTAGGAATAAAAGCGGCGTGCATCCTGAAACGTGCAGGCCCCGCCGCCATAGACCCGTTCCACTCCAACTCCGGCCAGACGGATGCGGGCCAGTATGTAGAGGTCGGCGAGCCATTTGCGCGGCGCTTCCCCCACGGTGGCGGGCAAGGCGGGTCGGAAGGCGGCGCCCGCCATCTCGTTGTGGGCGACAAAGGCTTCCCGCACTTCCGGGCCCACCTCGAAGCATTCGGGCCCGATGGCTGGCCCCAACCAGGCCAGGATATGCTCCGGCGCTACGTTCATGGCCCTGACCGTCTCCTCCAGCACGCCACCGGCCAACCCCCGCCAGCCGGCATGGGCGGCGGCCACCACCGTGCCCACATCGTCGCAGAACAGTACCGGCAGGCAGTCGGCGGTGAGCACGGCGCAGACCTGGCCGGGCAGGCGGGTAAGGCTGGCGTCGGCTTCCGGGGTGATTTCCGCAGGTTGAAAAAGGCCGGGATACACGGGGTCGTTTGAATTGGGCATCCCCCCCTCCCAAGCTCCTCCATTGATGGGGGAGGAGCCGGTTCCCTGCCCATGGGTGCAGATTCCCTTCCCACGAGTGGGGAGGGTTAGGG
>CAZYEY010000178.1:0-4311 GCA_964646585.1 uncultured Thiobacillus sp. | reverse complement strand
GGCGGGTTAGGAGGGGTAGAAGGGACAGGGAGGCCGTAGGGCTGGCAGGCGAAGGCGTCCACCAGGGCGGGCGGGTAACCATCCTCGCCGTGGGTGGGGAAGAAGGCACGCCCGCCCAGGCTGCGGCCGACCCGCACCATGGGGAGGTAGACGCAGGCCACGCCGCCACGGACCACCGCTGCGATCACGTCCACGTCCTGGCTGGAGCGGCTTTCCACGAACTGCACCGCCCGCACCTGAGCCAGGGCCTGGATCTGGTCCCGGTACACCGCCGCCGCCTCGAAGCGCAGGGCCAGGGCGGCGGCCTCCATGCGCGCCGTCAGGCCGGCGATGACCTCGTTGTCCTTGCCTTCCAGGAACAAGGTGGCGTTCTCTACGTCCCGGGCATATTCGGCGGCCGACACCAGCCCCACGCAGGGGCCGCTGCAGCGCTTGATCTGGTGCAGCAGGCAGGGCCGGGAACGGTTGGCGAACACCGTGTCCTCGCAGGTGCGCAGGCGGAACACCTTCTGCAGGATCTGGATGCTCTCCCGCACCGCCAGGGAATGGGGAAAGGGGCCGAACACCCGGTTCTTCCTGTCCGGCGTGCCCCGGAAGAAGCCCAGGCGGGGATATTCATGCCCGGACAGCAAGAGGTAGGGGTAGGACTTGTCATCCCGGAACAGGATGTTGTACTTGGGGCTCAAGCCCTTGATGAGGTTGTTCTCCAGCAGCAGGGCCTCCGCCTCGGTGCGGGTCACCGTGGTCTGGATGTCCCGGATGCGCGCCACCATGTGGCGGATGCGGGGGGAGAGGTCGGTCTTCTGGAAGTAGCTGGAGACCCGCTTCTTCAGGTCCTTGGCCTTGCCCACGTAGAGCACCGCCCCCCCTTCCCCCAGCATGCGGTAGACGCCGGGCAGGTTGGGCAGGCCGGCGGGCAGGGGCTTGGCGTCGAAGGACTCGGTCACGGGTTGCTCAGTCGTCGTCCTCGTCCAGCAACTGGCCGGCAATGGCCCAGTTCTCGTCCGGCAGTTCCTCGAAGGCGATGTAGGTGTAGCGCTTGGGCTTGAGAGCGTGGCGTTCCAGGGTATCGGTGATCTCCTCGGCGATCTTTTTCTTCTGCTCCCGGGTCAGGGAGCCGGCAAGCTTGATGGTGACGACGGGCATGGTCAGGAACCTCCTTGGATTTGCCGGAATACGGCGTGGAACATCTCGGGGGTGAGGCGGCGGGTCTGGGTGTTGTAGCGGCTGCAATGGTAGCTGTCGTGGAGCCGCAATCCGCCGGGCAATGCATGACGGGCGGCGTGGGCAAAGGGATGGGCCTTTTCCTTCAGGCCCAGGGCCATGAGCACCGCCTTGTGGGCGATCTGCCCCAGGGCCAGGATGGCCGCCCCGGCGGGAAGGCCCGCCAGTTCCGCCTTCAGGAAGGCGTTGCAGCGCCTGATCTCGGCGGTCTCTGGCTTGTTCTCCGGCGGCACGCATTTCACCGCGTTGGTGATGCGGCAGCCGATGAGCTTCAGGCCATCGTCGGCGGACACCGAAGCGGACCGGCTGGCATAGCCGAAGGCATGCAGGGTCTCGTAGAGCAGGATGCCGGCATGGTCGCCGGTGAAGGGTCGGCCGGTCCGATTGGCGCCGTGGAAGCCGGGGGCCAGGCCGACGATGAGGAGTTGCGGCCGCTCATCGCCGAAGGGCGGCACCGGCTTGCAGAAGTAGCCGGGATGGCTGGTCCGGCCGGCTTCGAGGAAACCGGCGAGGCGGGGACAGGCGGCGCAGTCGGTGGTGAAGGTCATCGGTTTCAACTTGAAGGCCCCCCCTTCTCAAAGTGGGCTTGGGGGAATTTGGTGAACGCTTCCAGGTCGGCTGCCGATGCGAAATCCCCTCGATCCCTTTCATCCCCGTACGGGGCTTGATCAACGGCGGAAGCAATCAAGGTCAGTGAAGCTGCGCCGGCGTCCCCTGCATGTCCTCCGGCAGTTCCGCGTGGACGTTCTCTCCGTCCGGGTTGGGGAACAGGGGGGCGCCGCAGTCTTCGCAGTATTCCAGGGGCATGCGGGTATCCAGGATACGCACTTCGCCGATACCGGCGTTCTTCAGCAGCGCCTCGATCTCCGGCCCCAGGTCGGTGTTCTCGTCCTCCTGACCCAGCAGGGGCCAGGTGACGCCATGCACCACCTCGTCGGAGTTGGCCAGGGTGAAGCCCACGCGCCACTCCTCCAGCCAGTGCTCGTAATAGGGCGCGACCACGGCGCGGATGCGGTTGGCCGGTTCGTTGAACAGGGTCTTGAGGTATTCCACCGCCGCCTTCAGGGCGAAGGGCCGGGTGTCCCGGTCGGCCTGGCGCCAGGCAGCGAAATAGGCGTCCGGCAACAGCAGCTCATAGGCGCAGCCCGTGAGCAGGGTCTGGAAATTGGGGCCGCCCTGTTCCCGCCAGGCCGCCAGGGCCGCCGGGCGGCCGCCGTCGGTCTCGTTCCAGCGGAATACCGGCCGGCCCACGGGTACCTGCACGGCGGCCATCAGGTAGCGCACGTCGGAAACGAAGACCTGGCTCTCGGCCAGACGGCGGCCATCCACCTTCAGGTCCTTGCCGGCGGCGGCGGCGCTCCACAGGTCGTCGGCGAAGGCCCGGGTCGCGCAATAACCCTGGGGCAGTTGGTCCGGGCTGAACAGGTAATCGGCGAAATGCACCCGGGCCTCGGCGCCAAGCACGTGGGCGGAAAGCTGGGCGCGCAGGGCGTCCAGGGTGGGCTTGGGCAGGCTCCGGGTGGGGATGGCGTAGCGGGACCAGGCCAGCACCGGCAAGGCGATGATGAGCCGGGCGGTATCGCCCACCCGGCTCACCTCGCAGCCCGCCTCGATGAGGTCTGCCAGCTCTTCATAGGCTCGGCCATTGGTCTCGTGGAGCCGGTCCAGGGCCTGGTTGAGGGCATCCTCGTCACCAGCCTTGAGCAGGCGGTCGATGAGGGTCTCGATCTCGGCCTCCAGCCAGGCATCCTCCAGGCGGCTGCCGGATTCGGCCAGGCCCTGGGCCAGCCAGGCCAGACGTTCGGCGTCCCGGGAAAGGCGGTGGCGACCATAGATGCGGCGGCGTTTCATGATGGAATCTCTCGGCTATTGGAATGGGGGGCGCGGTCCTGGCGGCCGCAGACGTTGGTGGGATCCGACAGGGCCAGGTCGGCGTCGGCCTGGCCGATGCCGCCCAGGTGGCGCACGGCGCCCACGTAGCGCTGGCTCTCGTGCAGGGCGGTGCGGCTGGGCGGATGGGGGCGGCCGTGCATGCGGGCCAGGCGGATCAGGGACACCGGCGGCAGAGGCCATTTCAGCCTGGCCAGCAATTCGTCCGCCAGGTCCGGCCGGTTGCACACCAGCACCATGTCGCAGCCCGCCAGCAGGGCGGCCAGGGCACGCTCGGCAATGCCGCCGGCGCCACTGGCGCCTTCCATGGTCAGGTCGTCGCTGAAGATCACCCCCTCGAAGCCGCACTGACCCCGCAGGATTTCGCTGAGCCACTTGCGGGAGAAGCCGGCGGGCTGTTCATCCACCCGGGGATAGATGACGTGGGCGGGCATGATGCCGGCCAGGCCCAGATCGATCATCTGGCGGAAGGGCAACAGGTCGGCGAACTCGATGTCTGCCAGGCTGCGCTCGTCCACGGGGATGGCCAGGTGGGAATCGGCGGCGACGAAGCCATGGCCGGGGAAATGCTTGCCCACGGCGCTGACCCCCGCTTCCTGGAGACCCAGCACCAGGGCGTGGGCCAGGTCGGTGACCGCCTGGGGGCTGCGGTGGAAGGCCCGATCGCCGATGACGCCGCTGTTGCCGTAGTCCAGGTCCAGCACCGGCGCGAAGCTGAAGTCCACCCCCACAGCCCGCAGCTCGGCGCCGATGACATAGCCCGCATCCCGGGCCAGGCGCCGGGCCCGCTGGGGATGGCCGTCCCAGAGCTCGCCGATGGCGCGCACGGGCGGGATGGGGGTGAAGCGCTCGCGAAAGCGCTGCACCCGGCAACCCCCTTGGTCCACGCCGATGAGCAGACGGGGACTGCGCAGTGCGTGGACCAAGAGGGTGGCCGGGTGCAGCGCTTTCGCGAGGGCTTCACCCCCATCCCGCCCATGCGCGCCATCTGCGAGATCTGGGACGTCCATCCCCAGCGGGCCCGGCGCCTGTCCCGGTATGCGGGCTATGTCATCGGCGCCGAGCTGCCGCCTGTGGGGGTGTACTTCAGCTTCGCGACGGTGCTGGACCTGGACTACGGCAACAGCGGCGTTATCGTCGATCGTCCCTTCCCCCGCACCCCCCCGGCCTCTCCCGCACTTGCCCTGTCCCTTTAAC
>CAZYEY010000177.1:0-16121 GCA_964646585.1 uncultured Thiobacillus sp. | reverse complement strand
GCTGGTTGTAGAGCATGTCGTAGCCGTGGGCGATGCAGGGGCTATAGGCGACGATGAGGGAGGGGCCGGCGTAGGCCTCGGCCTCGTGGAACACCCGCAGGGTCTGGGTGTCCTTGGCGCCGTAGGCCACGGTGGCCACGTAGACATGGCCGTAGTCGGAGGCGAGCCGGGCAAGGTCCTTCTTCGCCGTGGCCTTGCCGCCGGCGGAGAACTTGGCCACCGCGCCGATGGGGGTGGCCTTGGAGGTCTGGCCACCGGTGTTGGAGTAGACCTCCGTGTCCAACACCAGGATATTGACGTCGTAGGGCAGGGCCAGCACGTGGTCCAGGCCGCCGAAGCCGATGTCGTAGGCCCAGCCGTCGCCACCGATGATCCACACCGAGCGGCGGATGAGCCATTCGGCCACGCTGGCGAGCTCCTGGGCCCGGGGGTGGGCGGATGCCGCCAGCTTTTCCAGCAGGGTGGCCACCCGGCGGCGCTGTTCATGGAGCCCCGCCTCCTCCCGCTGGTCGGCGCCGACCAGAGCTTCGGCCAGGTCGCCGCCGATGTCAGCCGCCAGTTCCTTCACCAGCCCCTTGGCGTAGTCCATCAACTGGTCCGCTGCCAGGCGGAGCCCCAAGCCGAACTCGGCGTTGTCCTCGAACAGGGAGTTGCTCCAGGCCGGTCCCTTGCCCTGGGCGTTCACCGTGTAGGGCGTGGAGGGCAGGTTGCCACCATAGATGGAGGAGCAGCCGGTGGCGTTGGCGATCAGCATGCGGTCGCCGAAGAGCTGGGTCGCCAGGCGGATGTAAGGAGTCTCGCCGCAGCCGGCGCAGGCGCCGGAATACTCGAACAGGGGATCCAGCAGGGCCGAGCCGGGAATGGTGCCGTGCTTCACCGCCGCCCGGTCGAACTCCGGCAGGGCCAGGAAGAAGGCGTAGTTGTCCCGCTCCTGGTCGCGCAGGGGGCCGATGGGGGCCATGTTCACCGCCAGGCGGCTGACGTTGGACTTGTCGTGGATGGGACAGGCGGCCACACAGTCGCCGCAGCCGGTGCAGTCCTCCGGGGCCACCTGGTAGCTGATGTGGGTGCCCGGCGGGTAGTCCTTGCTCTTGGCGGGCACGTGCTTGAACGTAGGCGGGGCGCCGGCGGCCCGTTCCGCCGGGAAGGCCCGGGCCCGGATGGCCGAGTGGGGACAGACGAACACGCATTTGCCGCACTGGGTGCACAGATCCGGCTCCCATACGGGGATTTCCAGGGCGATGTTGCGTTTCTCGTATTGGGCGGTGCCCACCGGAAAAGTGCCATCCACGGGCATGAGGGACACCGGCAGGCGGTCGCCATGGCCGCGGAAGATGGGCAGGGTGACGTCACGGACGAAGGCGGGGAGGTGGATGTCATGGGCCGCAGCGGGAACGGCCGGGATGACCGTGCTTTCCCGCCCTCTGGGGATCGCCACCTCGTGCAGGTTCGCCAGGGTCATGTCGATGGCTTGGTAATTCAAATCGGCCAGGCGCTTGCTCTTCCTGCCGTAGGTCTTGTCCACCGCCTTCTTGATGGCGGCGATGGCCCCTTCCCGGGGCAGGATGCCGGAAATGGCGAAGAAGCAGGTCTGCATGATGGTGTTGATGCGTCGGCCCATGCCCGCTTCCTGGGCCACCCGGTAGGCGTCGATGACCCAGAGCTTGAGGTTCTTGCCGGCGATGCCGGCGCGCAGGTTTGCCGGCAGGCTGTCCCAGACCCGTTCCGGCGGTTCCGGCGTATTGAGCAGAAAGACGCCGCCGGGGGCGGCGTGGGCCAGGAGGTCGTAGCGCTCGATGAACACCGTCTGGTGGCAGGCCACGAAGCTCGCCATGCCTTCCTCCACCAGATACGCGGAGCGGATGGCATCCGGGCCGAAGCGCAGGTGGGAGACGGTGACCGCGCCGGATTTCTTGGAGTCGTAGACGAAATAGCCCTGGGCCTGGAGATCGGTGGCCTCCCCCACGATCTTGATGGAGTTCTTGTTGGCCGACACCGTGCCATCGGCGCCCAGGCCCCAGAACACGGCATGTTGCTGGCGGGCTGCTGCATCGGTGCGGAAGCCCGCGTCCCAGTCCAGGGAGAGATGGGTGACGTCGTCCTGGATGCCCACGGTGAACTGTCGCCTGGCCTTGGGTTTCGCCAATTCGGCGAAGACAGCGACCACCATGCCCGGCGTGAACTCCTTGCTGGCCAGGCCGTAGCGGCCGCCGATGACCCGGGGCATGGGCCGGACGCCATCCGCTGCCGCCTGGGAAAGGGCGGTAAGCACATCCTTGTAGAGGGGCTCCCCGTCGGCGCCAGGCTCCTTGCAGCGGTCCAGCACGGCGACGGCCCTGGTGCTGGCCGGCAGAGCGGCCAGCAGAGCATCGGCGGCGAAGGGGCGGAACAGACGCACCTTGAGCACGCCCACCTTCTCACCCCTCGCGGTCAGGTGGGCCACGGTCTCGCCCACGGTCTGGGCGCCGGAGCCCATGAGCACGACGACCCGCTCGGCGTCCGGGGCGCCCTCGTATTCGTAGAGCCGGTAGTGGCGGCCGGTGAGTTGGCCGAAGCGGTCCATGGCTGCCTGGACCACGCCGGGAAAGGCGTCGTACCAGGGATTGGCCCGCTCACGGGACTGGAAGAACACGTCCGGATTCTGGGAAGTGCCCCGGATCACCGGATGTTCCGGCGACAGGGCCCGGGCCCGGTGGGCGGCGATGGCGTCCGGATCCAGCAGGGCCCGGGCAGTGTCCGGCTCCACCGCGACGATCTTGGCCACTTCATGGGAGGTGCGGAAGCCATCGAAGAAGTGGATCACCGGGATGCGCCCCGCCAGGGTGGCCGCCTGGGCGATGAGCGCCAGGTCCTGGGCCTCCTGCACCGAATTGGAACTCAGGAGGGCGCAGCCGGTGGCTCGGCAGGCCATGACGTCGGAATGGTCGCCGAAGATGGAAAGGGCGTGGGTGGCCAGGGCCCGGGCCGCCACGTGCAGCACGAAGGGAGTGAGTTCCCCGGCGATCTTGTAGAGGTTGGGGATGAACAGCAGCAGCCCCTGGCTGGCGGTGAAGCTGGTGGCGAGCGCTCCGGAGGTGATGGCCCCATGCAGGGCGCCGGCGGCGCCGCCCTCGGACTGCATCTCGATGATCCTGGGCACCGTGCCCCAGAGATTGGGCTGGCCCTGGCTGGCCCATTCGTCGGCCCATTCCCCCATGTTGGAGGAGGGCGTGATGGGGTAGATGGCGATGACCTCGTTGCACAGGTAGGCCATGCGGGCGGCGGCTTCGTTGCCGTCGATGTTGAGAAAGATGGTCATGACGACTCCCCGTGGATAACCAAGTTACCGTTGCTTCTCCGAAGCCCGCATGGCTGCTCAATTGCAGCGCATTCTATGGGGCTGCGCGACAGATGGCGAATCGGGTCTGAGAAGACGGGCAAAGCATTTTTCCCTTGCCGAAGCCATTCCGGCGACTGCAAGCGTGACCACCAGTAGTGAGCCACACCTGCGCCGGTGCTTGGCCCTGGGAACGACGCGATCATCGATCCCTGGCAGTCAGGGCTCAACAGAGGAAGGCAGCGGGATCGACCAAGAGGGCCGGGGCGGTAAGAGGTTGGCTGCCCAATTGCCACGCATCGGGACGGTGGACTTTCGCAGAGCGGATTCCAGGCGGAACCCCGTAACTCTGAAGGCGAAAAAAAACGGCTGCCTTCGGCAGCCGTTTTTCGTTCCGCGTCTCGGTGTTACTTGGCGGGCGCGGCAGGCGCAGCGGCCGGAGCGGTCAGGCCGGGGATCTGGAACAGTTGGGTCCAGGCATTGGGGTCGAAGAAGTTGAAGGAGGGGGCAGCACCGGCAGGAGCGGCGGGGGCGGCCGGAACGGCGTAGGTGGGCATGGTGGGCATGCTGTAGGTGGCGGGGTTCATGAAGCCCTTCCACATGTCACCGTAGGAACCGGGGTTCATGGAAGCGCCCATCCAGCCCATATACAGGTTGGGGTTGATGGGGGCCATCATGAGCTGCATGGAGCGGGGATCCAGGGGGGACATCATCCACGTCATGTACATGTTGGGGTTCAGGGTGTTCATGAACATCTGCATGATCTTGGGGTCCAGGGGGGACATCACCCAGCGCATCATTTTGCCCGGGTCGGACAGTTGGGTCAGCAGAGCGGTGTAGAAGTTGGGGTCCATGCCGGCGGCCAGCCACTTCATGTAGACATTCGGGTCGGCAAACTGGGCCATGTTGGTGTAGGCGCCAGGCTGGGTCATGGAGTTCATGAAGTTCACCCAGTTGATGGGATCCATCATGTTCAGGCCCATGGTGGTGTAGAAGCCGGGTTCGGTCACGGCGTTCAGCCAGGGCACGAACACCTTGGGATCCTTGTAGGCGGACATGTTCTGGGTCATGTCGGTCATGCGGGCCAACCAGGCTTCAGGCGTCTGCGGAACCGGCTTGCTGGCGGGAGCGGCGTCAGCAGCGAAGGTGGCGGGAGCGGCACAGACCAGCAGGGCAGCGATCAGGGATTTCATTTTCATCACAATCTCCTTAAGGGGTTGGGTACGACCGAATGGATGGAACAACTTGTTGAGCAGCGAAAGAATATCAAAATATCCTAATTTAGAGTTCCGTTGGCATGATCCTCGCATTTGCCGTGAGATGGGGTGTTGCAGTTTCGCCACCCCTTCGGCTGACACAGGTGACGACGAAGACTTCATGACCGAGTTGCTCTTGATTTCGACTTCAAACCGCCCCGATCTGGGGCGTCTTTGCCCGGTTTCGCTTCCCCATCGTCCTGGGCAGGGACAATACGGCTCACTTCGGGCGTCAGAAGGCCTGGATTCCCGCCCTCATGAAGTAGGTCAGACGCTTCGGGGTGTAGCAGGTCGTCAGCATCGTCATGGCGAAGCTCGCCCGGGCCTGCCCAATCCTGCGAATGAGCTTGCCGCCCACCTGCGCTATCGCGGCAAACGGGTACTCACCCCGGGCGCGAATCTTGGCAATCCGCTGATTGCACCGCTGCTGACCAGCCGACAACGGCTTGTTCCCCTTGCCCTTGCGCTAGATGTGATTGCGCCAGCCCGCCGCTTTGAGTTGATCTTCCCGCACCTCGGACGGATAACCCCGATCCGCATATACCTCCCGGCTGGTGTTGAACTCGTCGAGCACGGCATCGAAATGCTGGCTATCGTGGGTGCTGGCCGTTCCCGTCTCGATCTTACGGATCATCTTGTACTTGCGATCCACATTCACCGACAGCTTGTACCCGAAGTGGTTCCGGCCATGCTTCTCGTCCAGGCGGCATCCGCATCCTTCTGCCGCCGTTTGGCCGGCACCCAGGCAGCCGGCGTCGCCCCCTCGCCCACAAGCGCCTTCTCTTCCTTTCTCAGGTGCTGCCTGGGCCCCGGGACCAGGGTGGTGTCGATGATCGGGCCGCCCCGGGCGATAAAGCCCTTGGCCAGCAACTGGCCGTGCATGCCATCGAACAACGCCTTGGCGCCTGCTTCCCAAATCCGGTTCTCAATAACCCAGATCGTCGTGGGATCCGGAATGTTGGCGGCTTGAGCCAAACCGCAAAAGCGCTGGTAGCTCATCCGATCCAGCAGCTGATACTCCATCTGCTCGTCGGAGAGGTTGTACAACCGCTTGAGCGCCAGAATCCTCACCATCGTCCCGATGGGAAACGGCGGGCGTCCTCCCTGCGGACTTGCCGGGCGCGGCGTCACCCGATCCACTCCCGCCGCCAGGGCGGAAAAGTCAATGCAGGCCCCGATCTCGGCCAGCGGACCACCCAAGGCATCGATCTTTCGTCGATGCGCCTCGGCAGCAAACAGGTCGGCCTTGATGGCGGAGCGGTGGTTTAATCGTTTTCAATCCCGGCATAATCTATGACGAAAGCGTTATGTCAAACCGCTGCCCAAAGGGCGTGGTTTTTCGAGGTGCCCTAATGAAACAGTGTCATCATCGCGGAGCCATTGCGCTTGCCTGTGCGGCGGCTGGCCTGACAGCAGCCCCGCCTGCGGTGTGCGGGGAGATCGCCTGGTCGCAGACCTTCTCCGTGAGCATGCAACACCATCAGTGGAAAGACGATGCCGGACAGCGCGGGGCACAATCCTTCCTGCCATTCGCCTGGCAGCTCTCGGGCAATCCGGTCGATGCGCTCGGCATGCAGTTCATGCTGCGCTCCGGCTGGATGCGCTCGCGCCAGACGAGCGCGGGGCAGACGGCCGCCGCGGATTCTTGGACCGATACGCTGCTGGGGGGCACGTTCAACTATCTGGCGCTGCCCGGGCTGCAACCTTTTCTTTCTTTGAACGCCAATCTGCCGAGCGGACGCTCCCGTTACGGCAACGGCCAGGCACACATGGATGAAGATGTCGTCGCCGCGCCGACGCACGGAGAAGGGCGCAATCTCGGCCTCACGGCCGGGGTGAATGTGCCGCTCAGCGACGATTTCGTCGCCACTGCTGCCCTTGGCCACACCCGCCGCGGCAGCTACGAGACGGTCAACCTCGGCCGCTTCGACCCGGGCGACAACCGGTCCTGGAGCCTGGGGCTGGGCTATGAAGGCGACAGCCTGAGCGCGCGCCTGCAGACGGCGCATACGAGCGAGAGCGAGACCCGGCGCAACGACGTCGATTACTACCGCGCCGGCGCCCACCGCGTCACCACCCTCTCGCTCGCGTATGCCTGGAACGAGCGCTGGGCCTCGCGCGCCAACTTCTCCCGCGGCCGCACGGAGAAGAACCGTGTCCTTGCCGGCGGTGCGCCGCCGCTCGTCGAGGAAACCTTCAATTCAAACAGCGGTGTGCGCCAGGTGGACGTCGAGACGACGTACAGCACGCAGCACTATGCGCTGGGTGTGCAACTGGGCTGGTTGAGGCGTGACCACAATGCCTGGCAGCCGACGGACAGCCGCTTTCTGTCCGCGAAGGAACGTTGGTCGCTCGGGCTGAACGGGCAATATGCACTCGATCGCAACGCGCGCCTGTCACTGGCGGCCGGCCGCATCCACATGGCTCAGGACGAGAATCCGGGCACTGGAGGGCCGAAGACCCGCACCGTGGCATGGCAGCTCGTGGCCGGGCTGGACTGGCAGTTCTGAACTGAAGAGGAGGCAACGATGTCGGCGTACCATGCGGTATTGTTGATCGCACTGCTTGCCGCGATCCCGGTGGGGCAAGCCGCCGAGCCTTGCCGTGAGGGCGCGACCATGGACGGGCGCTGCGTCAAGCCGGGGCTCGCCCAGTCGATGCGTCAGCAGGCGGTGGGGCTGACCCAGTCGCGTCTGTCATACACGGTGCCGCTGCTGCCGCACGGTACCGACCCGATTCCAGGCACACTGCGGCCGGCCTTCGAGGCGCAGCAGTTCGCCGCCCCGTACCACACGCGACTGCCGCTCAGGTGAGCGATGCAGCGCCTGCTGCTCATTTTCCTGATTGTTGTCGCCACGGCAGCCGCCGCGCTGGCGCCGAGACCTGCCCGGGCCGGCTTCGACGACTGCGCCAAGCTCGTCACACTGGTCGAACCCAAGGATCTGGAGAATGCCTACGAATTCATGCGTGACTATGGCCATTGCCTGGCCGATCTGCAACGCCCGGATTTCCTCGCCGTGCTCGCCGGGGTGGTACTGATCGAACAACTCGCCAAGGGTTTCCAGGACGATGCGGGTTGCCAGAAGGCGCTGGGTGACGTGGCCGCCAAACCGATTGCCCTGGCGCTGGCCGAACTCGCCGCGGTCCTCGGCCTGCCAGACAGCGCCAGGGACGAACTCATCGCCTTTGCCAGCGACCAGGGGGCGCAGAATTTCGTGGCGTTCATGAAATCCACCCCCGGCCTCGACATCATCGCCAACAACTGGTCCTGCGCCTGCGGCGTGCGTTACAGCGGCATCGCCGAGAAGATCAAGGAGATCATCGAGGCCGTGCTCGGCTGCACCGGCGGGGTGCTGGAGAGCGGACTGGATGCCGTCGGCGAGTTCTACGACGATCTCTTCGGGAGGGAAAAGACCGGCGCCATGCATGTGGAGGGGCAGACCCCGTTCTGCGCCCCGGGCTGGCAGAAGGGGTGGGCCGCCTACAGCGGACAGACCAAGACGTGGGTGCCGACGAACAAACCCTCCTGTCCCTGTCCGCCGCCCAGCAAACAGGTCAAGCATGCGGCGACCGACCTGTTTGCCTGCGTCTGCCCGGGACAGAACGCCTACAAAGGTGCCAAGGGTGGCGGCCCTTCGGCGACCGCGGTGTGCGAGCCCTGCCAGGGCAGCAACGCCTATGTGGAGATGGACGGCCAGTGCGCCACCTGCAGTCCCGGCCAGAAGGTCGGTACGTCCCCTCTGGCGGGCAAGCCGGGTTGCGTGCCGGCCTGTCAGCCGGGCCATTTGCTGAAGAACGGCCAGTGCGCCCCCTGTCCGGCCGGCAGCTACTCGTTCACCCAGCCCAACACCAGTCTGGGCGAGTGCAAGCTCTGTCCCGAAGGCATGACCTCCGCGGCCGGAGCGAACCAGTGCTCCTCGAAATGTCCCGAGTGGGGCTACTGGGATTACCAGGCCAAGGCCTGCAGGCCGTTCTGCCCGCCGGGCAAGCTGTGGCAGAAACCGAAGAGCAAGGGCATGCTGTTCTGCCAGGACTGCCCGGAAGGCCAGGAATACCGCTTCGCCGACAACAGCTGTGTGGCCTGCCCGAAGGGCATGAGCTGGGGCAAGGACGCCCAGGGTACGGGCGTGTGCCGCTGCCCGGAGGGAATGCAGCGTTACGGCGACAGCTGTCTGCCCGCAGAGGCGGGAAAACCGAAGTCGCCGGCGGCACTTCCGGAGCCGAACCTCAAGGCAGTCCAGGAACCGCCCCAGCCCTGCCCGATGGGCTGGAGCTATTCCGCCGCCAGGGGCAAGTGTGTGCCGGGGCTGAAGTCGGTGGAACCGCCGGGGCGCGGCAGTACCCCCGCCCCCGGTCAGTCGCCGCGTGGCAGTGATGGCGGCGCCAGCCCGCGCACCGTCCCGCCTCCGGCGACGGCGCCGGCGGGCAAACCCTGAAAGGATTGCATCATGAGCACGAAGCATCTTTTCAAGTCTGCCATCCTCGGCATGGTTTTTTGCCTGACGCTGGTCGTTCCGACCGCCCTGGTGGCCCAGGAGACGGCGGTGCCGGCAGTGCGGCCGCAACCGGGTGAGGACTGCCAGCGCCGTACCGATCGCGCGGCGGGTGTGGTCAAGCAGGATGCCTGTGGCCGCCTCTACTGCGGCAGGAAGGACTTCTGGGACGTTGCCGAGGCGCTGCCCGGCATCGAGGCGCGGCTGCAGTGCAGCTGGAAGGTGGTCGGCCGGCGCTGCCTGTGCCTGAAGGAATGAGCCGGACGGGCCGGGACGGGCGCAGGAGAGGATTTGGACTCAAATCAGAAGTGCAACACAAGACGAGAGAAAAAATGTGTTGTCATGGGAAGGCACTACAAGTGAACTTGCCCTTGTTTCGTGGAGCGCTTAGCCCACGGTTCACGCGGTCTTTTTACGCTGTGCCTCGTACCAGCGTTGCTCGAGTTGCATCGGGCTGAGGTAGTCCAGCGACGAATGCAGCCTGGGGTGATTGTAGAAGGCCATCCAGTCCATCACCGCTTTCCGGGCCTGCTCACGGGTGGCGAACTTGTTCCCATGCACGCTGGCCGTGTTCAACGGACCCCAGAAGCTTTCCGTTGGAGCGTTATCCCAACAGTTGCCCTTCCTGCTCATCGATGAGCGCATACCCCAGTCTTTCAAAGCAGCCTGGAACTCGCCTTGGGTATCTCCAAGACCTTGGCCACCACCGATTGCGCCTGTCCGGCTCGCACCTGTCGCACCGCCTCCAGCTTGAATTCCTGCATCTACTGCGCGTTCACTTGTTTGCCCGTCATTTCTCGACTCCTTGTCAATATTCTCAACAAGGGCTAAGAACTCCACTTTTCAGAGGCAAGGTCAATCCCCGATGGCATCGCCCCGTAAGATTTACAGAAAGATGCCCTGCCCGGCTTGGCTGCGCGATTGTTGGAAGCTGAAATGACGGAATCATGACCAAGAGTGTATTTCTGGGCGCCATGGACTGGCGTCATCCCACTTGGGTCGGGGCCTTCTACCCCGCCGACATGCCCGAGGAATGGAGACTGGCCTTCTATTCCAGCCAGTTTTCCTGTGTATGGCTGGCGCCGGAGTCCTGGAACGCGGTGGCTGCCGCTGAAATGGCTGCTTGGCGTGAAGATGTGCACAGCAGGTTCCGCTTCCTGCTCGCGGCGGACGAAACCTCGGAGTTACCTCTAGCCCTGGCTGACAAGGCCACCTTCGTTATTCCAGGGGATTCCAGGCTCGTGTGGTTCGACCGAGGCAGCGACCTGAAGGCACTGGCGGAGGAAATCCGGGAGCGGGAAGAGACTCCGGAGTTGTTTCTGATCTGCGCGGATGGCGACCTGGGCCAACTGGAACGGGTTCGCACCCTGCTGGAACTCATGGGTTATTGACCCCTGCTAGAATCCGCCAGTCCAAGAATGGCTAGAACCCGTGTCCGACGATCTCATCGAAATCCGCGACCTGTCGTTTGCCTACAGCGATCGCATGGTGCTGAAAGGCGTCAATCTGTCCGCCCGGCGCGGCCAGGTCATCGCCATCATGGGGAACTCCGGCTGCGGCAAGACCACCCTGTTGCGCCTCATAGGCGGGGCCCTCAAGCCCACCCAGGGGCTGCTGAAAGTGGATGGCGTGGACATGGGGACACTGGATCAACAGGGGCTGTATCGGCTGCGTCGGCGCATGGGAATGCTGTTCCAGTTCGGCGCCTTGTTCACCGACATGACCGTGTTCGAAAACGTGGCTTTTCCCCTGCGGGAACACACGGATCTGCCGGAAGAGATGGTCCGGGATCTGGTGCTCATGAAACTCAATGCCGTGGGCCTGCGCGGTGCCCAGGATCTGCTGCCATCCGAACTCTCCGGCGGCATGGCCCGGCGGGTGGCCCTGGCCCGCTCCATCGCCCTGGACCCGGCCCTGATTCTTTATGACGAGCCCTTCGCCGGCCTGGACCCCATCTCCTTGGGGGTGACTGGCAACCTGATCCGACGCCTCACGGATACCCTGGGCATGACTTCCGTGGTGGTCACCCACGACGTGCATGAGTCTCTGAAGATCGTGGACCACGTCTATTTCGTCTCCGAGGGGGTCATCGTCGCCCAAGGCACGCCCGCCGAGATCAAGGGCTCCGATCTGCCTTACGTGCATCAGTTCGTGCATGGCGAGGAGGATGGCCCGGTTCCCTTCCATTACCCGGCGCCCGCCTATGCCGCCGACCTGGAGCTTTGCGCATGATCGACGGTTTGTTCAACGGATTCCGCAGCATAGGCCGGCGGGTGGTGGACGGGGTCTGGCGCATGGGGGTGGCGACCCGTTTCTTCTTCCTTACTCTCATCCATTCCGGCCAGAGCTTCCGGCGCTTCCAACTCATCATTCGGGAGATTTTCTCCGCCGGCGTGCTGTCCCTGATCATCATCCTGGTGTCCGGCCTGTTCGTGGGCATGGTGCTGGGCCTGCAAGGCTATGAGACCCTCCAGACCTATGGCTCGGAAGAGGCCCTGGGCGTGCTGGTCTCCCTCTCCCTGGTCCGGGAGTTGGGCCCCGTGGTGGCCGCTCTGCTGTTCGCCAGCCGGGCGGGCTCCGCCATCACCGCCGAGATCGGCCTCATGAAGGCCACCGAGCAGATCGCCGCCATGGAGATGATGGCCGTGGACCCCATCGCCCGGGTGGTGGCACCCCGCTTCTGGGGGGCGGTGATCTCCATGCCCCTCCTGGCGGCCCTGTTCTCGGCCATGGGCATCCTGGGCGGTTATCTGGTGGGCGTGGTGCTCATCGGCGTGGACGAGGGTTCCTTCTGGTCCCAGATGCAGGCCGCCGTGGATTTCAAGGAGGACATCCTCAATGGCGTCATCAAGAGCGTGGTGTTTGGCATCGCCGTCACCGCCATCGCCCTGTTCGAAGGCTACGACGCCCCGCCCACGGCGGAGGGCGTCTCCCGCGCCACCACACGCACGGTGGTGACTTCATCCCTGGCCATCCTGGGCCTGGATTTCATCCTCACCGCATTCATGTTCCGTGGAGTCTGATCCATGCAGCGCGCAACCCTCGACCTCTGGGTCGGCATCTTCGTGGTGGCAGGCATCGCCGCCATCCTTTTTCTGGCCCTCAAGGTGGGCAACATGGGCGCTTTCGACAGCGCCCAGACCTACGTGGTGAAGGCCTCCTTCGACAACATCGGCGGCCTCAAGGTGCGGGCGCCGGTGAAGAGCGCTGGCGTGGTGGTGGGCCGGGTGTCGGACATCGGCTTCGACGCGGCTTCCTATGAGGCCAGCGTCAGCCTGAGCCTGGATGCCCGCTACAAATTCCCCAAGGACACCAGCGCCGCCATCATGACCTCCGGCCTGCTCGGGGAGCAGTACGTGGCCCTGGAGGCGGGTGGCGACCAGAAGATGCTGGCCCAGGGCGACCGCATCAAGCTGACTCAGGGCGCGGTGGTTCTGGAAAACCTCATCGGCCAGTTCCTCTACAGCAAGGCCGAGGGTGGCGCCAAGGGCGAAGCCCCGGCTCAATAACGCGACACCCGGCCCCCTACCGGTGGGCCGCGTAGGAACATACGATTGACTGGCCCCGCCTTCCCATGGAAAGTGGGGCGACCTTCAAAGCAGAGGCCTAAGACATGATTCGAGCTATGCGATATCTTCTTGCCGGTGCCCTGGTGGTTTTCGTCCTGGGCGCCCATGCCGACGTAATGCCGCCGGATGTCCTGGCCAGGACCACGACCAACGAGGTCTTGCGCATCGTCAAGCAGGACAAGGAGCTCAAGAATGGCAATACCAAGAAGATCCTGGCCCTGGTGGAGGAGAAGATCCTGCCCAACTTCGACTTCCGCCAGATGACCCAACTGGCCGTCGGCAAGAACTGGAGCAAGGCCAGCCCGGAACAGCAGAAGGAGCTGGTGGACCAGTTCCGGACCCTGCTGGTGCGGACTTACTCCGCCTCCCTCACCAGCGTCGCCGACTACAAGATCGATTTCCCCCCCCTGAAAATGAATCCGGGCGACACCGAGGTGACCGTCAATACCGTGGTCAGCAAGCCCGGCGCGCCGCCCATCCCCATCGACTACCGCATGGAGAAGCAGGAAGGGGGCTGGAAGGTGTTCGATGTGCTGGTGGAGGGCGTGAGTCTGGTCACCGTGTACAAGAACTCCTTCAATTCCGAAGTTCGCAAGGGGGGCATCGACGGCTTGGTGGCAGCCCTGACCCGGCGCAACCAGCCTGCGGCGGGATCCAAGTGATGCGGGTCGAAGCCGGGGTTGCCACCTTCGAGGGCGACCTGACCCTGGACAACGCCACCCGTCTGCTGGCCGAGGCCGAGGCGGTCCTGGCGGGGGGCACCAGTGTGTTCGACCTGTCCGGGGTAGGTCATGTGGACTCTTCCGCCTTGAGCCTCATGCTGTCCCTGCGCCGCCGCGCCGGTGGCAAGCCTGTCGAGTTCCGCGCCGTGCCCGAGAGCCTTTCCAGCCTCGCCAAGCTCTACGGCATCGCCGACCAGATCTGATCCTCCCTTCCCGATGACTGTCGCCGTCCGCCTGCGCGGCCTGGACAAGCGTTTTCCCAAGGTTCATGCCCTGCGGGGCGTGGACCTGGACATCGAAACCGGCGAGTTCTTCGCCCTGCTGGGACCCAATGGCGCCGGCAAGACCACCCTCATCAGCATCCTGGCCGGCCTCACCCGGGCCAGTGCCGGCTCGGCGGAGGTCATGGGCTTCAACGTGGTGAAGGACTATCGGCAGGCCCGGGCCCGCCTGGGCGTGGTGCCCCAGGAACTGGTCTACGACCCCTTTTTCACCGTGCGCGAGACCCTGCGCTTTCAGTCCGGCTATTTCGGCATCCGCCGCAATGACGACTGGATCGACGAACTCCTCGCCAACCTGGGACTCGCCGACAAGGCGGACACCTATACCCGCCAGCTCTCCGGCGGCATGAAGCGCCGGGTGCTGGTGGCCCAGGCCCTGGTGCACAGACCGCCGGTCATCGTTCTGGACGAGCCCACCGCCGGCGTCGACGTGGAACTGCGGCAATCCCTCTGGACCTTCATCCGGCGACTCAACCAGGCGGGCCACACGGTCATCCTCACCACCCATTACCTGGAGGAGGCGGAGACCCTGTGCAACCGGGTGGCCATGCTCAAGCAGGGCCGCATCGTCGCCCTGGACCGCACCAAGAACCTGTTGCGCGCCGGCGGTGAGCGCCGCCTGGAACTGGAGCTGGAGCCGGCGCGGTTGCCCGAGGCATTGTTGCCCCGCCTGACCGGCCGGGATGGATCGCGTTTCGTGCTGGATCTGCCGGACTACGCCGAACTGGAGTCGATGCTGGCTTGCCTGCGGGAGGCGGGCATCGGGGTCCGGGACATGACGGTCAGCCAGGCCGATCTGGAAGCGGTCTTCCTCAAGGTCATGGGAGCCGGCCCGGGGAGCAAGCCATGAGCGTTGGCTTCCGCACCCTGTTCCACAAGGAGATCCTGCGCTTCTGGAAGGTGCTGGTGCAGACCGTGGGGGCGCCGGTGCTCACCGCCCTGCTGTACCTGCTGATCTTCTCCCACGTGCTGGAGGAACACGTCCAGGTCTATCCCGGCGTCCACTACACCGCCTTCCTCATGCCTGGCCTGATCCTCATGTCGGTGCTGCAGAACGCCTTTGCCAATGCTTCCTCCTCCCTGATCCAGTCCAAGGTCACCGGCAACATTGTCTTCGTCCTGCTGCCCCCCCTCTCCCACATGGAGTTCTTCCTGGCCTACCTGTTCGCGGCCCTGGTTCGCGGTTTCACGGTGGGGCTGGGGGTGCTTCTGGTGGGGTTGTTCTTCGCCGACCTGCAACTGGTCCATCCGATCTGGGCGCTGGCTTTCGGCCTGGCATCGGGCACGGTGTTCTCCTGCATCGGCATCATGGCTGGCATCTGGGCCAACCAGTACGACAACCTGGCAGCGGTGCAAAACTTCGTCATCATGCCGCTCACCTTCCTGTCCGGCGTGTTCTATTCCGTCCATTCCCTGTCCCCCTTCTGGCAGACGGTCTCCCACTTCAATCCGGTGTTCTACATGATCGATGGCTTTCGCTACGGCTTCTTCGGCCAGGGGGACGTGGATCCCCGGCTGGGCCTGGCGGTGGTGGTGCCCTGTGCCTTGGTGCTTTCCGCCCTGACTTGGATGATGCTGCGTTCGGGCTATAAACTCCGCCATTGATTTTTCGACGGTTCTTCCATGGTTACCCCCCAACAGATTCAAGCGTGGATCCAGGCCGGCCTGGCTTGCGACCACATCCAGGTGGCCGGTGACGGCCAACATTTCGAAGCCCTCATCGTCAGTCCGGAATTCCGCGGGAAACTGCCGGTGGCCCGCCACCAGCTCGTCTACAGCGCTCTGGGCGAGCGCATGCATGCCGACATCCACGCCCTGTCCATGAAGACCCTGACGCCGGAAGAATGGACCAAGCAGCATGGATAAGCTGGTCATTGCCGGTGGTGCCCGCCTTTCCGGCGAGGTCTCCATTTCCGGCGCCAAGAACGCCGCTCTGCCCATCCTTTGCGCCAGCCTGCTGTCCAGGGAGCCCCTGATTCTCGCCAATGTGCCCTGTCTCAACGACATCGGCACCATGCTCAGGCTGTTGGCCCAGATGGGCGTGAAGGTGGAACGGGACGGAGAGAACGTGAGCCTGGACGCCTCGGGGCTCGACAACCCCGTCGCCCCCTACGAGCTGGTGAAGACCATGCGCGCCTCCATCCTGGTGCTGGGGCCCCTGCTGGCCCGCTGCGGCGAGGCCAGGGTCTCCCTGCCCGGCGGCTGCGCCATTGGCGCCCGGCCTGTGGACCAGCACATCAAGGGCCTGCTCGCCATGGGCGCGGAGGTGGCCGTGGAGCGGGGCTACATCATCGCCAAGACGCCCAGACCCAAAGGTGCCCGCCTGCTCACCACCATGGTCACCGTCACCGGCACCGAGACCCGGATGATGGCCGCCGTGTTGGCCGCTGGGGGGCCGGTGATTGATACGCCCGCCGGGGACCCGGGGGTGGTGGACCGGGGCCAGTGTCTGGGGGGCGTTGGGGCCGAGGGCGCGGGGCGGGG
>CAZYEY010000176.1:0-15152 GCA_964646585.1 uncultured Thiobacillus sp. | reverse complement strand
TGCGTAGCCTGCTGGGCAAGGTCATCGACGGACTCTATTCCACTGCCGAGCGGGACAAGTTCCGCACCCGCCTGGAGGTGGGGGCCGACGGCCGCACCGAGATCTACATCAGCCACCGGGGCATGTACGAGGTCTTCGAGGGCACCGTGGGTGGCGGCGACCAGGGCAAGGGCAAGACCGTCTGGCAGCCCCGCGCCGCCGACCCCGAACTGGAAGCCGAGATGCTGCGTCGCCTCATGGTGCGCTTTGGCGTCGAGGAGGCGCGCGCCCAGACCCTCCTGGCTGAGAAAGGCGCGCCGCCCCAGGCCGTGCTGCGCAAAGGCACCGATGCGGCCCCGGGCCTCGCCATGCCGGAATCCTTTGACCGGGCCTGGCGCCGGGTGGGGCTTGCCCTGGACCGCATCGGCTTCGCCGTGGAGGACCGGGACCGGGCAGGCGGCATTTACTACGTGCGCTATCTGGACCCGGAGGCCAACACCAAGAAGGAGAAGGGCTTCTTCTCCAAGCTGGCTTTCTGGCGCTCGGATGATCCCAAGGCCCAGGCCGCCCGCTATCAGGTCCGCCTCAAGGGAACCGACGCGGAAACCGCCCTGGCCATCTACCAGGACGACGGCACGCCGGCCAACAGTGAGACTGGCAACCGCATCGCCACTTTGTTGTTCGAACAGTTGAAATAACGGATGCGCTTCGGATGTCTCGGCAGCGGCAGCAAAGGCAATGCCTGGTTGGTGGAAGCCGGAGACACCCGCATCCTGGTGGACTGCGGCTTCGGCATCCGGGAAACCGGCCGCCGCTTGAACCGGCTGGGCGTTGATGTGACCAGCCTCGATGCCGTCCTCGTCACCCACGAGCATAGCGACCACGGCCGAGGCGCCGCCAAGGTGGCCCAGGCCGCCCGCTGCCCGGTATGGCTGTCCCATGGCAGCCACGCCATGCTGGATGCGGTGGGCGACGCACCCGCTTCGCCCCGTATCCTGGAAGGCCACCAAGCCTTCGCCGTAGGTGACCTGGAGGTCATACCTTACCCGGTGCCCCATGACGCTCGGGAGCCGGTCCAGTTCGTCTTCTCCGACGGCGCCCGGCGCTTTGGCCTGCTCACCGACGCCGGCCACGTCACCCCCCACATGGAACGGATGCTGGCAGGCTGCGACGCCCTGGCCCTGGAATGCAACCACGACGTGGCGATGCTGGAGGCAGGGGGCTACCCGGCCGCCCTCAAGCGTCGCATCCTGGGCCGCTACGGCCACCTGGACAATGCCGCCGCCGCCGCCCTGCTGACCCGGGTGGCCGGCAAGAGCCTCCGGCACGTGGTGGCAGCCCACCTCTCGGAAGAAAACAATGCGCCGGAACTGGCGCGTGCGGCCCTGGCCGGCGCCCTGGGCTGCGAAGCACACTGGATCGGCGTGGCCGATCAGGAAACCGGACTGGACTGGCGGGAACTCTGATGGAACTCGGTACTGAACACGCACCCGTGCTGGAAGCGGCCACCACATTCGCCGACCTGGGCCTGGACGGCAGGATCCTCTCCGCCTTGGATGAAATGGGTTATAAGACCCCCACCCCAATCCAGAAGCAGGCCATCCCCCTGGTGCTCTCCGGCCGCGACCTCATGGCCCAGGCCCAGACCGGTACCGGCAAGACCCCGGCCTTTGCCCTGCCCCTGTTGCAGAAGATGATCCCCCATGCCAACGCCAGCGCCTCCCCGGCCCGCCATCCGGTGCGCGCCCTGGTGCTGACCCCCACCCGGGAACTGGCCATCCAAGTGCATGAAAGCGTGGTGGCCTATGACAAGAACCTGCCCTTGCGCAGCACCGTGGTGTTCGGCGGTGTCGACATGAAGGCCCAGGAAGCCGACCTCAAGGCCGGCGTCGAGAGCCTGGTGGCCACCCCCGGCCGTCTGTTGGACCACGCCGGCAGCAAGACGGTGCAACTCTCCCATGTGCAATTCCTGGTGCTGGACGAGGCCGACCGCATGCTGGACATGGGCTTCCTGCCCGACCTGAAGCGCATCCTCAACCTGCTGCCCAGCCAGCGCCAGACCCTGCTTTTCTCCGCCACCTTCGACGACAACATCGTGGGCCTGGCCAGGAGCTTCCTGCAAAACCCCCTCAAGGTGGAAGTGGCCCGCCGCAATACCGCCGCCGAGACCGTGGAGCAGGTGGTGCACAAAGTGAAGGAGGATGACAAGCTGGATGCCCTGGTCAAGGTGATCAAGGTCCGTGAGATCAGCCAGGCTTTGGTCTTCACCCGTACCAAGATCGCTGCCGACAAGTTGGGCCGCCGCCTGCAGAAGCGCGGCATCCCCGCCGCCACCATCCACGGCGACAAAGCCCAACTGGAACGGCTGGCCGCCCTGGATGGCTTCAAGCAGGGCAAGATGCAGCTCCTGGTGGCCACCGATATCGCCGCCCGGGGTCTGGACATCGCCGAGCTGCCCTGTGTGGTGAACTATGAACTGCCCTATTCGCCAGAGGACTACGTCCACCGCATCGGCCGCACAGGCCGGGCCGGCGCTTCCGGGCTGGCCGTCTC
This sequence comes from uncultured Thiobacillus sp., assembly GCA_964646585.1. GTDB lineage: Bacteria > Pseudomonadota > Gammaproteobacteria > Burkholderiales > Thiobacillaceae > PFJX01. The sequence continues at coordinate 12,620 of CAZYEY010000176.1, read as the reverse complement.
CCTGGTCTCCCAGGAGGAGGAGCGGCTGCTGGCCGGCATCGAGCGCTTCATCAAGCGGGATCTGAAGCCCATCCCCCTGCCGGAACCGGACCCGGTCCAGGTGCCCGTCCCCCCAGCCTCCTTCGGCCGAGATGCTGCCGCAGTTGCCCCCGCCCGCTTTGGCCGCCGCCGTGCCGAGCCCGTCTGCGCCCTGCTCATGCCTCCCGTTCGGCCCCATGAGCAGGTAGCCCCAGCCCCCACTGGCCAGCAATGAGCCCCATGGAAGGCCTGCTGCTCGCGGGCCTGGCTGGCCTGGGCGTCTTCTGGTGGGATGGCCTGCACAAGCGCGAGCTTGCCCTGCAAGCCGCCCGCCGCGCTTGCGACCTGGCTGGTGTCCAGTTCCTGGACGAAACCGTCGCCCTGCGCAGGATGGCCCTGCGCCGGGACCGGGACATGCGCGCCCGCATCTACCGGGAATTCAGCTTCGAATACTCCAGCGTCGGCGACGACCGCCAGGCGGGGCGGGTGTATCTATTGGGCAATCGGGTGCTGTCTGCGGATTTGATCCGCTGATGGGGCGCCGGCTCCGTCGGCCCGACGACGAAGCAACTCAAGACGTCGCCGCGTACACCTCTTCCATGATTTCCATGAATTTTCTCGCCTGGGGCGAAAGAATGCGGCCACGGCGAAGCACCAGACCGTAGCTGCGCTGGGGGAAGTACTTGGTGAGGGGGATGCGCGCCAGGGGTTCGTTGCCTTCCAGGCAGATGTCAGTGACGATGGAAATGCCCATGCCCAGGCTGACGTATTTCTTGATGACTTCCCAGCCGCCGGCTTCCAGCGTGACGGTGAAGGTCAGGTTGTTCTGCTGGAACACGTACTTGACGATGCGCCAGGTAGAGAGGTGGCTGGGGGGCAGGATGAGGCCGTACTGGCTCACGTCCTCCAGGGTGATCTCCTTGCCTGCGGCGGATTTCTCCGCCAGGGGGTGGCCCAGGGGGGTGATGAGCATGGGGTCGTAGTTCACCACCGGCTTGTATTCGATGTCTTCGGGCACTTCCAGCATGGAGCCGACGGCGAAGTCGATCTCGTCGGAACGCAGCATCTTCAGACCATCCCGCCCTGTGACGTTATGCATCTTCAACTGCACCTTGGGATAGGCGGTTACAAACTGCCGAACCGGCTCAGGCAGGATGTAGAGGATGGTGGATTCGCCGGCGCCGACCTTGAGTTCGCCGGATTCCAGTTTGCCGAAATGGGCGGCGAAGCTTTCCTGGAGTTTGTCGATGCCGTCCACCAGGGGCTCGGAGAGTTGGAACAGGACTTCGCCCTCGGGGGTGAGCTTGAGGTGGGGGCCGCGTCGCTCGAACAACACCACGTTGAGTTCCCGCTCCAGGGCCTGGATCTGCAGGGAGACGGAGGGCTGGGAGAGGAACAGCTTGTCGGCGGCCTTGGAGATGCTGCCACAGCGGACCACCTGATAAAACGCCCGAAGTTGCTTCAGCCGGTTGTTCTTGTAGTAAAGGGGAGCATCCGAGGCCATTGACATCTCCTATGCCTGATGTGGCGTGTGGATAGGGTGTTGTGCATCGCACCATTAAATCAGTCAATACGCAAGATTGAAATTATTGGCTCGATGATGGCATGAAACTTCTACACTGTGCGCTGCAACAATTACGACCCGATGGTCTTGAATTGTCGATCGTGGGAGTCAGGAAAGGTGTTCGAGATGGAGATGATGTCCAGCATCGCGGTGGCAGGCGCCTTCATGGCTGTCCTGGGCACCCTGTTGGCCTGGCTGCTGGCGGTGGCCAACAAGCATCTCCATGTCTATGAAGACCCGCGCATCGGCGAGGTCGAGGAACTCCTGCCCAAGTCCAACTGCGGCGCCTGTGGCACCGCCGGTTGCCGCAACTTCGCCGAGCAGGTGGTGGCGGGCGAGATCGTGCCCGCCAAGTGCACGGTCAACGCGCCCGAGATGAACGCCTACATCGCCCGTTTCCTGGGGGTGTCCATGGGCGAGGTGGAAAAGCAGGTGGCGCGCCTGGCCTGTGCCGGCGGCAGCCATGTGGCCTATGTGCGCGCCAACTACAAGGGCCTGGGCACCTGTCGGGCCGCGGCCACCGTGTCCGGCGGCGGCAAGGCTTGCGCCTGGGGTTGCCTGGGACTGGGGGACTGCGAGCTGGTTTGCGGCTTCGACGCCATCACCATGAATCAATACGGCCTTCCCGTCGTGGATGCCGACAAATGCACCGCCTGCGGCGACTGCGTGGACGTGTGCCCCAAGAACCTCTTTTCCTTGCAGCCCGTGAGCCACAAGCTCTGGGTGGCCTGCAAGAGCCGGGCGGATGGCGACGTCGCCGAGGCGCAATGCCAGGTGGCCTGCACCGCCTGCGGCAAGTGCGTCATGGATGCCGCCCCCGGCCTGATCCGCCTGGACAACAACCTGGCGGTGATCGACTACGCCAAGAACCACTTGGCGTCTCCCGTGGCGATCGAGCGCTGCCCCACCGGGGCCATCGTCTGGCTGGACGACAGCCGAACGGTGAAAGGCCGCGAAGCCAAGAAGATCATCCGCATGGAAGCGCTGCCGGTCAGCGCGAACGTTGTTTGAGAGGCTTCCCATCATGATCCAGAACCCCATCTCCAAACTCCTGGGCGCCATGCACCTCATCGAGCCGGGGGCTGCCGCCGAGACCAGCGCCAAGGTCGCCAAGTACCCGGGGGTACGCGACGCCATCGATGGCAACACCGCTGTCATCCTGGTGGAGCGGGAGGCCTCCGACGCTGCCGGCGCCTATCCCATCACCCCGTCCACCAACATGGGCGAATACTGGTCCGAGGCCGCTGCCGCCGGCCACGTGAACATCTCCGGCAGGCCCCTGATCTTCCTGGAGCCGGAATCCGAGCATGCCGCCGCGGGTGTGACCGCCGGCATGGCCATGACCGGCCTGCGGGCGGTGAACTTCTCCTCTGCCCAGGGCGTGGCCTTCATGCACGAGTCTCTATACGGGGCCGTGGGCAAGCGCCTGCCCTACGTGCTCAACATGGGCTGCCGGGCCATCACCAAGGCCACCCTGAACGTCCACTGTGGCCACGACGACTACCACTGCGTCGACGATACCGGCTTCATCCAGGTGTTCGCCAAGTCCGCCCAGGAAGCCGCCGACCTGAACCTCATCGCCCGCAAGACTGCCGAGCTGTCCCTGACTCCGGCCATCATGGGCATGGACGGCTTCCTCACCACCCACCTGATCGAGCCGGTACTGGTGCCCGAGAAGGCGCTCATCGCGGAATATCTGGGCCGCCCCGACGACATGATCCCCACGCCCACCCCGGCCCAGGAAATCCTCTACGGTCCCATGCGCCGTCGGGTGCCTGCCATTTGGGATGTGGATTCCCCCATGGTGTCCGGCGCCGTCGCCAACCAGGACGCCCACATGCAGGCCACGGCGGCCCAGCGTCCCTACTTCTTCCAGCACATCCCGGCCCTATTGGACCAGTGCATGGCCGAGTACGGCCAGCTGACCGGCCGCAGGTACAGCCGCGTCGATACCTATCGGTGCGATGACGCCGACTACATCATCCTGGGCATGGGCTCCATGACCGTCCAGGCCGCCGCCGTGGCCGACTGGCTGCGGGAGCATCGCAAACTGAAGGTGGGCGTGGTCAACCTGACCTGCTTTCGACCCTTCCCAGGCGACCTGCTGGGCCACGTGCTCAAGGGCAAGAAGGGCGTGGCCGTGCTGGAGCGCACCGACCAGCCCCTGTCGGAAGACCTGCCGCTGATGCGCGAAGTGCGTGCCACCATGACCAAGTGCTTGGAGAACGCCGCCGACGCCAACGCCTATCCCGGCTACGCCGTCTACGGCAAGCCTGGCGACATGCCGCGCCTCTACTCCGGCTGCTATGGCCTGGGTTCCCGGGACCTGCAGCCGGAAGCCCTGGTGGCCGCCGTGGAAAACATGCTGGAGAAGGGCGCCCACAGGAAGTTCTTCTATCTGTCCATCGACTTCGCGCGGGATCAGGCGGCGAATCCGAAGCAGGAGATCCACCAGCAGGAGCTGCTGGCGGCCTATCCCAAGATCAAGGAACTGGCCCTGCGCGGCAGCGAGAACCCCAACCTCATGCCCAAGGGCGCCATCGCCGTGCGCATGCATTCGGTGGGCGGCTGGGGGGCGGTGACCACCGGCAAGAACCTGGCCATGACCCTGTTCGAGCTGCTGGGCTGGGATATCAAGGCCAATCCCAAGTACGGTTCCGAGAAGAAGGGCCAGCCCACCACCTATTACCTGTCCGCGGCGCCGGAACCCATCCGGGTCAACTGCGAGTACACCCACGTGGACGTGGTGCTGTCCCCCGACCCCAACGTGTTTGGCCATACCAACGCGGTGGCGGGCCTCTCCAGGGGCGGCGTGTTCATCATCCAGAGCAACCTGCCGGATGCGACCGCCCTCTGGGCCACCTTCCCCGTACACATCCAGAAATACATCGTGGACAACGACATCCGCGTGTTCTATCTGGACGCCTTCACCATCGCCCGGGAGGAATCCTCCAACCCGGATCTGCAATTGCGCATGCAGGGCAACGCCTTCCAGGGCGCCTTCTTCCACGCTTCCGATGTGAAGGAACGGGCCGGCCTCTCCGAGGAACACCTGTTCAGGGCCATCGAGAACCAGCTCAAGGACAAGTTCGGCAAGAAGGGCCAGCGGGTGGTCGATGACAACCTGCGCGTGGTGAAGCGGGGCTATACCGAGATCCACGAGATCCCCGCCGAGGTGAAGAAGGTGGGCGCCCGCCAGCCTGCCGCCAGGCTGTCCGTCTCTCTGCCCGTCATGCTCAAGCGCCTGCCCGAGAACGAGGGCAAGCTGATGAAAGCCGCCGACGTGCACCGTTTCTGGGAACAGACCGGCAACTTCTATGTTTCCGGCAAAGGCTCCGACAACCTGGCCGATCCCTTCATGGGCGTGGCCCTGATGCCCGCCGTCACCGGCGTCTACCGGGACATGACCCAGATCCGCTTCGAGCATCCGGTGTGGGTCGCCGAGAACTGCACCGCCTGCGGCAATTGCTACACCCAGTGTCCCGACTCTGCCATTCCCGGCCTGGTGTCCACCGTGGCCGACGTGCTCTCCACCGCCATCGGCAACATCGAGATGGGCGGCCGGCCTACCCGCTTCCTGCGCAAGGGCGCCCGCAACATCGAGAAGAAGCTGCGTGGAACCCTGGATCGCGATGGCCTCGATGTTCGCGCCCTGCTGAAGCAGGCCATCGAGGACGCGATGCACGAGGATCCGAATCAGGGCAACGCGGCCATGGAAGAGGAATACCACCTCCTGGAGCGGGAGATTGGCGAGTTCCAGTTCGCCACCACCAAGCCTTACTGGACCAACAAGGAGAAGAAGAACAAGGGCACCGGCGGCCTCTTCTCCATCACCATCAATCCTTACACCTGCAAGGGTTGCGCCCTGTGCGTGGAGGTATGTGACGACGACGCCCTGAAAATGGTGACCCAGACCCAGGACAGCATCGACCAGTTGCGCCGCGACTGGCGTTTCTGGCTGGACCTGCCTACCACGCCCAAGGAATACAACCGCATCGACGATCTGGACGAGAAGATCGGCGCCCTGGACACCCTGCTGCTGGACAAGAAGAACTACAACGCCATGGCCTGCGGCGACGGCGCCTGCCTGGGCTGCGGCGAGAAGACCGCCATTCACCTCTTTACCGCCACCGTCACCGCCCTCATGCAGCCCCGCGTCGCGGCCTTCGTGAAGAAGCTGGACGGCCTCATCGACGGTCTGGAGAAGCATCTGCGCATGAAGCTCACCGAGACCGTGGACCTGTCCGACACCGGCGCCGTGCTGGCCGCGGTGGAGGCCAGCAAGGGCCACGACCTGACCCTGGCCAACCTGTCCGAGAGTCTCAAGCAGCAGGCCCATGTGCGCCCCATCGACCCCCAATGGCTGAAATGGGTCACTCAGCTCCTGGCGCGTCTGAAGGATCTGCGCTGGCGTTACGTGGAGGGTCCGACCCGGCGCGGCCGCGCCGAGATGGGCATCGTCAACGCCACCGGCTGCACCTCCGTGTGGGGCTCCACCTTTCCCTACAGTCCCTATCCCTTCCCTTGGACCTCCCACCTGTTCCAGGACTCCCCCTCTGTGGCCCTGGGCCTGTTCGAAGGCCACATGGCCAAGATGGCCGATGGCTTCAAGGCCGTGCGCATGGCGGAAATCGAGCTGGCTGGCGGCTACAACCCCGCCGAGCATGACGCCCAGTTCACCTACTTCAACTGGGAGAAATTCTCGGACGAGGAGTGGAAGCTGTGCCCGCCCGTGGTGGCCATCGGCGGCGACGGCGCCATGTACGACATCGGCTTCCAGAACCTGTCCCGGGCCCTGATGACCGGGATGCCTGTGAAGATCTTCGTGGTGGACACCCAGGTCTATTCCAACACCGGCGGCCAGGCCTGCACCTCCGGCTTCATCAGCCAGGTGGCCGACATGTCGCCCTATGGCAGGAAGGACCACGGCAAGAAGGAGATCCGCAAGGAGATCAGCCTCATCGGCATGGCCCACCGTTCCGCCTACGTCATGCAGGGGGCCATCTCCCACCCCACCCACTTGATCGAGAACTACATCGACGGCCTCAACAGCCGCAGGCCCGCCCTGTTCAACGTCTACGCGGTGTGTCCGCCCGAACACGGCGTCGGCGATGACAGGTCGGTGGAGCAGTCGAAGATGGCGGTGGAATCCCGCGCCTACCCGCTGTTCCGCTTCGATCCGGACGCGGGCGCCACATTCAGCGAGTGCGTGAGCCTGGAAGGCAACCCGGAGCCCGATGCCGATTGGCCGGTGTATGCCTTGGCCTACCTGGACGAGGAGGGCGTCGAGCGGAAGATGGAATTGCCCTTCACCTTCGCCGACTTCGCCCTCAGCGAAGGCCGCTTCGCCAAGCAGTTCCGCAAGGCGCCCCAGGAGACCTGGAATGACGACATGGTGCCCGTGGCGGAATTCCTGAAGCTCCCCGCCGACGAGCGGGACGGCAGGTTCCCCTACATCTGGGCGGTGGACAAGCAGCAGCGCCTGATGCGGGTCATCGTCTCCGCCGAACTGGTCAATGCCTGCGAGGAGCGCCAGCAGTTCTGGCAGCAGTTGCGGGACGTGGCCGGCCTCAACCGGGAAGCCGTGGATCTCGATGCCATCGCCCAGCAGGCCCGGGCCGAGCTGCTCTCCAGGATCAGCGCCAGCCTGGCCAGCTTCGGCGCCGGCATCCCTGCGGATTCGGTGGCGGCCACCGCCGCGCCTGAGGCCAGGACCGTCGGCCCGGATGGCTACGAGCCGGTCTACGTGGACACGCCGGAATGCACGGCCTGCGACGAGTGCACCAAGCTCGCGCCCAAGACCTTTGCCTATAACGCGGACAAGAAAGTCGTCGTCATCAATCCCCAGGGCAACAAATTCGCCGACCTGGTCAAGGCCGCCGAGAAGTGCACTGCCGGCTGCCTGCACCCCGGCACCCCCTGGAACATGAGCGAGCCCGGCATCGACAAGTTGCTGGCCCGGGCCGCGAAATACAACTGAGAAAGGGCAGCCCGGGACAACGGACGAATCACGCCGCCGGGAGTGGGCAATCCCCCTCCCGGGGAACCTGACCATGGCCTTCTTCTCTCTCTTCTCCGGACGCAAGACTTTCCCGCGCGGGGTCCATCCCGACGGGCACAAGAGCACTGCCGGCAGTCCGATCCGTCGGATGCCGTTCGCGTCGCGCATGATCCTCCCCCTCGCGCAACACATCGGTAAGCCGGCAGTGCCCCTGGTCAGGGCCGGCGAGGAGGTCATCCGCGGCCAACCCATCGCCCGGGCCGACGGCTTCCTGTCGGTCCCCATCCATGCCCCCGCCGACGGCGTCGTCGAATCCATCGGGCTGAAGCCCAGCGCCCGGGGATCCTGGGTGGAATCCATCGTCATCCGGGTGTATGAAGCCTCGACTCAGGAGCTCCGCTGGGGCGAGCCCCGGGACCTGGACGCCATGACGCCCCAGGCCCTGATCCAGGCCATCCAGAATACCGGCATGGTGGGCCTGGGCGGCGCCACCTTCCCCAGTCACGCCAAGCTGTCCGTGCCCGGGGAGTTTCCGATCCACACCCTCATCGTCAACGGCTGCGAGTGCGAGCCCTACCTCACCTGCGACCACAAGCTCATGCTGGAGCACCCGGATGACCTGATGGTGGGTACCCGCCTGGCCATGCGCGCCATCGGTGCCCGGCGGGCCATCATCGGGGTGGAGGACAACAAGCTGGACGCCGTGGCGGCCATCCGCAGATGTCTGCCCGCCGACGGCGACATCACCGTGGAGGTGGTGCGGACTAAATACCCCCAGGGTGCCGAGAAGATGCTCATCAAGGCCCTGTTGGGCGTGGAAGTGCCCCCAGGCAAGCTGCCCATGCACGTGGGCGTGGTGGTGAACAACGTGGGCACCCTGGCCCAGCTGGGCCAGATCCTGCCTGCCGGCCAGGGCCTCACCGAACGGGTGGTCACCGTCACCGGTCCCGCCATCAAGAAGCCTGGCGACTACTGGGTGCCCCTGGGCACCCCCATGCGCACCGTGCTGGAATGGGCCGGCGCACCGGATGTCAGCGAGCGGGAGATCATCCTGGGCGGCCCCATGATGGGCCAGGCCGTGGCCTCATTGGACGTGCCCGTCACCAAGGGCGTGTCCGGCATCCTGGTGTTCGACAAGCGGCACATGGACGACGGCAGGGCGCGCAAGACCTATCCCTGCATCAAGTGCGGCGAATGCGTGCGCGTCTGCCCCATGGGCCTCAATCCCTCCATGCTGGGCATGCTGGCCAGTCAGCGGGAGTACGCGCTGATGGGCGAACGCTACCACCTGGGCGACTGCTTCGAGTGCGGCTGCTGCACCTATGTCTGCCCCTCCCACATCCCCCTGGTCCAGCAGTTCCGCGTCGCCAAGGGCATCCTGCGGGAGAAGTCGGTCTGACGCCCGCCCCGAATTCCTCATCCCCCCTTGCCATCATGAAACCCACCTTGACCCGCGAATTCGTCGCCGACGTCCTGACCCGGTCCATCCTGGACCCCCGCACCCGGGCCCTGTATGAGTTGTGCTTTTTCAACCGGCATCATCTCCAAGACGAGATCGTCGCCGACAAGCTGCGCCACATCGGCCGGCTCTACGCAGAATACGGCGGCGGCCCGGGCTTCTCGCCGGAGCGGGGCGCCCACGCCCTGGTCAAGTCCCCGGTGGACCACTGGTTCTGCACCCTGGCCACCGCCGAGGAACTGGAGGGCTGGCGATTGCTGGAGACCCACAAACGGGTGATGGACGTGTTCGCCGACCTGCCCGAAGCGGAGGCCCGGTCCCTGGCTTCCAAGTACCTGCACTTCCATTTTCCCGAGCTGTTCTACATCCACGACAGCCTGGCGGACCGGGCGGCCCGCCACCTGGCCGGGGGAGAGTGCGGCTTCCTGGCTGAGGGCGAGTGCGATCCGGTCTACGGCCGCTTCCATGCCTGCTGCCGCAAGCTGTCCGACCGCCTGGCCCCGGAGCTGGGCCGCCGCCTGTCTCCCCGGGAACTGGACCGGGTCCTGCGGGCCTGGGACGGGGTGGAGGCGGCCCACGGTGGCAGCCGGCAGAAGGAGTACGATGGGGCACGCCCTTCCACCCTCCGCCACGCCTGATTCGCCATGAACCAACCTCTACGCCTGGAACTGCGCACTTCGCCCCACGTGGTGAAGGGCAACAGCGTGGAACGCATCATGTTCCACGTGGTGCTGGCGCTCCTGCCCGTGGCTGCCTTCTCGATCTGGCAGTATGGCCTGTCGGTCCTGGCCCTGATCGTCACGGTGACGGCCACCTGCCTCTTGTCCGAGCGCCTGTTCAACCGCCTGGCGGGCACGGCCAGCACGCTGTCGGACTGGTCGGCCGCCATCACCGGCCTCTTGCTGGCCCTGTCCCTGCCACCCGCCTTCCCCCTGTGGATGGGCGCCGTGGCCGGCTTCGTCGCCATCGCCCTGGGCAAGGCCCTGTTCGGCGGCATCGGCTTCAACGTGCTGAACCCGGCCCTGGTGGGCCGGGCCTTCGTCCAGGCCGCCTTTCCAGTGGCCATCACCACCTGGGTGCCGGCCTACGCCCCCAACCGCTTCAGCGAGTTCGTGCCCACCACTTTCACCCCGCCTTTCATGATTCCGCCGGACATCGCCGACTGGGCGAAGAAGGCCGTGGACGGCTTCACCGGCGCCACCCCCCTGGCCCGCTGGAAGTTCGAGAACGTGCTGGCCACGCCCACGGATTTCCTCAGTGGCGCGGTCACTGCCTCGGCGGGGGAGACCTCGGCCCTCCTCATCCTGGTCTGCGGCCTCTATCTCGCCGCCCGCAAGTTCCTGGATTGGCGCATTCCGGTGGCGGTGCTGGGCAGCGCGGCGCTGACCGCCCTGATCTTCCATCTCGCCGACGGCCGCTATCCCGACCCTTTGTTCTCGGTCCTCTCCGGCGGCCTCATCCTCGGCGCCGTGTTCATGGCCACCGACATGGCCACCTCGCCGGTGACGCCCCTGGGGGTGTGGATCTATGGCGCCCTCATCGGCGTGGTGACGGTCATGATCCGCTACCTGGGCGGCCTCACCGAGGGGGTGATGTACGCCATCCTCATCGGCAACGCCCTGGCGCCCCTCATCGACCAGGTGTGTCAGCCCCGGGTGTTCGGCGCGGCGAAGGGGAAGACGCCATGAGCGATGCGCTCATCCAGCCCGCCACTCCCAGCGCGGCCATGATCCGCACCCTGGGCCTGGTGGCCACCATTTGCGGCGTGCTCATCGTCACGGCTTATGAAGGCACCCTGGACGCGGTGAACGCCAACAAGAAGATCGCCCTGGAGCGGGCGGTGTTCAAGGTCATCCCGGGCGCCGCCAAGGTGGACGAGTATGTGGCCACCGCCGCCGGCATCCAGCCCGCCGGCGCCCCACTGCCGGAGGGGGCGGTGAAGTTCTATGCCGCCTACGACCGGGCCGGCGCCCTCGCCGGCATCGCCGCCGAGGGCGTCGCCAAGGGCTACGCCGACACCGTGCGGGTGATGTTCGCCTATGACCCCGCCAGGCAGGCCATCACCGGCCTGGGCGTGGTATCCATGCGGGAGACCCCAGGCATCGGCGACAAGATCTATACCGACCAGGCTTTCCTGAAGAACTTCGAGGCCCTGGACGCGAAGCTGGCCGCCGACCTGAAAGGTTTGGCCAACGCCATCAGGGTGGTGAAGCACGGCAGCAAGCAGAACGCCTGGGAGATCGACGCCATCGCCGGCGCCACGGTCACTTCCAAGGCGGTGGGCCGGGGCATCAACGACAGCGCCCAGCGCTTGCTGCCGCGCTTGGTCCCCAACCTGGACAAACTGATGAAGGGAACCTGACATGGCGATCCCTGGGCAGAAGCAACTCTCCAACCTGGAAGAACTGCTGGAAGGCGTCTGGAAGCAGAACCCGGTGTTTGTCATGGTGCTGGGCATGTGTCCGGTGCTGGCCGTCTCCGTATCGGCCATGAACGCCCTGAGCATGGGCCTGGCCACCACCTTCGTGCTGACCTGTTCCGCCCTGCTGGTGTCCCTGTTGCGCAGCCTCATCCCCAAGGAAGTGCGCATCGCCACCTACATCCTCATCATCGCCACCTTCGTGACAGTGGTGGACTACCTGATCCAGGCCATCAGCCTGGCGGTCTACGATGCCCTGGGGGCCTTCATCCAGCTCATCGTGGTGAATTGCATCATCCTGGGCCGGGCCGAAGCCCACGCCTCCAGAAACCCCCCGACCCGGGCGGTGCTCAATGCGCTGGGCATGGGGGCCGGCTTCACCATCGGCCTCTTCGCCCTGGGAGCGGTGCGGGAGATCCTGGGCGCCGGCAAGCTGTTCGGCTTCAGCCTGTTCGGGCCCGACTTCCAGCCCTGGGTGGTGATGGTGCTGCCTCCCGGCGGCTTCTTCGTGCTGGGCGCCTGGCTCCTGCTGTTCAACTGGCTCGACAGCCGCAAGCGGGATGCCGCCCGGGTCAAGCCGGCGGAGGGCCATGCCCATGTCTGAATCCCTGTCCCAGATCTTCATCGGCACCCTGTTGGCCAACAACCTGGTGCTGGCCATGTTTCTGGGCCTGTGTCCCATCCTGGGAGTTTCGGCGCGGCTCAACACCGCCCTGCCCATGGGGGCGGCCACCACCTTCGTCATGCTGGTGGCCAGCCTGTGCGCCTTCGGTCTCAACTGGCTGGTGACTGCCTTCCATCTGGAGTTCCTGCGCCTCATCGCCTACATCGTCCTCATCGCCTCGGCAGTGCAACTGGTGGAGATGTTCCTGAAGAAGCACAGCCCGGCCCTGTTCCGCGCTCTGGGGATCTACCTGCCCCTCATCACCACCAACTGCGCGGTGCTGGGGGTGGCCCTGTTCCAGACCGCCCGGGAATACAGCTTCACCCAGGCTCTGGCCTTCGCGTTCGCCGGCGGGGCTGGTTTCACCCTGGCCCTCCTGCTCATGGCCGGCCTGCGGGAGCGCCTGAATCTGGCCCGCGTGCCCAACGTGGTCCAGGGCACCGCCCTGTCCCTGATGCTGGCGGGCCTCTTGTCCCTGGCCTTCATGGGCTTTGC
>CAZYEY010000175.1:0-3626 GCA_964646585.1 uncultured Thiobacillus sp. | reverse complement strand
AAGCGCGCCCCCTGACACGGCCGGCACGCGCGTGGGCCGGACAGGCAAGTTCTTCCTCCTCCTTGGCTTCTGGCTGGGCCTGGGGCTGTTGCTCTATCTCTTCTTCCTGCGCCGGGAAGCGCCACCCATCCAAGTCCTGGGTCCGGACCGGGTGGAACTGGCCCGGGCCAGCGACGGCCATTTTCACATCGACGGCGCCATCCAGGGCACGCCCACCCGCTTCCTCATCGATACGGGCGCCAGCACCGTCTCCATCTCCGACGATCTGGCCGCCCGGGCTGGCGTGGCCTGCCAGACGCCATCCACCTTCCGCACCGCCAACGGCCTGGTCAACGGCTGTACCGCCCGCGTCCATGAACTGGATTTCGGGCCCTTCCGGGTGGAAAACGTCACCGTCGCCGTGCTCCCCAACCTCACCAGCGACGCTCTTCTGGGCATGAACGCCCTGCGCCGGGTCAAGTTGGAGCAAATAGGAGACCGGCTGAGGCTGAGCCCATTGGAGTGATCAGCGAAGAGACGATTCCGATGGATGTCCCCGAGGCGGTCCAGGACGTGTATCTTTCGCCTGAAGCCCCTGGCCTGACCCCATGAGAGGACGATGGAGCACCCATGCAGCAGCTTTACCAACCGGAACGACGAACCAGCGAACGCATCCCCTTGGCCTTGGGCGTTCAGGCTTACGCCTACGGTTCCATGGTGGCCAGCGGCGTGACGGTCAACATGAGCGAGACCGGCGTGCTGTTGCGCATCGAGCGGGACTGTTCCGGCGGTGAACTGGAGCCAGGCAAGCATCTGGACATCCTGCTGGAGGATTCCCGCAGTTGGGACTGGATGCCGGTCAAGGTGGTACGCAGGCTGGGGGACTACATCGCCGCCTGCTTCATCGGCGTGGAGCATGCTGCCTGCTGAGGCGGCTATGGCTCAGCGGTGCCCCGGTTCAGCGGGCCCCTACTCCCGGATCCTGCGAAAACTCCGGTAGTGGTCGGCGGTGTACCAGTAGTCGCCACCCCGGCCGGCAACGATGCGGCGGGCGCCCCGATCCCTGGAACCGGGAGTGGGCACGGTGTATTCCCGGTAGTAGCCCCGTTGCTGACGCGGCAACAGTCCTTCCCGGTTGCCGAATACGCTACCGTCCTTGCCATAGGGAAAGGGGCCACCGCGCTTGATGAGGTCCAGGGTCTGGCGGGCCTCCGGCGGCAATTGGGCAAGCGCGATCTCCGCCTCGCCCCGGCCAGTTCCCCCACCCCAGAAGGCCTGACCCAGCCCCACCAGCAGGATCAGGCCCAGCAAGACCCAGGCCAGGCGGCGTGGCAGGCTCATGGGCGACTCAGTCGTTGGCGTGGCGGGCGATGTAGGCCTTGATGGCATCCGTGTCCGGGTCCATGGTCTCCACCCGGCGCGGCAGGGATTCCAGGTTCTCCAGGCCTGCGGGACGCTCGGGGCGCAGGTTCAGGGCTTCCCGGATGGTGTCCTCGAACTTGGCGGGCAGCGCGGTTTCCAGACAGATCATGGGAATGCCGGGCTGCCGGTGCTCCAGACCCACCTTGAGGCCGTCGGCGGTATGGGTGTCGATCATGGTGTGGTAGCGGGACCAAGCCATGCGGATGGTGTCCACCCGGTCGGCGTGACTGCTGCTGCCGGAGGTAAAACCGAAGTCCGCCACCTTGGCGAACAGGCCATCGGCCTTCAGGTCAAAGCTGCCGCCCCCGTCCACCGCCTTCCACAGTTCCGCCACCTTGGCGTAGTCCCGGCCGGCCAGGTCGGCGATGAAGCGCTCGAAGTTGGAGGCCTTGGAGATGTCCATGGAGGGGCTGGAGGTGTGCAGGGTCTGAGCCGCGGCGCGGGGCCGGTAGACGCCAGTGCGGAAGAACTCGTCGAGCACGTCGTTCTCGTTGGTGGCCACCACCAACTGGGCCACCGGCAGGCCCATCATGCGGGCGATGTGGCCGGCGCAGACGTTGCCGAAATTGCCGGAGGGCACGCAGAAGCTCACCTGCTGGTCTTCGCTTTGCGTCGCGGCGAAGTAAGCCTTGAAGTAATAGACGATCTGCGCGGCGATGCGGCCCCAGTTGATGGAATTGACTGCGCCGATTCTATATTTCGATTTGAATTCAAGATCATTCGAGACATTCTTGACAATGTCCTGGCAGTCGTCGAACACCCCTCGCACGGCGATATTGAAGATGTTGGCATCCTGCAGGCTGTACATCTGGGCCTGTTGGAAAGGGGTCATGCCATGCTCGGGGGAGAGCATGAATACGCGCACGTTATGCTTGCCACGCATGGCGTACTCGGCGGCGGAACCGGTGTCCCCGGAAGTGGCGCCCAGGATGTTGATGTCCTGGCCGGCACGATCCAGGGCGTACTCGAACAGGTTGCCCAGGAGTTGCATGGCCATGTCCTTGAAGGCCAGGGTGGGCCCGTTGGACAGTTCGAGGATGAAAAGGCCGTCCTCCAGCTTGCGCAGAGGCGTGATCTGGCTGAAGTCGGAATCCGGGCGGCCATGGCTGTAAACCTCTGCCGTGTAGGTCTTGTCCACCAGGGCCTTCAGGTCGGCGGCGGGAATGTCGTCGGCCAGCCGGGACAGGATGGCGAAGGCCAGTTGCCGGTAGTCCATCTTGCGCATGGCCGCGAGATCGGCGGCGCCGAATTGGGGATAGGTCTCGGGCAAATAGAGACCACCGTCCGGCGCCAGGCCGCCCAGCAGGATTTCCGAGAAGCTCAGGGCAGGGGCCCGGCCCCGGGTGCTGACGTATTTCATGGCGGATTCCATTTGCGGTTATGTCCTCGCCCCCGGGCAGGCGCGAGCCGGAGGGCGGGGCGGTGCGGTTGGCTTCAACGAGGTTCCCCCCTCACCTGCACCGCGCCCGCTTGCAGGTGAGGAAGAAAGCGGCATCAGCCCTTCAGTTCCTCCAGGCGGATGCGGGTCACCTTGCCGGCGATGCTCTGGAGGCCCTCGATCCTGGCGATGGCGGCATTGACGGATTTTTCCAGGGCCACGTGGGTGAGCAGGACGATGTCGGTCTGCTCCTCGCCCTCCTCCGGCTCCCGCTGGAGCATGGCGTCGATGGAGATGTCCAGGTCGGCGAGGATCCGGGTGATGTCGGCCAGCACGCCAGGCTTGTCCTGGGCCCGCAAGCGCAGGTAGTAGGCGGTCTCCACCTCGTCCATGGGCAGGATGGGGAGATCGGTGAGGCGGTCCGGCTGAAAGGCCAGGTGGGGCACCCGGTGCAGGGGGTCGGCGGTGTGCAGGCGGGTGACGTCCACCAGGTCGGCGATGACCGCGCTGGCGGTGGGCTCGGCGCCGGCGCCCTTGCCGTAGTAGAGGGTGGCGCCCACGGCATCACCCCAGACCAGCACGGCGTTCATGGCGCCTTCCACGTTGGCGATGCGGCGCTTGGCGGGCACCAGGGCGGGATGCACGCCCAGCTCCGCGCCCTTCTCCACCCGCTTGGTGATGCCCATCAGCTTGATGCGGTCGCCCAGTTGTTCGGCGTACTGTATGGCGGCGGCTTCCCGCTTGGAGATACCGTCGATGGGAGCCTTGGCGCACTGGATGGGAAGTCCGAAGGCTGTGGCGGACAGCGGGTGGGCCTTGTGGGCCGCAGTCGCGCCCGCGTTGTGGG
>CAZYEY010000174.1:0-18140 GCA_964646585.1 uncultured Thiobacillus sp. | reverse complement strand
GATGCAGCCTGAGGGGGAAGGCGGCCCGGGGGCCGGCGAGAGTGAAGCGGCCCTGGCGATCGCCGAAGGCCGCTTGCAGACTGGTGAGGAAATCCGGGTCGGGCAGGGCCAGGCGGGCTTCCACCCGGTCGTTGGGGGTGGTCCAGACCAGGGCGTAGTCGTCGCCCAATGGGAGGAGGGCGATGGGACCCTCCGGGGTGAAGCGTTCGTAGGCGCGCCGGTCGTGGGGCCACTCGGCGCGTACCGTGCAAATCACCGCCGACTGGCCGTAGTCCTTGTCCCGACGCAGCTCGGCGGGCAGGCTCCTGCCGCCCTCCGAGAGCGCCACCAGGCGGGCGGTGAGAAGGTGATCTTCCCCGTTGCGGGTCAAGCCCACCATGCCGTAGCCGGAGGTGGCGCGCACGCTGGTCACCCGGGCGCCGGTGACCACCGTGGCGCCGCAGCCCGGCAGACGGGTGGCCAGGGCCCGGTAAAGGTCGCCGTACTCGGTCACGTAGCCCAGGGCGGGCACGCCGGCATCCCGGGCGGTGAGCTCGGCCCGGCCCAGGCCGCCGCGCTGGGAGACATGGATCGTCTCGATGGGCGTGGCCGCAAGATGCTTCCAGGCACCCAACCGTTCCAGGATCAGGCGGGTGCCCTGGGACAGGGCCAGGGCCCGGGGGTCCGGGGCTTCCAGGCGCTCCCGGGCCTCCAGCAGCACCACGGACAGGCCGGAGCCCTCGAGGGCCAGTGCCAGGGACATGCCCACGGGGCCGCCGCCGACAATGATTACGTCGCAAGCATCGGGAATGCGCTCAGTTGCCACCCATGGCCTCCTCGATGTCCTTCACCGTCTTGGGCGCGGCGTCCGTCAGCACCCGGTGGCCGTCGGCGGTGACCACCACGTCGTCCTCGATGCGGATGCCGATGTTTTCCAGGTGCCGGGGCACATCCTTGCCGGGGCGGAAGTAGAGGCCCGGCTCCACGGTGAGGGCCATGCCTGGCGCAAGCATGCGCCAGGCTCCGTCCTGCTTGTAGTCGCCGGCATCGTGGACATCCAGGCCCAGCCAGTGACCGGTACGGTGCATGTAGTAAGGCTTGTAGGCTTCCTGCTCGATGAGACCGTCCACCTCGCCGGCGAGGAGCTTCAGGTCCACCAGGCCCCGGGTGAGAACCCGCAGGGCGGCTTCATGGGGAGCGTTCCAGCTGTTGCCGGGCTTCACCGCCGAGAGGGCGGCAGCCTGGGCGGCCAGGACGATTTCGTAGGCATCCTTCTGGGGACTGCTGAAGCGGCCGTTCACCGGAAAGGTCCGGGTGATGTCGGCGGCATAGCCGTGGTATTCGCCGGCAGCGTCGATGAGGAGCAGGTCGCCGTCACGGAGGGGCTTGTCGTTGCTCACGTAGTGCAACACGCAGGCGTTGGCACCCCCGGCTACGATGGGGGTGTAGGCGGGGGCCTGGCAGCCGCCCCGGCGGAAAGCAGCCAGCAATTCCGCCTCGATCTCCCATTCCCCCAGGCCCGGCTGGCAGGCAGCCAGGGCGGCCCGATGGGCGGCGGCGGAAATGTCGGCGGCGCGCTGCATCAGGTCGATTTCGTGGGCGTCCTTGACGAGGCGCATCTCGTCGATGAGGGCATGGGCATCGGTGAGGGCTGCAGGGGCCACGACCCCGGTCCGGGCCTTGCCCCGCACCGCGTTGATCCAGCCCATGACCCGGGTGTCCCAGGCGGCATCGGTGCCAAAGGGGTAGCACAGGCGGGGCTGGTTCTCCAGCAACAGGGGCAGACGCTTGTCCAGCTCGGCGATGGGGTAGGCGGCGTCGAAGCCGAAGACTTCCTTCGCCGCCCTGGGGCCATGCCGGAAGCCGTCCCAGATTTCCCGTTCCTCGTTCTTTTCCCGGCAGAACAGGATCTGCCGGGGCCGCTTGCCGGCCAGCAGCACCAGCACCGCCTCGGGTTCCGGGAAGGCGGTGAGGTAATAGAAATGGCTGTCGAAACGGTAGGGATAGTGGGCGTCCCGGTTGCGGATGGCCTCCGGCGCCGTGGCCAGGACCAGCACCCCTTCGCCCAGGGCCTTGATCAGCCGGGCACGGCGGTTACGGTGGGCTTTCAGATCAGGCTGCATGGGCCGTCAACTCCTCGTCCAGGGCCGCCAGACGCTGGGGCGTGCCCACGTCCTCCCAGCGGCCGGTGAAATGCTCGCCCGTGACCTGGCCCCGTTCCATGGCGGCGATCAAGAGGGGCGCCAGCTTGGCTTTCCTGCCTGGGGGGGTGCCCGCGAACAGTTCCGGCCGGTAGCAGCCGATGCCGGAGAAGGTGAGGCGGCCCAGGGCGTCGGGGGGGGACGAAACCACCTGACCATCTCTTTCCAGGCTGAAGTCGCCCAGGGGATGGTGGGGTGGATTGTCCACCAGCACTAGGTGGGCCAGATGGGCCGGGTTGGCAGCCATGGCCGCCAGGACGGGTGGCAGACGGCCATAGTCGAAGTCCGTGTAGACATCGCCATTGGTCACTAGGAATGGGGCGTTGCCCAGCAGGTTCCGGGCGGTGGCGATGCCACCGGCGGTCTCCAGGGGTTCCGGCTCCCGGGACCAGGCGATGCGGACGCCCCACTGGCCACCATCGTTTAGGAAGTCCTCGATCTTCCGGCCCAGGTGGGCATGGTTGATGACCAGTTCGCCGAAGCCCGCCGCCCGGAGACGCTGGATCTGCCAGACGATGAGGGGCTGGCCGCCGGCTTGAAGCAAGGGCTTGGGGGTGTGGTCGGTGAGAGGACGCATGCGCTCACCCAGCCCCGCGGCCAGGATCATGGCCTTGAAGGTGGCGACCCCGGCCATCAGAAGGTGTAGCCCACCTGGGCCGCCTTGCCCTCGATTTCATCGAGGAGGCGCAGGAAGTCGCTCAAGGCCTGGTAGCGTCCGCAGGCCCGGCGCAGATAGTCCATCACCAGGGGCATGTCCTTCAGATAGCCGTCCTTGCCGTCCCGGTGGCAGAGGCGGGCGAAGATGCCCAGCACCTTGATATGGCGCTGCACGCCCATCCACTCGAAATCCCGGTAAAAGGCGCCGAAATCCCTGTCCACCGGCAGGTCGGCCTGGCGGGCGGCTTCCCAGTAGCGCACCACCCAGTCCAGCACCCGCTCCTCGTCCCAGCGGATGTAGGCGTCCTTGTAGATGGATACCAGATCGTAGGTGATGGGGCCGTAGACCGCGTCCTGGAAGTCCAGCACCCCCGGGTTGTCCTCCCCGGTGACCATGAGATTGCGGGAGTGCCAGTCCCGGTGCACGTAGACCTGGGGCTGGGCCA
This sequence comes from uncultured Thiobacillus sp., assembly GCA_964646585.1. Classification (GTDB taxonomy): domain Bacteria; phylum Pseudomonadota; class Gammaproteobacteria; order Burkholderiales; family Thiobacillaceae; genus PFJX01. Next base: position 14,857 of record CAZYEY010000174.1, on the reverse strand, counting down.
GATTGTTGGCCAGGATGGCCTCGAAGGTGGTGTCGAGGACGGCCTGTTGCGCCGGGCCCAGTTCCACCTTCAGATGCCTGCCCAGGTACCAGTCCGGGAACAGGCGCAGTTCCCGCAGCAACAGTTCCCGATCATATTCGGGCAGTTCCAGGGGCCGGCTGGCGGCCTGGATATTCACCAGGGCGTGGTTGGCGTCCCGGTAGAGGCGGTCGGCGCTGTCCTCGTCGAGGGCGGCCAGATAGGTGGTGTCGCCGAAATCGGTGAGCAGGAGAAAGCCTTCCTCCAGGTTCTCCGCCAGGATTTCCGGGGTGTTGGCGCCGGCCTCCCGGAACAGCCTGGCCACATGGACGTAGGGCCGGCAATCCTCGTGGCTGGGGGGGGCGTCCATGACCACGAAACTGCCGGCAGCCGTGGCGGCGCGAAAATAGCGGCGAAAGCTGGCGTCGGCGGATGCGGTTTCCAGGCTCAGGAGGGGGACGGGGAGGACGGACTGGGTCCATTCCCGCAAACGGGCGAGACGTTCCAAAGCTATAATCCGGCGGTCAAAAAAAGCGCCCGAATTCTAACACCCCGCCCATGCAGCCCGCCGTGCCCCCCTCCGCGCGCCTGATCCTCGCGGCGAGCCTTGCAATGGCCTTTCCGGCAGCGGCTGCCGAGCCTGCGCTGCTGCTGGCGCTGAAACCCTCATCCCAGCTGTCCAAGGCGTCTCCCAAGGACAAGCCGCCGCCGGGGCCGACCCATCTGGAGGCGGATCGCATCGAGGGGCACAAGGACCAGGAGATGATCGCCGAGGGCAAGGTGATCCTGCGCAACCTGCGGGAACGTGTCGATGCGGACTGGCTGCGTTACGACAAACCCCTGGACGAGGTGCAGGCCCGGGGCAACGTGGCATTCATCCGCGACCGGGACCGCATCGAGGGATCGGCTCTCCAACTCAAACTGACGGCCAAGCTGGGGGACATGAAGAATGTCCGCTACGAGGTCTACAGCGAGGACGGCAAGCGGGCCCGCGGCGAGGCGGAGAAGCTGATCTTCGCCGGAGTCGACAAATACCAGATGGAGCAGGCCACCTACACGTCCTGTCCGGCGGGGAACCAGGATTGGCTGCTGAAAACCGACGATCTCAAGCTGGATTACGTCACCAGCCTGGGCTCCGCCCGCCAGGTGAGGGTGGAGTACCTGAATGTGCCCATCTTGTATGCCCCCTGGATGGACTTCGCCCTGGACGACAAGCGCAAATCCGGTTTCCTGGCCCCCACCTACGGCGTATCCAACCAGCGGGGCCTGGAGTTGCTCACGCCCTGGTACTGGAACATCGCCCCCAACCGGGACGCCACCATCACCCCCCGTCTCATGACCAAGCGGGGTTTGCAGGTGGCCGGCGAGTATCGCTATCTGGAGCGGAACTATTCCGGCGACGTGACCGCGGAAGTCCTGCCCGGCGACAGAGCTGCGGACCGGGACCGCTACCGGGGTTTATGGCGCCACGAGCAGCGATTCGATGCCCACTGGTCCGGCAGGGTGGAATACGAAAAGGTTTCGGACGATCGCTACTTCTCCGAGCTGTCCAGCGTGGTCAGCCAGACTTCCCGGGTGAACCTACCCCAGCAGGTCTCCCTGGCTTACGACGGCGGCTGGTGGAAGGCCAATGGCCTGGTGCAGCGCTTCCAGACCCTGCAGGATCCGGCCGCGCCCATCGTCGAGCCCTACCACCGGTTGCCGCAACTGACCCTGACCGCGCGCCGGCAAAACATTCTGGACGCTCCCGATACCCAGTTCGGCTTCTCCGGCGAGTACACCTATTTCGATCATCGGGCCGGAGGCCGGGTGCAAGGGGGACGCCTGCATGCCTATCCCAGTCTGCGGTATGCCTTCCAGACACCCTATTCCGTGGTGGCCCCCCGTCTGGGTTGGCACCTCACCCGCTATTCCCTGGATGCCGCCAGCCGCAATTTGCCGGACAGCGTCGCCGGCGCGGCGCCGGCGGGGGGATACGCCGACGTCACCCGCAGCGTGCCGATATTCAGCCTGGATTCCAGCCTATTCCTGGAGCGGGACTGGTCCTTCATGGGGCGCGGCTTGATCCATACCCTGGAGCCCCGGGCGTTCTATGTCTACGTCCCCTACCGCAACCAGAACCGCATTCCGGTGTTCGACAGCAGTGTCAGCGGCCTCTCCCTGGACCAATTGTTCACCGAGAACCAGTTCGCGGGCATCGACCGGGTCAATGACGCCAACCAGCTGACCCTGGCCGTCACCTCCCGCTTCCTCGACAAGGACACCGGTGTGGAGCGCCTGCAGGTGACATTTGGCCAGCGCTATTATTTTTCCGACCAGCGGGTGACCCTGACCCCCGCCACGGCGCCCCGCAGCGCGAAAAGCACTGACCTCCTCGCCCAGGTGAGTGGCCAGCTCACTCCCAAATGGCGCTTGAACTCGGGCATCCAGATCGACACCGATCAAGGCAACCTGGTCACGGCCAATTTCGGTGGCACCTACCGGGACGGTCCGGGCCGGCTGTTCAACGCCGACTACCGCTATACCAAGGGTTCCCTCAACCAGATCGACCTGTCTGCCCAGTGGCCCCTGGCGCCCAAATGGTATGGCCTTGGGCGGATCAACTACTCCATCAAGGAAGGCCGTCTGGTGGAGGGGCTGGCCGGCTTCGAGTACAACGCAGGCTGCTGGTCCCTGCGCGGGGTCGTGCAGCAACTGGCCACCACCCAGAGCACTGCCGCCAGCGCCTTCTTCCTGCAACTGGAGCTGCGCGGCCTCACCATGCTCGGCCCCAACCCCCTGGACGTGCTGAAACGGAGCATCAGCGGTTATGCGAAAAGCGATGAGTTCAACCTGCCTTAATGCCTTCCGCGCCGGCATCCTGGCCCTGGCGGTCCTGTCCGTCCAGGCCCTGGCGGCGCCGGTGGAGATCGACCGCATCGTGGCGGTGGTCAACAACACGGTCATTACCGAGCACGAACTTGCCCGGCGGGTGGAACAGGCTTTGCGCCAGATCGCCGGCCAGAACACGCCGCCGCCGCCCCGTCGTCTGCTGGAAAAGCAGTTGTTGGAGCGCATGATCACCGAAAAGGTGCTCATGCAGATTGCGGAGGACACCAACATCCGCTTCGAGGGCCTGGCCCTGGACCGGGCCATCGCCCGCATCGCCCAGGGCAACAACATGAGCCCCGATGCCTTTCGCAAGGCCCTGGAGGCTGATGGCATCGATTTCGACGCTTTTCGGGAACAGATCCGGAGCGAAATGACCATCGCCCGGCTGAAGGAGCGGGAAGTGGACAACCGCGTGGTGGTCACCGAGGCGGAAATCGACAATTTCCTGGCCAACCCGGCCAAGTCCGCCAACCAGCAGGATGAATACCTGCTCGCCCATATTCTGGTGCTGGCCCCCGAGGGCGCCAGTCCGGAGAAGCTCGCCGAGCTCAAGGCCAAGGCCGAGAGGGCGCTGGCCGAGCTCAAGGCCGGCGCCGATTTCGCCCAGGTCTCCGCCGCCTATTCCGATGCCCAGAACGCCCTCCAGGGCGGTGTCCTGGGCTGGCGCAGCGAAGGCCAGCTGCCCACCCTGTTCTCCACCGCCGTGGCCGACCTGAAACCCGGGGACGTGACCCCGGTGCTCAGGAGCGGCAACGGCTTCCATCTCCTCAAGCTCCTGGACAAACGGGGCATGAACGTGCAACTGGTGGTCAAGCAGACCCGGGCCCGCCACATCCTGGTCAAGACCAATGAAGTGGTGTTGGACGCCGACGCGAAGAACCGGCTGACTGCCTTGAAGGAGCGCATCGAGAACGGAACCGCCTTCGAAGAACTGGCCAGGATCCACTCCGACGACCTCTCCGCCGGAAAGGGCGGCGAACTGGGCTGGCTCAACCCGGGCGACACCGTGCCCGAGTTCGAGCGCGTGATGGACGGTCTCAAGCCCGGCGAGGTCTCCGCCCCGGTCCAGTCCCCCTTTGGCTGGCACATCATCCAGGTGCTGGAGCGCCGCGACCAGGACGTGACCCAGGAGCGCAAGCGCCTGGAAGCCCGCCGTGCCATTCGGGAGCGCAAGTCGGAAGAAGCCTTCGAGGATTGGGTGCGGCAGCAGCGTGACCGGGCCTACGTGGAATACCGGCTGGAGAATTGACCGGCGCCGGCCATGGACGCCCTGGAAGCCAGCCTGGCCTGGTCTCTGGCGGGCATTTCCCACCTTGATCGGCTGATATTGCCCGACAGCGCCTTCCTGGCCGATGGACGCTGGGCCCGGGCCGCCGGGTCAGCCCGGCGGGAAGGCGCGGCCGAACTGGACGCGAGCCCCTGGGTCGAGCCCGCCGGCCTGGCACCGGTGGCGCTTCCCTCAAGCCATTTCCGTATGCGCGCCACCCCCGTCCCTGGGCGCTTCTATCCCCGCCTCGCCTTCTCCGACCTGGCCCGGGGCCCCCGGGACATGCAGCCCGTGCGGGTGCTGGCGGTGGAAGGTGACCGGCTGCTGGCCGACCCCAATCATCCCCTGGCTGCGGCCTTGCCCCCCATGGCCATCCGGACCACCGACCTGGAAGCGGCGCCGGGCACGCGGGTGGCGGACCTGTTCGCCGGCCCCGGCCTGCAGCACCCGGCTCCGGATCCGGCCGTCACCTATTTCGGACTGGATGGCTTCGCCCGGCAGGATGAGGCGGCGGATGCGGAGTTCTACGCCAGGCCCCGCCTCATCCATCACTTGGACGCCACCTGCCGGGATGCCCTCAGCGGGCTTTATGGCCGCTTTCTCTTTCCCGGCGCCCGGGTACTGGATTTGATGGGCAGCTGGGCCTCCCATCTCCCCGCTGGCGTGGCGGACCTGCATGTCGCCGGCCTGGGGATGAACCGGGAGGAACTGGAGGCAAACCCCATCCTTTCGGAACGGGTGGTGAAGGACCTCAATCAGCGGGCCGACCTGCCCTGGGCAGACGCCGTGTTCGATCGGGTGGTGTGCACCGCCTCCATCGAATACCTGCTGCGCCCCCGGGAAGTGATGGCGGAAGTATTCCGCATCCTCAAGCCCGGTGGCTGCTGCGTGGTGGCCTTTTCCGACCGCTGGTTCCCCCCCAAGGCCATCCGCGTCTGGAGCGAACTGCATCCCTTCGAGCGCCTGGGCATGGTGCTCAGTCTGTTCCTCCTAGCCGGCTTCGAGGATTTGGGCAGCGAATCCCTGCGGGGCGCGAAGCGGCCGCCGGACGACAAGTACATCGACCAGCGGCCCTTTGCCGATCCCCTGTTTGCGGCCTGGGGGCGCAAGCCGGCCTGAGGGTCAGGGCCCGGGTTTCACCGCATAGCGCAGGCGCGGCTGGCCTTGCTCATCCTGGTCGATCCAGGCCAGATGCAGGTTGCCGGCCTCGTCCAGGGCGATGGCGGGATCGCTCTGCCGGCCTGGGCCGGAGGTGGCCGGGAAGGTGAAGTTCTCGCCCCAGCCCGAGGACGTCAGCCGGGTGAGCCAGAGGTCCGCGGTGCCGTCCCGCTCGTCATCGAAGGCCAGCACCAGATCGCCGCGCCGGTTGCCTGCGGCGGCCACATGCCATTGGGCGATGGCGTCGCCAAAGCTGTCCTGGGCCTTTCCATCCTTGCCGAATGTGGCCCCGCCATCCGTGCTCAAGGCAGCGTAGACGTCATAGCCGGAAAGGAAGTCGCGCTTGTCCAGCCAGGCAGCCGCCAGACGCTGGCCGAAGGCAGCCAGGGTCGGGCGCATGGCGCCGGTGCCCCGGCCCAGATCGCCCTGGACCTTGCCGGTGGGGTTGCCGCTCAGGCGCCGGGGCGGGCTCCAGACCAGGCCATCGGCGCTGTGGGTGAAGTGGACCACCGTGTGGCCATGGCGGCGATCCTCCCAGGCCAGGGTCAGGCCCGCCGGGGTGGCGGCAAGGACCGGATACATCTGGTCATCGGTGGCGGGCGCCGGGTCTACGGGCATGGCCGGCCCGGGGTTCAGCGCAGCGCCATCCAGGCCCAGGGGGGCCCGCCACAGGCGCCGCCAGCGGCCCTCGCTGGAACTCCAGGCGGCAAAGGCGCCCAGGCGGGGATGCCAGATCACGGCGCCCTGGCCGCCTGCCGGGGCGAGCCGCGCGGCGGGACCGGGTCCGTCGGGGCCGGCCAGGGCGGCAGCCACGCCGGTCTCGTCTTCCCAGATGAGCAGGAAGCGGCCATCACCCAGGGCCGCCACGCCCGGCTCGAAGCATTCGCCCTGCCCCAGTTCCCAGGTGCGGAAACCCGCATCCCCGGTCCGTTTCAGGCCCAGGTGGCAGCGGGGCGTGCCGCTGCGGTCGTCCTCCCAGACCAGGGCAGTGTGGTCGCCGGCAAGGGCCAGGCTCTTGCGGCCGGAGGCATCCAGGTGGATGAAGGTGCCCGGCTTGCCGATGGCCACGTCCAGGGGATCGGCATGGGCGAAGCCGGTGGCGAGGCAGAAGATGGGCGTCCAGACCCACCTCACTTCCCGCCTCCCAGGAACTCCATCAGGGTTTGCTTCTGGTAGTGGCCGCCGCGCACATAGCGGTCGTAATCCTTGAAGTCGTCCACGGTCTTGAAACCGGGCACCTTGGCAAGCACCTTGCCCTCGGGGGACATGAACACGAAGAGGGGCGTGGCGTAGGCGCCCAGACGCACACCCAATTCGCCTTCGGTGAGGCGCTCGCCGCTGGGCAGGCGCAGGCGCTTGCCCCCTTCCGCGTCCACGTAGACCAGGACGTAGTGCTCGGTGAATCGCTTTTTCAGGTCGGGGTCGGAGAAGGTCTTGCGGTTGACGTGGTCGCACCAGGCGCAGCCGTAGCGGCCGAAGTAAAGCAGGATGGGCTTGTTCTCGGCCCTGGCCTGGCGCAGGCCCGCGTCGTAGTCGAGGAAAGGGTAGCCCGGGGGCGGGTCGGCCAGGGCGGCGCCGGCCGCCAGGGCGAGCGCCAGCAGCCATCCGGCACCGGGAAGAAAATGTCCCATCTGTCGTCTCCTGTCGTTTGGCCGGATATTCTTCCGTACTTTGCCTGAAAGGAAGCGCACGCATGTACCAGCCCGCCACCATCGGTATCGTCTCGGTCAGCGATCGGGCCAGCACCGGCGTCTACGAGGACAAGGGCCTGCCGGCCCTGAAGGAGTGGCTCGTCGCCGCTCTGCACAACCCCCTGGAATTCGTCGAACGCCTGATTCCCGACGAGCAGCCGCTCATCGAGCAGACCCTCATCGAACTGGCGCAAACCTGCTGTCTGGTGCTCACCACCGGCGGTACTGGTCCGGCGCCCCGGGACGTGACGCCGGAAGCCACCCTGGCGGTGGCGGACAAGGTCTTGCCCGGCTTCGGCGAGCAGATGCGGGCGGTGAGCCTGAAGTACGTGCCTACCGCCATTCTGTCCCGGCAGGTGGGGGTGGTGCGCGGAAGTTGCCTCATCCTCAACCTGCCGGGCCAGCCCAAGGCCATCAAGGAGACCCTGGATGGGGTGTTCGCCGCCGTGCCCTATGGTGTCGACCTCATCGGCGGTCCCTATCTGGAAACCCGGGAGGAGGTGGTGAAGGCTTTCCGGCCCAAGTCCGCCCAGCGGAAATGAGATGAGGGGCGTGGCGCTTCCCGTCAGGGAGTGCCTGCCGGACAACGGGCAGGCCATCGCGGCCCCAGCCGGGCCTGATCAATCCAATAGTTGCTTTACCACGACCCCGGCCAGCATCAGGCCGAACAGGGGGGGTAGATAGGCGATGGTGCCGTTCACCGCCCGGGCCCGGCCCTGGCTCACGGGCTCCGGCGGGCGCGGTGGCCGCCCCGCCTCGTCGGACCAGACCACCAGCACGCCCCCGTTGACCCCCCGCTTGCGCAGGCGCTTGCGCGCTACCCGGGCGAGGGGGTCCACCTCGGTTTCGCTGATGTCGGACACTTTCACCCGGGTGGGGTCCAGCTTGTTGCCCGCGCCCATGCTGGAGGCCACCCGCAGGCCCCGGACATGGGCCTCGACGATGAGGGCCACCTTGCAATTGAGGGAGTCGATGCAGTCCACCACGTAGTCCACGTCGGCGGGCAGCAGGGCGGGGATGTTGGCTGGGGTGAGGAAATCGGTGATGAGGGTGAGCCGGCAGTCCGGGTTGATGTCGCGGATGCGTTCCGCCATCACCTCCGCCTTGGGCCGGCCCACGGTGGAAAGCAGGGCCGGCAGTTGCCGGTTGATGTTGGAGGCCGCCACCACGTCCATGTCCGCCAGGGTCAGGCGGCCGACGCCGGCCCGGGCCAGGGCTTCCGCGCACCAGGAACCCACGCCCCCCAGACCGGCCAGGAAGACATGGCGGGATGCCAGTTTCTCCAGACCCTCCCGGCCGACCAGGATCTCGGCCCGTTCGAACTGGGGCGGGATATTCATTGCCAGAACGATGCCAGGCTGGCTGCCAGGCCGGCGAAAACCGCCGCGCCGAACCAGTTGTTGTTGAGGAAGGCCCTGAAGCAGCGGGCCGGGTCCCGGTCCCGGATCAGGGTGTAGTGGTAGCCCGCCACCCCGGCGGCGGCGGCCAGTCCCAGGTAGTAAGGCCAGGACAGATGGGCCTGCTGGCCCACCAGGGCCAGGACGGCCAGGGTGAGGCCGTAGCAGAGCATGACCGCCGCCACGTCGTATTTCCCGAAGGTGATGGCGGAGGTCTTGATGCCGATCTTCAGATCGTCGGCCCGGTCCACCATGGCGTACTCGGTGTCGTAGGCGATGGCCCAGAACACGTTGGCCGTCATCAGCAGCCAGGCGATGGGGGGCACTGTCCCCACATGGGCGGCATAGCTCATGGGGAAGCCGAAGCCGAAGGCGATGCCCAGGTAGGCCTGGGGAACGGCGAAGAAGCGTTTGGTGAAGGGATAGGAGGCAGCCAGGAAGGCGGCGGCGAAGGAGAGCTGGATGAGCAGGCCGTTCCGCAGTGGCAGGATGATCAGGAAGGCCATCAGAGCCAGGGCCGCCGCCAGGATCAGGGCCTCCTTCTCCGTGACCCGGCCTGCGGTGAGGGGACGGTTCCTGGTGCGCGCCACGTGGCGGTCGAAGTCCCGGTCGGCATAGTCGTTGATGACGCAGCCGGCGGAACGCATGAGCACCACGCCCAGGGCGAAGACCCAGAACACGATGGGGTCCGGATTGCCCACGCTGGAGAGCCACAGGCCCCAAAGCGTGGGCCAGGCCAGGAGCAGGATGCCGATGGGCTTGTCCAGCCGCATCAGCTTTTCGTATTCGGTGAGGCGTTCTTTCAGGTTCATCGCAGACCCAGGGTGGCGGGCAGGAACACTTCGGTGACCAGGATGGGGTGGCCCTCAAGGGTAAAGCGGGAGCGCCGCGCCCACAAAGTCCGGGGCGGCTCGGCCAGGTGCCGGGCCGCGTCCCCATAGAGGGGGTGGCGGCGATCCACCCGCTTGTATTCCAGGGCATGACGGCCCACGCGGGGATTGTTGAACAGGGCCGCACCCAGGGGCCTGTTGCCCAGTCCGGCCAGGGCCGTCCAGGGGCCGGCCAGGCCATCCAGGGGAATGACGCTGTGGGCGAATACCAGCGGGGTCTCGGCATCCTTGAGCAGCACTTCCCGGATCAAGGCATGGTGCCTCGGGGGGAGCCCCAGGACATGGCCTTCGTCCCGGTGGGGGCGGCCGATGGTCTGGCGCAGACGCTCCACCCGGAAGCGGGGGGCGTGGGCCTGCAAGCGCCGGGTCAGGGAGCCGTGGTCGGTGAGCCAGGTGCGCCAGGAGCCTGCCGGCCAGGCCGAAGCCAGCCACTCGGTGGTCATGCCAGTTCCACTTCCAGAAAAGTGCGAATTATGCCCGCAGGTAGTCCAGGCCGCGCGGCAGCCAGCGGTCGAGATGGCGTTCGACCGCCGCCATGTCGCCTTCGAGCAGTTCGTCCGCCGTGTTCCTGGCCGCCTCCAGCAGATCCAGATCGGTCTCCAGGTCGGCGAAGCGTAGGATCTGCTGGCCCGACTGGCGGGCGCCGAGGAACTCGCCGGGACCCCGCAATTTCAGGTCTTCCCGGGCAATGGCGAACCCGTCGGCGTTCTCCTTGATGACCCGCAGTCGCTGCTTGGCGGTATCCGACAGGGGCTCGCCGTACATCAGCAGACAGACGGACTCCCGCGCGCCCCGGCCCACCCGGCCGCGCAACTGGTGGAGTTGGGCAAGGCCATAGCGCTCGGCGTGCTCGATGACCATGAGGGCGGCGTTGGGCACGTCCACTCCTACCTCGATAACCGTGGTGGCCACCAGCAGGTTGAGCTTCCCGGCCTTGAAGTCCGCCATGACCGCGGCTTTCTCTTCCGCTTTCATGCGGCCGTGGACCAGGCCGATGGCCAGTTCCGGCAGTTGTTCCACCAGTTCCGCATGGCTTTCTTCCGCCGCCCTCAGCTGGAGCTTCTCCGATTCCTCCACCAGGGGGCAGACCCAGTAGGCCTGGGCGCCGCCGCGGCAATAGTCCCGCAGCCGCCCCACCACCTCGTCGCGGCGGCCGTGGGAGATGAGCCGGGTGACGATGGGCGTGCGCCCCGGTGGCAACTCGTCGATGACGGACACGTCCAGATCGGCTTAGTAGCTCATGGCCAGGGAGCGGGGAATGGGCGTGGCGGACATCATGAGCAGGTGGGGCGTGAGCTCGGCGGGAAGCGGCCCCTTCTCCCGCAGTGCCAGCCGCTGAGCGACGCCGAAGCGGTGCTGCTCGTCGACGATGGCCCGACTGGGATTGCTGAACGCGACGCCTGCCTGGAACAGGGCATGGGTGCCCACGGCCACCCGGGCGCGACCCTGGGCCAGGTCCGCCAGGGCCTGTTTCTTCGCCTTGCCCTTGATGGCGGCGGCGAGCCACACCACGGGCAGGCCCAGGGGGTCCAGCCATTCCCGGAATTTCAGAAAAAGCTGTTCGGCGAGGATTTCCGTGGGCGCCATGACCGCCACCTGCCCGCCGCCAGCCAGGGCGGGCAGGGTGGCCAGAGCCGCCACCAGGGCCTTGCCGCTGCCCACGTCGCCTTGGAGCAGGCGGTTCATGGGATGGGGAGAGGCCAGGTCGCGGCAGATTTCCGCCAGTGCCCGCCCCTGGGCGGTGGTGAGGGAGAAGGGCAGGGCGGCGAGCAGCCGTTCCGACAGGCCGCCATCTTCGGCCAGGACGGGAGCGGCCAACGCCTTTCGCCGCCGGGCGGCCAGACGCAGGGAAAGCTGCTGGGCCAGCAGCTCGTCGAACTTGATGCGCCGCCAGGCGGGGTGATCCCGGCTTTCCAGGCTGGGGTCGCCCCCCGGCGGGGGGTGGTGCAGGACATCCAGGGCAGGGCGGAAACCCGGCAGGCCCAGCCGGGCGAGCAGGGCATCCGGCAGGCTGTCTTCCAGATCCGCCTGGGCCAGGGCTGCGCCCACGGCCTGGCGGATGGCATATTGGGAAAGGCCGGCCACGGCAGGATAGACCGGGGTGAGGGTGTCAGGCAGGGGCGCGCCCTCCCGCACCACGCGCAATTGGGGGTGGACCATTTCCGCGCCGAAATAACCCGGTCGGATTTCTCCCAGCAGGCGTACCCGGGCGCCGGGCTTGAGCTGGGCCACCTGGCCCGGATAGAAGTGGAGCAGACGGATGAAGATGCAGGCATCGGCGCCGTCCTCGCCAATCTCCACCACCAATTGCCGGCGGGGACGGAGCTGGACCTCGGCATGGCGCACCCGGCCTTCCACCTGGACCTGTTCGCCGAGGCGGGCCTCGGCCAGGGGCGTCAGGCGGGTTTCATCCAGATAGCGCAGTGGCAGGTGCAGGATCAGATCGCCGAAGCCGCCGTAGCCCAGCCGGCGGGCGATGGCTTCAGGCGTCTGCGCGGCGGCCATCCCGTCTCAGTGATCGGCGCCTGCGGGCAGATCCGCGCGGAGGATCCTGGCCCGGTCGATGTCTCCCGACCCGCGCGGGCCCGCGATTCCAGGCAAATTGTGCATGTGCGTCGGCCACTGCCCGGATTCGCGTCCAATTCCCGGACCCGTGGGGGCGTGTCCGTGGCGCGGTCCGATGGGACGGCGCTCCCATGGCCGACCGCCTTCAGTCCAGCACCAATATCCCATCCGCCTCCACCAATGCGCCCCGGGGCAGGGAGGCTACGCCCACTGCGGCACGGGCAGGGTAGGGCTGGGTAAAGTACTGGGCCATGATTTCGTTGACCTTGGCGAAGTGGGATAGGTCGGTGAGGAATACGTTGAGCTTCGCCATGTCTGCCAGTCCGCCCCCCGCGGCTTCGGAAACCGCCTTGAGGTTCTTGAAGACCTGGTGGATCTGGGGCTCGATGCCCTCCACGAGCTGCATGGTGGCGGGATCCAGCCCGATCTGCCCGGACAGGTACACCGTGTTGCCCGCCTTCACCGCCTGGGAATAAGTGCCGATGGCCTGGGGCGCGTCCGGGGTGGCGACGATGGTTTTTTGCATGTCTTCTCCGCGAGTGCCTGGGTTTGCTTGTCCCCGGAAGCCTACATCAAACGGGGCTCTCCGTGCCTGCCGAAGCTGAGCTTTTATCCCATGGTTACAATATGCGGCCTGAAGGAAGCGTGGCCGAGTGGTTTAAGGCACCGGTCTTGAAAGCAGTTGCATCGGCTTCCGGCGCGTTGATTTATAAGGAATTTTTTGCATCGTTTCCGCAACTTGCGGAAATCATTTCCGCAACCCCCAGGGGGCGCGGCAGATTACTGGAAGCGTGGCCGAGTGGTTTAAGGCAGTGCTCTTGAAAAGCACCGAGGGGTGAAACCCTCCGTGAGTTCGAATCTCACCGCTTCCGCCAGACGGGAAATAAAAAACGCGGGCTTTGCCCGCGTTTTTTTAGGTGGCGGCCCGCGATCAGTGGGTCATGATCCACTTGGCCAGGGCTTCGGCATCAGCGGAAGCCTTGGTCTGGGGCGGCATGGGGATCTTGCCGTACTTGTCCTTGCTGCCCTTGACGATGGCATTGGCCAGGACCTTTTCGGCATCCTTGTTGCCCTTGTTCTTGGCGGCGATGTCTTTCCAGGTGGGGCCAACTTTCTTGGCGGTGGCATCGTGGCAGGCGACGCAGCCATTCTTCTTGGCCAGGTCGGCGCTGGCGGGGTCGGAGCCGGGGGTGACGGTGGTGACGGCGAGGGCGGAGCCGGTGAAGGCGACGGTGGCGGCGAGGGCGATGGCGGTGAGAGCTTTCATGTTTTTCCTTCCAGAGGGTTGACGACAGGGGAATGCTATATAAGCGTCCGCTGATGGGCTGTGACAAAGATCAATTCGAACGAAAAGATTGTACCTCTGCTCCAGGGCCGGGTGCCGGCGGCGGTCCCGGCTTCCTGCATCGCCACGCCAGGGGGCTGCTGACGATCCGGGAAAGTGCCTGGCCGGTGCCAGGGGGATCTTCTTCGCCAGTTGCCGGGCTTCATCCGCCACGGCGCGCCGATTACCACTGCACCACGTGGACGTTGCTGAGGCTCCGGCCCAGGAAGCGCTCGCCGATGGTCTGGAAGCGCAGGGGCACGTCGGTGACCCAGAAATGATATTCCGGGGGGGTGCGCTCGGGATTGCTGAGGCCCCGCTGGGCCAGCAGGGTGGCGGTCTGCTCCGCCATGGCCTCGGCGGAATCCACCAGGGCCACGCCCGGTCCCGCCACGTCCTGCAACAGGGGCTTGAGCAAGGGATAGTGGGTGCAGCCCAGCACCAGGCTGTCCACGTTTTCCGCCAACACGGGCTTCAGGTATTCCTGGGCGGTGAGGCGGGTGACCGGGTGGTCCAGCCAGCCTTCCTCCACCAGGGGCACGAACAGGGCGCAGGACTGGGAAGTGAGGCGCGCCTCCGGGTCGATGCCGTGGATGGCCCGGGCGTAGGCGTTGCTGTTGATGGTGGTGGGAGTGCCGATGACGCCGATGCGTTTGCTGCGGCTGGCGGTCAGGGCACAGACCGCGCCGGCGTCGATGACGTCCAGAACCGGCGTGGGGGACAGATCGCGTACCAGCTGGGCGGCCACGGCAGCCATGGTGTTGCAGGCGATGATGAGCAGCTTGACCCGCCTCTCCAGCAGGAACTCGGCGATCTGGGTGGTGTAGTGGGAAATGGTCTGCACCGACTTGATGCCGTAGGGCACCCGGGCGGTGTCGCCAAAATAATGGATGGATTCGAAGGGCAGCCGCTCCATGAGAGCACGCACCACGGTGAGGCCGCCGACGCCGGAGTCGAACACGCCGATGGGGCTGTGGGGATCGAGATGCGCGCTCATTTCGGATTCCGTTGCCGGGAAAGGGCCCATTGTAAATGCTCCCGCACCAGGGCCGACGGGTGGTCGGCCCGGCTTTCCAGGGCTTCGGTAACGGCGGTGGAGGGCGGGGCGTTGCCCAGGGCGACGGCCAGGTTGCGCAGCCAGCGTTCATGGCCGATGCGCCGGATGGCCGAGCCTTCCAAGCGGGAGAGGAATTCCGCCTCGCTCCAGGCGAACAATTCCACCAGGGTGGCGGTGTCCAGGCCGTGGCGGGGCTGGAAGTCCGCCAGGCCGGCGGGACGGGCGAAGCGGTTCCAAGGGCAGGCCAGCTGGCAATCGTCACAGCCATAGATGCGGTTGCCCAGCAGGGGGCGCAGCTCCAGGGGGATCGCCCCCGGGTGTTCGATGGTGAGATAGGAGATGCAGCGGCGGGCGTCCAGCAGCTGAGGAGCCAGGATGGCCCGGGTGGGACAAACGTCGATGCAGGCCTGGCAGGTGCCACAATGGTCGGTTTCCGGCGGGTCGGTCGGGAAGGGTAGGTCGGTATACAGCTCCTCCAGGAAGCACCAGGAGCCTGCCCGGCTCAGCAACAGGGCGTGTTTCCCCTTCCAGCCCGGGCCGTCGCACCGGCCCCGCGCCACTTCTATGCCCCGGGCGCTCTCGGCGCAGCGGGGGTGGGGGCGGGGTACGCCGACCCCGG
>CAZYEY010000173.1:0-3631 GCA_964646585.1 uncultured Thiobacillus sp. | reverse complement strand
TATGTGGGAAGATTGACGGTTGGATGGTTTGAAAGACAGGAGGGCAACAGAGAGATAAACAGGGGAGTGCGTCGGCAGCGTCACATGGGGAGGAGCGACAGTCGATGAGCACATGGCCGGTGTGCAGATAGGTGTAGCCCGCCCCCAGCAGGAAACCCAGGGCGAACAGATACCACTGCAATTCCGGCCAGGCATTGGAACTCTGGTCGAAGCCGTAGCGAATGGCCGCGTTGCCGGCGGACAGCAGGCTGGCCACCAGCACAAGCCATTTCACAGCATGGCCGATCCCATGGTTGAGACGGTCGATGCCCTGGGAAATGCCCAGCAGAAAATCCAACTCAGTCGCCCGCCACGGTCATGCGGTCGATAAGGATGGAACCCACCCGGCGAGAACCCCGTGTCTCCACGTCCGTGCCCAGGGCGACGATCCCCTTGAACATGTCCTTGAGGTTGCCTGCCACGGTGATTTCCTCCACCGGGTGGGCGATCACGCCGTTTTCCACCCAGAAGCCGGCCGCGCCCCGGGAATAGTCGCCAGTGACCATGTTGAGGCCGTGGCCCAGCAACTCGGTGACCAGCAAGCCCGTATCCATCTTCTTCAACAAGGTCGCGAAGTCCTCGCCGGTGGAGGGGACGATGAGGTTGTGGTTGCCGCCGGCGTTGCCCGTGCTCTGCATCCCCAGCTTGCGGGCGCTGTAACTGCCGAGGAAATAGCCCTGCAACACGCCATCCTTCACCACGTCCCGGTCCCGGGTGGCCACGCCCTCGGAATCGAAGGGGGCGGAGGACAGACCCCGGGGCAGGAAGGGCCGTTCCTGCAACTGGAAGAAATCGGGAAAGAGCTGCTGGCCCAAGCTGTCCAGCAGGAAGGAGGACTTGCGGTAGAGGTGGCCGCCGGAAACCGCGGAAACGAAGCTGGCGATGAGACCGGTAGCGATGGGCGCCTCGAACAGCACCGGGCATTGCCGGGTGGAAAGCTTACGCCCCTTGAGCCGGCGTACCGTGCGCTCGCCGGCGCGGCGGCCGACGGCATCCGGCGTGTCCATGTCCGCCGCCGCCCGCGCCGTGGTGTACCAGTAATCCCGCTGCATGGCGCCATCCTCCTCGGCGATGACCGCGCAGGACAGGCTTTGCCGGCTGGTGGGATAGCCCCCGGAAAAGCCTAGGGTATTCGCGTAGACGAAATGGGAGGACTGGCTGGACAGGGAGCCCCCTTCGGAATTGGTGATGCGCGGGTCCACTGCCAGCGCCGAGGCCTCGCAGGCCCGGGCCAGTTCCATGGCGTCTTCCACGCTCACGCCCCAGGGGTGGAACAGATCCAGGTCGGGGAGATCCCTTGCCAGAAGTTCGGGGTCGGCCAGACCGGCGCAGTCGTCCTCGGCGGTATAGCGGGCGATGCTGATGGCCTTCTCCACTGCCCGGGCCAGAGCATCTCCGGAAAAATCCGAGGTGGCGGCATGGCCCCGCCTCCGCCCCAGATACACGGTGATGCCAATACCCTTGTCCCGGTTGTGCTCGATGGTCTCCAACTGGCCATTGCGCACACCGACGGTCAGCCCGCTGCCCTCGGACACCTCGGCCTCGGCGGCGGTGGCGCCGGCCCGGGTCGCCAGTTCCAGGGCCTGGGCGGCAAGACCACCCAGGGCTTCCCGGGAATAGCTGAACGGATTGTTGGGGTTGGGATTGGAGGACACGACGGAATCCGGGCGAGTGGGCGAAGCCGCTATGATACCAATCCCGTTTTTTCCCCTTCCCTCTTTTCCGGCTTCCCATGGACGACGAATCCGATTTCGGCGGCGAGTCCGCCAGTAAGTCCCAGCGCAAACGGGAAATGACCGCCCTCCAGGAGCTGGGCGAGGCCCTGGTGAAGCTGCCCGCCAGCCAGTTGGAGAAGTTCGACCTGCCGGAGAACCTCCAGGCGGCGATCCTGGAAGCGCGGCGGCTGACCAGCCACGGCGCCATCCGACGCCAGATGCAATACATCGGCAAGCTCATGCGCGGGGTGGAGACCGAACCCATCGCCGAGCAATTGGCCGCCATCCGGGGCGAATCCGCCGCCGCCAAGGCCGGGTTCCACGCCCTGGAACGCTGGCGCGACCGGCTGATCGGGGACGACGGCGCCTTGACCGAGTGGTTGACCCGGCACCCCGATGCCGATGCCCAACAACTGCGTCAGCTGATCCGCAACGCCCGCAAGGAAGCGGCGGAGGGCAAGCCCCCCAAATCCAGCCGGATGCTGTTCCGGCTGCTTCGCGATGGTGGCGGGCAGTCAGGCGAATAGCGGGAGGGCTTCGAGACGAGACTTCCGACAAGGCTGCCGAGCCTTCAACAAGCCGGCTTTCATCTGTCGGCTCTTTTTACAGTCCCGGACACGAACATCGAAGGAAGATCCGTAGCGCGGGGATCATGCCCGCATCAGGCCCATGGCATAGGGCTTGCTTGCTCGTGGCAGCCCTGAAATGTGAACGTGTATCCCGACCATCATGTCGTTTGACTCCACCGCCCGACCATCATCGGACAAACCGCCCTTCGCCAGCCATCCGGGCGTGTTGGCCCGTCTGCTGGTGGAACTGGGCGGGGCCGAACGCATTGGCACGGAAGCGGCCCGTCTGTTCATGCTGGACCCGGCCCTGGCTTTGGTGGCCCTGGACGCCGTGGGCCAAACCCAACCGGGCACCCAGTTGGTGGACCTGCGCTTCGAGGAAAGCATGGCCGCGCTGAATCCCGTCACCATCAAAAGTTTGGTCATCGCCAACGCCACCGAGCAGCTGGCGCAACCGGCCTATTCCGCCGAGGGACTGGAAACCGCATGGCGCAAGGCCCTGGCCACCGCCCATTTCTGCCGCGCCCTGGCCGAGAATGTGGGCTACCGGGGCCTGGACGAGGCCTGGCTCGCGGGGCTCATGTGCTGGCTGCCCCGCTTCGCCCGCAACGCCGGCGGCGACGCCGACACCGCCCGCCTCCACGCCCTGGCTGCCCTGGAGCATCCGCCGCTGCGCAGCTTCCTCCCGGATGTCCTGCGCTACCTCAATGAACCGGCCCAGCGCCTGCTGGATGCCGCTCCCCTGGTACGCCTGGCGGTGGCTGCCTACCGCCAGACCATGAACTACCCGGCCTGGATTCCCGCCCTTCCCCACCCGGACACCCTGGCCCTGGCGGCCCCCATCGAACGGGACACCATCACCGAGATGTACCTGGCCATGGGCCGGGCCATCGACGCCATGGCCAGCGAAAGCGGCTTCCGCCAGGCCGGTGAGGTCGCCCGGGAATTGAGCCGCATGGGACGGCTTGAGCTGGTGTCAGTTGGCCATCTCCAGAACCCTGCCAACGCGATCCAGGGGCTGGCCGACAGTCTGGCCAGTCAGGAAGGATTGGGGCACGCCATCTATCTGCACCGGAATCCCAGGAGCGGCGCCCTGGAAGCCCAATCCCTGAATGGCCGCCCCGTGCCGCCCATCGCCATCCAGCCGGAAGGCAGCACCACGGCCGCGGCCTGGGCCCTGCTCACCCGGGCGCCTGTGGTGGTCACCCTGGAAGTGCCGGTCGACGCAGCGGTGCTGGACTTGCAACTCATCCGTCAGGCGGGGGCCGATGGCCTGGCGGCGATTCCCATCGGCGCCGGCCATCCCAT
>CAZYEY010000172.1:0-7813 GCA_964646585.1 uncultured Thiobacillus sp. | reverse complement strand
GGGTTGACCGACGGTGGGGTGGCGGCAGGCATATTCTCCGCCCGGAATGTCAACCAGCTCGATGGGTCCGCCGGCGTGCTCGCGGACATGGGGGCCCAAGGCACCTTCGCGGTGGAGGATCCGCTCGCGGCTTATTTCGGTCATTACACCTACGGTGACGGCACTTCCCACAACACGGTGGTCGACCTCCTACCCGGGGCTGTCGGCAATCTCTATACCGGCGACGTGAGCCAGCTTGCCCCCGTGGCCGGCAAGCCCTATTACCAATACCAATGGGCCATGACCGATCCGGCGGAGAGTTACGCAAGTGTCAATTTCAATGGGCCGAGTTATGGGATGGTGGATTTCAGGACTCCAGGGTCGATCATCCAGTTCGGCGCCGACAAGGACTTCTTCCGCTACTTCCTGGTCGACAGCACCGGGACCATGGGTCTGGAGGGGTATTACGGAACACGCACCTATTCATGGAACATGCCTTACACCGGCATCTCCACCTACGATTTCCACCAGTCGTCCATCGAGAACGGGGCGGGGAACAGCAGCAATCTGGTGGGCCAGAACGGCCTCTTCCCGGGCAAGCTTTATGTGAACTGGGGCACCGGCCAAGTCTACGGCTACAACCTGGATCCCGCCGTGGAAGGCGGGGGCCGGGCCATGTTCCTGGGCACCTTGAATCCCGAGACCGGCAAGATCGAGGGGACTTACCAAGTCCGCACGGATCGAATGTGGGCGCTAGACGCAAATCCATCCTCCCGCTTCGCCATGGACGCTGCGGGCGCGAGTCTGGAGTTGTTCGGCAACAGCGGCACCCCCAGCGGCCTGGGCGGCGTGTTCGCCACGGCGTTGCAGGGCGAGGATCTGTTCCAGCAGCCCAGCCGGGGGCAGGCGCTGATTTCCGGGCTGCGAGACAAGCAGGATGTCACGCCTGCTGTTCTGCCTGGCGATGGAGACGAGTGGAACGGCTTCGCGGTGGCTTTTGCCGTGAACCGCATATCGGGTGCAACCGAGGTCCTGGGAAATACCTACCCGGAGGATGTGTCCATCGTTTTTTATCCGGGCACGGGCCACGTGCATGGCAGCATCTATGTGTATTCCAATAACCAGGGCGGAAGCGAAGTGTCGTTGTCCATCGCTTCCGACAACAACCCAGCCACCGAGGCCGAACGGCAGGCCGGAAGCAACGTGGACAGCGCCAGCGTCTACGTGAGTCCCAAGGCCTTCGGCATGGTGCAGTCTTCGCCCTCGATGGGGGGGGATGCCGCTCCCACCACCGAGTTCATCGCCGCTGCGCCGGAAGCCATCGGCGAGGCCGAGGCGGCCCGCTACGACTACACCACCTGGGGTGCCTGGGGTGGGGATTTCGGTACCGACAAGAACACCACGGTTTCCCCCAGATCCCTTTGGGTGGCCGGCAAGCTGACCCAGACGGCCGACATGCCCCAAACGGGCACTGCCACCTACACTGGCTTTGTCGCTGGCCAAGTGACCGGTACCCAGTCCGGGTACGTGCAAGGCCAGCTCAACATGAACGTGGACTTCGGTGCCCGCACCGTGGGCGGCAGCATGAACAATCTGAACCTCAACAACAATCCCGCCACCCCCTGGGTGGCCCAGGCGAACATCCAGCCGAATCCCACCGGGAACTGGAGCCCGGGCAGCGTGCAATATTCCGCGGCAGTGACCGGCGCCAATGTCTTGGCAGGCGGGCTGGCAGGTGCCTTCTTTGGACCGGGGGCTGTGGAGACCGGTGGCAACTGGGTCATCCAGAAGGACAATGGCAGCCAGGGCGCGGGCATATTCGCGGGCAAGAAACAATAAGCGTGGCAATATCGCCCCGTAATACCTCCCCGAGGGCCGGATCCCTCGTTTTGGATGGGGGCGGCCACGTATGCCGGGTAGGATACGGCGCAGCCGCAGCCTGTTTGGGAAAATGATGTCGCCGCGATCTCGTAATCAGGAAGGAACCGGAGTGGATAAAACGACAATGAATGAGGCGCTCAAGGGACTCTCGCGCCTGTCCCTGGCGATGCTGCTGGCTTTGGGGTACATCCTCCCGGCACAGGCGCAAAGCGCCCCGGCCAAGCCTGCTACCCAGGCGGCCAAGCCCGCGAATTCCTCGGCGGCCCGCAAGAAGGCGGTGGGGCTGATGAACGCAGGCAAATTCTCCGAAGCCTACGATCTCTTGAAAGCTGCCCAGGTGGATTTTCCCGACGATCTGGACGTGCGTTTCCTGCTGGGGCAGGCAGCTTTGGAGCTCAATCAGCCGGGCGAGGCTGCCGCCCAGTTCGAGGCCATGCTGGCCATCAATCCCAACCTGCCCCGGGTGCGCCTGGAACTGGCCCGGGCCTATGCGGCCCAGAAGAAATTCAGCGAGGCACGGGAGCAGTTCAATCAGGTCATGGCCAGCAATCCGCCGCCCGCCGTGGGCGAAAACATCCAGAAGTTCCTGGAGATGATCGAGGCCCAGCGGCCCTGGCATGCCCGGGTGTCCCTGTCCTTTCTGTCCGATTCCAACGTGAACACTGGCCCGGGCAGTGCCTCTGTGCTGACTGGCACCCCCACCAGCCAGACCGTGACCGGTCGCGCCGATACTGCCTGGAACCTGGTGGGATCCCTCAACCACGCGCATGTGGTGGACAACCGCTTCGCCTGGCAGTCCGACGCCAGCCTGAACTTCCTGGATTACAGGGAGGAGAACGCCAGCGACCTGGCCATGTTCTCGCTCTCCACCGGTCCCACCTGGAGGCTGGACAAGCACACCGTGTCCCTGCCCCTGGTGCACGACCGCATCCACGTGGGCCACGATCCCTACAACCATTCGACGGGCATCGCCCCCCAGGTTCAATACGCCCTGGACGAGAACATCCTGCTCAATGGCGGTTTCACCATGGCCTGGCGGGATCATGACAAAGTCACGGCCACCGATCGCAATGGCCAGACCTACGGGCTCACGGGTGGAGCACGCATTCGGGTAGGGGAGACAGGCCAGCTCATTCCGGGTATCCGCCTCGGTCGGGAAGAGACCCGGAAGGCCTATTTCGACAACAAATCCCTGGGGGTGAGCCTGGGCTATCTCACGCCATTGCCGGAGAACTTCACCCTGTTCGTGCAGCCCTCCATCAGCCGCACAGCCTATGACGCCGCCGATCCCTTCCTGGCCGGCGCGTGCAGCGGCTGCAACAATACCCGCCGGGACTGGCTCTACCAGTTCGTCGTCAATCTGTCGAAGCCCATCGGCAAGACGGGACTCTCCGCTGCAGTGGGTTACACCTTCTCCCGAAACGATTCCAACGTCGGCCTCTCCGACTACAAGCGCCACCAGTTCACGGCCATGCTGACCTGGATCTACTGATCCGGCGCGCATTTCCCCACGACCCCCCTCCCATGTGGGACAAGGCTCCCCACTGTGGGTGGGCGAAGCCGGAGACGGCGGCGTGATCAGGCCTTTGCCGCAAGCAGATTGAGCAGGAACACCTGGGCCTCGAAGGCCCGTCCCCGGCGCATACGGCGCTTGTAGCCGCCATCCGGCTGCATCTCCCAAGCCTTGGTGTTGTCCTTGAGATAGGGCTTGATGCCCTCGCTGATGACCCGTTTCTTGAGTTTGGGGTCCAGCACCGGGAAGCCAGTCTCGATGCGGCGGAAGAAATTGCGGTCCATCCAGTCGGCGCTGGCGAGATACACGTCCTCGGCGCCACCATTCCAAAAGTAGAACACCCGGTGGTGCTCCAGGAAGCGGCCCAGGATGGAGCGCACCCGGATGTTCTCTGATACGCCGGGAATACCCGGGCGCAGGGCGCAGACGGCGCGCACGATCAGATCGATCTGCACCCCTGCCTGGGAGGCTTCGTACAGGGCGGCGATGACCCGGGGTTCCAGCAGGGCGTTCATCTTGGCGACGATGAAGGCCTTCTCGCCCTTGCGGGCCCGCTCCGTCTCGTTGCGGATGGCCTGGACGATGCGGGAATGCATGGTGAAGGGGGATTGCCACAGGTAAGTGTGCTCGCCGGCATCCCCCAGGCCGGTGATCTGCTGGAACACGTCGTTCACGTCCTGGCACAGCTCCGGGTTGCAGGTGAGCAGGCCGAAGTCGGTGTAGAGCCGGGCGGTGCGGGCGTGATAGTTGCCGGTGCCCAGGTGACAATAGCGCTTGAGTTTCCCGTTCTCCCGGCGCACCACCATGGCCATCTTGGCATGGGTCTTGTGGCCCACCACGCCGTAGACCACGTGGGCGCCGGCCGCCTCCAGCTTCTCGGCCCAATTGATGTTGGCCTCCTCGTCGAAGCGGGCCAGCAGTTCCACCACCGCGGTGACCTCCTTACCCCGCTGGGCTGCGGCGATGAGGTGACGCATGAGTTCCGAGTCGGTGCCGGTGCGGTAGACGGTCTGCTTGATGGCCAGCACGTTCGGGTCTTCGGCGGCTTGGCGGATGAAGTCGATGACCGGCTGGAAGGACTGGAATGGATGGTGCAGCAACAGATCGCCGGCCGTGATGGCCTTGAACAGGTCCGGTTGCTTGCCGAACTGGGCCGGAAGGCCCGGGGTGAAGGGCGGAAACTTGAGGTCCGGCCGCTCCACCCGGTCAGGCACGTTCATCAGTCGCACCAGGTTGACCGGGCCGCGCACCTGGTAGAGGTCATCCCGGGTCAGCTTGAACTGACGCAGCAGGAAGTCCTTCATTTCCTCCGAGCAGTTGTCGGCCACTTCCAGGCGGACGCCGTCGCCGAAATGGCGGTGGGGTAGTTCGCCCTGGAGCAGTTCGCGCAGGTTCTTGTTTTCCTCGTCGTCGATGAACAGATCCGAGTTGCGGGTGACGCGGAACTGGTAGCAGCCCTGCACCTCCATGCCGGCGAACAGGGCGCCCACATGGGCATGGAGGATGGAGGACAGGAAGACGAAGCCGTATTCGCAGCCCGCCACCTCCCGGGGCAGCTGGATGACCCGGGGCAGGGCCCGGGGCGCCTGCACCACGGCCTTGCCGGACCCCCGGCCGAAGGCGTCCTTGCCGGACAGCTCCACGGCGAAGTTGAGGCTCTTGTTGAGCACATTGGGGAAGGGGTGGGCCGGATCCAGGCCGATGGGCGTCAGTACCGGCATCAGCTCGTTGAAGAAGAACTCCCGGATCCACTCTGCCTGCTCCGGCGTCCAGTGGTTGCGGCGGTGGAAGCGAATGCCCTCGGCGGCCAAAGCAGGCAGCACTTCCTCGTTGAGCAGCTCATACTGGCGCGCCACCAGATTGTGGGAGAACTTCGCCACCTGCTTGTAGACCTGCTTGGGGGTGAGGCCGTCCACCCCCGTGTGATCCGGGTTGAGCCGCATCTGCTCCTTGAGACCGGCCACCCGGATCTCGAAGAACTCGTCCATGTTGCTGGAGGTGATGCACAGGAAGCGCAGCCGTTCCAGCAGCGGCGTGGCCGGGTCCTCGGCCTGGGCCAGCACCCGGCGGTTGAACTCCAGGATGCCCAGTTCGCGGTTGATGAGGAATTCGCTGGCGGGCAGGTGGGTCATGGCGGCATCTGTAACCTGGGAAACAGCCCGGGATGCTAACCTCAAAATCCTTCCGCCTTCCATCGCACCCGAGCCACGGCCCCATGGAAATCGAACTCAAGCTCGCCCTGGATGCCAGCCATGCCAAGCGCCTGGGCCGTCATCCCTTGCTGGCCGGCATCAAGCCCGTTCGCCGCGAATTGCACAGCGTCTATTACGACACCCCGGATTTCGTCCTCAAGGGTCGTGGCATCGCCTTCCGTCTGCGTCGGCTGGGCTATCACTGGGTACAGACCCTCAAGGCCGAGGCACCGTCGGTGGGCGCCCTGAGCAGCCGTCCGGAATGGGAACTGCCGGTGGCCGGATCCGGCCCCGATCTGGCCATCCTGCCTCCCGAAGCCCTGGCCTTGTTGCGCGGAATCGACCCGGACCGGCTCGCGCCAGTGTTCATCACCGAATTCCGCCGCACCACCTGGCGGCTGGAAGGGGCCGGCGGCGCGGCGGAACTGGCCCTGGATCAGGGCACGATCCGCGCCGGCGCAGCGGAACAGCCCATATCCGAGCTGGAGATCGAACTCCTCCAAGGAGCGCCGGAGAGGCTTTTCGAGTGGGCGCTTGAACTGCTGGAGCAGGTGCCCCTGCGGGTGGAGCCGCGCAGCAAGGCGGAGCGGGGCTATGTGCTGTGTGGCGCCCTCCGGCCTCAGCCAGTCCGGGCAAAATCCCCCGATCTGCGCGCAGGAGAGACGGCGGGCCAGGCCCGGGGAGCGATCGTCCGCTCCGCCCTGGAACAACTCGTGGCCAACGTACCCGGCTTCCTGGAACAGGCCGAGGACATCGAATACCTGCACCAATTGCGCATCGCCCTACGTCGCTTGCGTGGCGCCGCCGGATTGGATGCCGGTGAGGCCAAGCCCCGTTGGACACAGGGGCTGGCCGAGGTCATGGAGTGCCTGAACCCCGCCCGGGATTGGGATGTCTTCGTGGCGGAAACCCTGCCCTCCCTGGCGGCCGTGCTGGGCGAGCCTCCCCTGGGCGAGGCGTTCCTGGCCCGAGTCGACGCCGCTGCCGCCCGGGCCCGTCGTCAGGCCCAGATCTGTGTCGCCGCGCCGGAGTTCACCCGCCTGGTGCTCGATATCGGCCGGGATCTCCTGACCTCGCGGCAGGATGAAGTGCCGGTGGAGGAATGGGCACGCCGCATCCTGGAACGGCGCTGGAAGAAGTTGCGCGGCCAGTGTCGGCGGCTGGATGAGCTGGACTCCGCCGGTCGGCACCGGCTGCGCATCGCCGCCAAGAAGCTGCGCTACGCAGCCGATGCCCTGGAAGGACTCTACGGCAAGCGTGCCCGCCCCTTCCTCAAGCGGCTGGCCGATCTGCAAGACCGCCTGGGGCGGGCCAACGATGCCGTGGTCGCCGCCCGGCTGCTGGCGGAGCCAGGCTGGCGGGGGGTGGACACGGCCTTTGATGCCGGTCGCGTTGGTGGCGCCCTGGGGGCGCGGGCCGGCCACCGCCACGCCAGCGATGAGGCTGCCTGGCGACGCCTGGCCGACGCGAAACGATTCTGGTGAGGGAGGCGGCCATGCAGGCGCCAAGGAATGGGGAACAGGGATTTACCCGCCATCGGCTGGCCCTTTCCCTGCTGTGGTTGGCCGGGTGTCTGGCGGGCATGGCCGCGGCGGAATGGAAGCTGGTCGATGAGGGCGCCTGCGAGGGCCCCATCCTTACCCATACCATGGGCCAGTTGCCGGAGCAGGAACGCTGCTCGCCGGAGATGGCCGGCAAGGCTGCCCTGTGTTACTCCGAGGTGTGCCAGCCCCACTGCCTGTATTTCGACCACCCCCTGGCGGGCTGCAAGGCCGGCGCCGACCTGGGCAGGCGCTATACCTGTGTGCCCCATAGCTCCGCCGAATAGGCTCCGGGGCGGGGGCTCAGGCAGCCACCAGATGCTGGTTCAGCAGCCGCCGTGCCTGGTTGATGAGCTCCGACGCCATCAGCCCGACGGGCCCGTGTCCCCCTTGAACTGCCGCATCCCCCGCTGCGCCGTGGAGCCAGACGCCAACCACCGCCGCTGCCTCGGGTGCCAGGCCCTGGACCAGGAGGGCAGCGATGAATCCGGACAGCACATCGCCCATGCCCGGCGCGGCCATGCCGGGATTGCCGGTGGTGTTGCGCCAGACGGCGCCACCGGGGGCGCGGATCAAGGTGCCTGCGCCCTTCAACACCACGATGGCGCCGGTCAGCGCCACGAGGCGATCCAGGACGTCTTCCCGGTCCTGTTGCACGATGCCTGTTGGCATGCCCAATAGCCGGGCGGCCTCGCCAGGGTGGGGGG
>CAZYEY010000171.1:0-5658 GCA_964646585.1 uncultured Thiobacillus sp. | reverse complement strand
CCGGCCCCCGGGAACGCCACGACGAAGTGCGTGGCCTCCTGTCCCAGGCCGGCTGGCGGGAACTCCCCGTGCCGCCGGAACTGCGCACCCACCCCAGGGAAGCCCGGGCCTGGCTGGCCGAGGAACGCAAGCGGGTCGAGGAGCTCAATGTCCGGGAATGCGCCAACCTGGACACCTTGCGCGGCAAATACCGATCCGGCCTGGAAGAAGCGCGCCTGCGCGTCGCCCTGGGCCGCCCCCTGGCTGAGGCCGCCACGGCGGGCGTACGCGGACGCGGTGGCCTCGCCGGCCTGTCTGGCTGGGTACCCCGGCGCCAGGTGGATGCGCTGAAGGCTGCCCTGGAGAATCGCTTCCACGGCCGCTACTGGCTGGACATCGAACCCCCCAAACGGGAGGAGGCCGGCCAGGTTCCATCCCTGGTGCGCCACCCGGCCTGGCTCAAGCCTTTCGTGCCCCTGGTCAGGAGCTACGGCGTGCCCCGCTATGGCGAATTCGACCCCACCCTGCCCTTCGCCTTCACCTACCTGCTGCTGTTCGGCGCCATGTTCGGCGACATCGGCCATGGGGCGGTGATCCTGCTGCTGTCCCTGGGCCTCCTGAAGAAGCTGGGCAAGGGCGCCTGGATCGGCGTGGCCGCCGGGGCCGTGTCCATGGTCTTCGGCCTGCTCTATGGCAGCATTTTCGGCTACGAGGACGTGATCCAGCCGCTGTGGATGTCGCCCCTGCACCATCCCACCCGGATGCTGGCCCTGGCCGTGTCCTTCGGCGTCGGCTTCATCGTTCTCACCCTGCTGGTGAACGCCCGCAACAAGTACACGGCGGGCCAGGTGACGGAAGCCCTGTTCGACTCCACCGGCATCGCTGGCTTGCTGTTCTACCTGGGAGCCGTGGGCAGCGTGGTGAGCCTGGCCGGCGGCGCCGACCTGGCGACGCCCTCCTGGATGCTGGCCGGCATCGGCATCACCATCGTCGCCCTCTACAAGTGGATCGAGACCCGCGCAGGCCTTGGCGAGCGGGTGCTGGTGACCGCCATCGAGACCCTGGAAACCGGCATCAACCTGTTCGCCAACACCCTTTCCTTCATGCGGGTGGCAGCCTTCAGCCTGAACCACGTGGCCCTGGCCCTGGCGGTGTTCACCCTGGCCAATGGCATGGGTACGGCAGGCCATTGGCTGACCATCGTGCTGGGCAACGTGGTGATCATCGTGCTGGAGGGCGGCATCGTCGCCATCCAGGCCCTGCGTCTCATGTATTACGAAGGCTTTTCCCGCTTCTACAGCGGGGATGGAACGGAATTCGCGCCCCTGAAACTGGTGGGCGTGAAGTGAAACGGTGTGACCTGTTTGCGTGACGAGGAGAAAAAAATGAGCTGGCTGATTGCATTGATGGGACTTTCCGTGGCCGCCACCCTCTTGGCGGGCGTCTGGCTGGAATTGAAGCCGACCCGGCTGCCTTCGCCGCGCTGGCTGAAAGGGGGCGTATTCGGGAATTTCCTGATCTTCGGCTTGAGCCTGGCCGGCTTCCTCTACCTGGGCGTCCAGGAAGTCATGGCGGCGGAGCCCGGCGCTGGGGCGGCGATGGAAATCTCCCTGGGCAAGGGCCTGGCCCTCATCGGTATCGGTCTGCCCACGGCCCTGGCCGCCATCGGCGCCGGCATCGCCCTGGGCCCGGTGGGCGCCGCAGCCCTGGCGGTCATCGCCGAGAAACCCGAGATGTTCGGTCGCACCCTGATCTACATGGGCCTGGCCGAGGGCATCGCGATCTACGGTCTGGTCATGTCCATCCTGCTTCTGGGCAAGCTCTGAGGAACCGGGCGTGAAAGCCGACGCGGACAAGCCGCCGAGCGGCGGCCGCCTGGTGGTGTTGGGCAGCGCAGGCCTGGCCGAGGGCTTCAGCCTGATCGGCGCCGAGGTTCATCCCGACGCCGACCCCGCCAAGGTCGAGGAAGTCCTGGGCCGGTTGGTGCGGGATGGCAGCGAGGCGCTGGTGCTGCTGGAGACCCGCCTGGCCCATGCCGGCGGCCATTGGCTCAACCGGCTGCGCAACGAGGGCGGTCGCATCGTGGTCACCGAGTTGCCCTCCCTGCCCACGCCCCGGGACTACGCCCCGGCGGTGGACGAGGTGGTGCGGGCGGTGCTGGGACCGGAAGCATTGAAATGAGGCATGAGTGGGGCAGCCCCAGGGCATGGGCCCTGGATTGAATCCCGGAGACAGACATGGAAGCCGATGCACAAGTCCTGCAACTCGAACAGGCGCTGATCCGCCAGGCGGAGAGCCTGGCCCGGGAGCAGCGGGAGCGGGCCGAGTCGGGCAAGGCCCGGATTCTCGCCGAGGCCAGCGAAAGGATCCGCCTGGCCGAAGAGCGGGAGGTGTTGTCCGCCAAGGCGGAAGCCGAGCGAATCGTCCGGCGTCACACCCAGGCGGCCGAGACCCGCCTGGCGGCGGAACTGGACCGGTTGCGCTGGGCGCTGACGGAGTCCTGCCTTGCTGGCGTGAAACTCGCCTTCCAGGAACTGGCGGCGGAGGACGCCCGCTACCTGGCGGTGTTGGAACAGTGGCTCGCCGCTGCCGTCCAGGCCCTGCCGGAGGGCGATCTGGTGGTGGAGGTCCGCGCCGCCGACCAACCCCGCGTCGCCCCGGTCTGGAAGGACATGGCGGCCCGCGCCGCGCCCGGCCGGAAAGTGGAGTTGGCCACCCACGGCCTCATCAGCGAAGGTGGCCTGCGGGTGCGCCTGGCCGACAACCGGGCCAGGCTCGACCAAACCTTCGAAGCCCGCCAGGAGCGCCTGGCCGACGAACTGGCCCGGGTGGCCATGGAGCGCCTGTTCGCCAGCGCGCCCGACCTGGGCACCCTGGTGCACGGATAGACCTGACGACATCGTTTGAAAGCCGAAAATGGGCAAAATTCTCGAAATCAACGGTCCCCTGGTGAAACTGGAACTGCCGCAGACGGTGATCGGCGAACAGGTGCGGGTGGGCCGCATGGGCCTGGTGGGCGAGGTGATCGGTCGCGACGGCGATACCGCCCTGGCGCAACTTTACGAAGACACGGCGGGCCTCAAGCCCGGCGAGGTGGCGGACGGCCTGGGCTGGCCCCTATCCGTGGAACTGGGCCCCGGCCTCCTGGGCGCCATCTTCGATGGCGTCCAGCGTCCCCTCCATGCGGTCTGGGAACAAAGCGGCGACCGCATCGCCCGGGGGGTCGCTGTCCCTTCCCTGCCCCGGGACCAACGCTGGCACTTCGTCCCCAATCCGGACCGCCGGGCGGAAACCCCCGTGGCCGGCGGCGATGTGCTGGGCACGGTGCAGGAGACCGAATCCATCCAGCACCGCATCCTGGTGCCGCCCCTGGTCCACGGTGAGCTCCTGGAACTGGCCCCCGAGGGGGATTACACCGTGGAGGAAACCATTGGCCGGGTGAAGCTGGCGGACGGCCGCATCGAGAAGCTGCGTCTGTTCCACCGCTGGCCCGTGCGCACGCCGCGCCCCTTCCGGCGCCGCGACCACGCGGTGCAACCCCTCATCACCGGCCAGCGCATCCTGGACACCTTCTATCCCCTGCTGAAAGGCGGCAAGGCCGCCATCCCCGGCCCCTTCGGCGCCGGCAAGACCATGCTGCAGCAGCAGATCGCCCGCTGGTGCAACGCTGAGATCGTCATCTACGTGGGCTGCGGCGAGCGGGGCAACGAGCTCACCGACGTGCTGGAATTCATGCCCGAGTTGAAGGATCCCCATACCGGCCGGCCCCTCATGGAGCGCACCCTGCTGGTGGCCAACACCTCCAACATGCCGGTGGTGGCCCGGGAGGCCTCCATCTACGTGGGCGTCACCCTGGCCGAATATTTCCGCGACCAGGGCCTGGATGTGGTCATGGTGGCCGACTCCACCAGCCGCTGGGCCGAGGCCCTGCGGGAAGTGGCGGGCCGCCTGGGACAGATGCCGGTGGAGGAAGGCTACCCTGCCTACCTGGGCTCCCGCCTGGCCGCCTTCTACGAGCGGGCCGGCCGGGTGGAGACGCTTTCCGGCGGCCACGGCTCCGTCACCCTCATCGGCGCCGTATCGCCCCCCGGCGGCGACTTCTCCGAGCCGGTCACCAGCCACACCAAGGAAATCATCCAGACCTTCTGGGGCCTGTCCAAGGAACTGGCCGACGCCCGCCACTACCCGGCGGTGGATTGGCTGGAGAGCTTCTCCGGCTACGTCCCCTCCGCCGCCAAGTGGTGGGCCCAGAACGTGGACCCGGGCTGGGAAGCCGCCCGGGGCGAGGCCCTGGACCTCCTGGCCGCCTCGGAGGAGTTGCAGCGCATCGTCAACCTGGTGGGGGTGGAAGCTCTGTCCTCCGAGCAGCGCTGGACCCTGGAATCCGCCGGGCTGATCAAGGAAGGCCTGCTGCAACAAGCAGCCACCGACGTGGTCGACAGCTTCGCTTCGCCAGAGAAGCAGTTCGCGCTCCTCTCCGCCCTGCTGGAGATCTATCGCCTGGGGCTGAAGCTGGTGAAGCTGGGCGCCCCCGCCCGGCGTCTCATCCAGATGCCGCTGCTGGCCCAGGCCCGGCGTTGGAAGAGCCAGCACAATTCCGAGGATCTGACGGCGCTGAAGGAAAAAATCGCCGCCATTCCCGCCGAGTTCGAGAAGATCGCCCTGGATTACGAGCAGGCCGCGCCCGCCGCTGGATAAGGTCAGACCATGAAAAACATCGAATTCCGCACCGCAACCTCCGCCCAGGGCGGTCTCGTCGTCATGGGCGCCGTCCCTGGCGTGGCCGCCGGCTCCCGGGTGCAGTTGAAGGACCACGCCGGCAACCTGCGCAACGGCCTGGTGATCCGCACTGCCGACGACGCCGTGCTGGTGGAAGTGTTCGAGGGCACCGACGAGCTGGACCTGGAACGCACCTGGGTGCGTTTCCTGGAAGAGCCCTTCAAGCTGCCCGTCTCCCGGGACATCCTGGGTCGGGTGTTCAATGGCGCCGGCCTGCCCCGGGACGGCCGTCCGCCCATCATCTCCGCCGACCGCCGGGATGTGAACGGCGAACCCCTGAACCCCGCCGCCCGGGCCTATCCCCGGGAATTCATCCAGACCGGCATCTCCGCCATCGACGGCATGAATGCCCTGACCCGGGGCCAGAAGCTGCCGGTGTTCTCCGGTGGCGGCCTGCCCCACAACCGGGTGGCGGCCCAGATCGTGCGCCAGGCCAAGCTGCTGGGAGAGGAATCCTCGGAGTTCGTGGTGGTGTTCGCCGCCTTCGGCGCCTCCCACGCCGACGCCCGCTTCTTCCAGGAAAGCTTCGAGGAAAGCGGGGTGCTGAACAAGGTGGTCATGTTCCTCAACCTGGCGGACGAGCCGGTCATCGAGCGCCTGCTCACCCCCCGGGCGGCCCTGACCGCCGCCGAATACCTGGCCTTCGACCTGGACTACCACGTGCTGGTGGTGATGACCGACATGACCGCCTACGCCGAGGCCTTGCGCGAAGTGGCCGTGCTGCGGGGCGACGTGCCGGCGCGCAAGGGTTATCCCGGCTACCTGTATTCGGACCTGGCCGAGATCTACGAGCGGGCGGGGCGTATCAAGAACCGGCGTGGCTCCATCACCATGATCCCGGTGCTGTCCATGCCCTCGGACGACATCACCCACCCCATCCCCGACCTCACGGGCTACATC
>CAZYEY010000170.1:0-6415 GCA_964646585.1 uncultured Thiobacillus sp. | reverse complement strand
GGATAGGTCCCGCGTTCCAGGGCGGGCTGGGCGTAAGCGGGGCTGGCAAGCCAGGGCACGTTCTTCGGGTCGCCCAGGGCTTCCAGCCAGCGCCGTGCGGTCTCGGGATCGGCGGCCTTGGCGAACAGGGCCTGGACCTTGGGATCATTGGGGGCATTGAGCCATTTCATCCAGGTGGCGGGGCTGATGGCGGCGCCGGCCAGTTCCCAGGACTTGCCGTCCAGGGGCAGCATGACCCAGCGCATCATGCGGCCGGGGTCGAACAGAATGTTGTTCACGGCGGTGTAGAAATCCGGCTGGCCCAGGGCCTCCCCCCAGCGGGTGTAGATCTCCGGATTGGTCCATTCCAGGTAGTTGCGGGGCGTGCCCGGGTCCAGCAGGCTGTCCAGACTGCCCACCAGATACTGGGGATCCAGGCCGCGCCGACCGAACTCAAGCCAGATGCCGGGATCGCTGAAGACCTCCAGCCATTGCAGGAAATTGCGCGGCCCCTTGAAGGCCCAGCCGTTGGTGGTGAAGTTGGTGCAGCGGTCAGCCCAGCGGGTGATGCTGGCGGAAGGCTGGGCCGGTGCTTCGGCGGCCTGGGCAGTGCCGAAGAAGGGAAGCAGGGTCAAGGCGAGGAAAGTCTTTTTCATGATGATCTCGCTGTGTGTAAATGTGTTGAACCTAGAAACGGTAGTTGGACGCGCCCGATGTGCGTTCA
Organism: uncultured Thiobacillus sp.; assembly: GCA_964646585.1. GTDB lineage: Bacteria > Pseudomonadota > Gammaproteobacteria > Burkholderiales > Thiobacillaceae > PFJX01. Next base: position 5,712 of record CAZYEY010000170.1, on the reverse strand, counting down.
GGCGGGTGGCTGGCGCGACGCGACGACGTCGCAGGGTCGTTCCCTGCAAGGAGGAGCAACAAAGCCAGGCGCCCGCCTGGACGTTCCAGCGGGTGCGTAGCGATCTCACCCAACAGGTGAGGACTCTCGAAGGGCATTTCGTCAATATTCATGCGGCTTCTCAAGGACAATACAGCGGTCAACTGCTGTTTCTAGGTTGAAGGACGTTTCTAAGCGGCACAAGTTTCCTGGGCCCATTCCGGGGTCGAAGAATGGAAAAAAAACACGCTGCCTTGGCGCCGCCGCCACAAGTTGCCCGCACCACCCGCAGCGGCCATTCCGGGCTGGCCCGGAGCGGGCAGACCCTGCCGGGCACGGTCCCGGCGTGCGGCGTATACAATGCTCCAGATGAAACAGACAGGTAAGCCGATGAACCGCGTCGCCCCCCTCCTTCTCCTCGTCCCACTTCTTTTTTCCGGCTGCGCCAACCAGGAGATCCAGCGCAAGGACGGCACCTCCTCGGCCCGGGCCTTTTCCATCTCCAATCTGGCCAAGTCCGACATGGACATGCTCACCGAGATCAACCAGCGGGAGATGCTGAAGAGCCTGAAACTGCTCACCGAGAAGCTGTACCGGCGCAATCCCCAGGAGTTCCGCAAGTCCGGCCATGAGAACGCCGAGGCCGCATCGGCCCGCATCTTCGAGCATCTGCCCAAGTGGGGGGAATCGCCGCTGGCCAAGCTGAACTGGGAGGAGAACTTCAAGCTGGCTTTCCTGGAGGGCTACAGCGGCGACCGGGTCTACGCTTTCATGTCGGCGCTCACCACCATGCTCATGGCTTCCTACAACCACAAGACCGAGTTCTTCCTGCCCGATGAACTCTCCGCCCAGAAGCTCTACAACAGCGCCCGCAACATCGAGGTGGCGGTATGGAAGCTGTCCAACGCCAAGCTGGGGGGCAACCGCGTCCTGATCAGCAACAGCATGGACGGGGAGGTGCAGAACCTGTCCTTCGAACGGGAATTCGGCAAGCTCATCGCCCAACAGGATCTGATGGCTCTGTTCATCGAGGACAGGAGCAACCGTTCCATCAGCCGGATGTTCCAGAACGCGGCCACCTTTGCGTTCCTGCCCATTTGAGCACCCGATGGACTGGCGGAATGAAGAGAGCTACGCCTTTGCGGCGAGCCTGAACGCCGCTGGCTGGTCCTGGCAGTTCCTCCGCCGCTGCCCGGAATACCGGGCCGATCACGCCTGGTTCGTGGCGACCTGGCGGGCCTTGGAGGCCGACTACGGCGCCCCGCCCCAGCGCGACTACTTCCGCTGGAAACAGGACCCCCGGGCCTGGCGGGCGGAATCCGAGATCGCCGGCTGCGGCACGGAGGTCTGTCCCGGCGAAGGCGGCCAGGTGCTGATCGAATGCTGGATGGGCGCGAAATGGGGCTTCCGCAAGTTCCCGCCGGACCCGGCCGAAGACCACCCCGAGGAACTGGCTTGGCGGGACCAGCCGGTCACGGTGGAAGTCCTGGAGACGATCCCGGCCGTCGACGCTCCCGAACGGGTGGCCCTGGGCTTCGATCTGGGCCTGCCCCTGGAACCCCAGATCGAGGCGGCCCGCCGTAAGCTGGCGGCGTTGCGCCATGCCCTCAACCGGGAAGGCCGCCTGCCGCCCCTCACCCCGGCCCGGGGCGCAGCCATCTGGACAGGCTGGCTGCGGCTGCTGGACGGCCTGGAGGCCGGCGCCACCGCGGCGGAGCTGGAGGCGGTGCTGGGGCCGATCCGGATCGCCGATGCCCGCGCCATGGCCTGCCACGGCTATCGGCGCATACTGCTCATGCAAGACCACTGAACCACGGGAAAGGAGAAGACCATGGCCATGGACGTCATCGACTACGACATCTTCGGCGACGACATGCAGTATGTGGAGATCGAGCTGGACCCGGGCGAGGCTGCCATCGGCGAGGCCGGCATGATGATGTTCATGGAGGACGGCGTGGAGATGGAAACCGTCTTCGGCGACGGCTCCGCCGCCCAGGCAGGCCTGCTGGGGAAACTCATGGGCGCGGGCAAGCGTCTGCTCACGGGCGAATCCCTGTTCACTACCATCTACGCCAATCAGGCTCAGGGCAAGCGCCGGGTGGCGTTCTCCGCCCCCTATCCGGGCAAGATCATTCCAGTGGATCTGGGCCAGATCGGCGGCACCCTCATCTGCCAGAAGGAAGCCTTCCTCTGTGCGGCCAAGGGCGTGAGCCTGGGAATCGCCTTCCAGCGCCGGCTGGGAGCCGGGTTCTTCGGCGGCGAGGGCTTCATCCTGCAAAAACTGGAGGGGGACGGCATGGTCTTCTTTCACGCCGGGGGCACCATTGCCGAGAAAGTCCTGGCGCCAGGAGAGGTCTTGCGGGTGGACACCGGCTGCCTGGCAGCCATGCAACCCTCGGTGGATTTCGACATCCAGTTCGTAGGCAAGATCAAGACCGCCCTGTTCGGAGGCGAGGGCCTGTTCTTCGCCCGCCTCACCGGCCCCGGCAAGGTGTGGTTGCAGACCCTGCCCCTGTCGCGGCTTGCCAACCGCATCATCGCCGCCGCCCCCGCCGCCGGCGGCAGCCAGAAAGGCGAGGGGTCCGTGCTGGGCGGGCTGTTCGACGGCGACAACAGTTGAGCTTCACGCACCCGTAACACGGCCACGCCATCCTTCCGCCTTTTGCAAGGGGAACTGAGCATGGATTTGATCCTCTGGCGCCACGCCGACGCCCGCGACGGCGACCCCGACCAGGAACGGCCCCTCACCGAGAAAGGCCGGAAGCAGTCCCGGGCCATGGCGGACTGGCTGCTGGCCCGGCTGCCCAAGGACGCCCGCATCCTGGCAAGCCCCGCCGTGCGGGCCTACCAGACTGCCAATGCCCTGGGCCGGGATTACGAAATCGTCAATGAGATCGCGCCGGGGGCGGATGGCGTGCATGTGCTCGCCGCCGCCGGCTGGCCCGACGCCACCGGCACGGTGCTGGTGGTAGGTCACCAGCCCACCCTGGGCGAGGCGGCCAGTCTGCTGCTGTTCGGGGAGTCCCGGCCGCTGAGCATCAAGAAGGCTGGGGTGATCTGGCTCACCAACCGGGTGCGGGGCACCCAGCCCCAGACGGTATTGAAGGCAGCGATCACGCCCGAGCTGGCGTGACCCACGCGCTTGTCAGTCGAGTCCCAGTTGCTCCACCCAGGCCAGGGCCTGGAGATGGGATTCGCTGACCTGCTCGGGAGTCAGCATGAGGGACGCGGTCAGGCTTTCCAGCTGTCGCGCATCGCCGCTTTCGACCGCCTCCGCCAGAGACAGGAAGGGGCCATAGAGACCGGAGCGATCCAGCAGGGCGTCGGCCAGGGTGTCGGAAATCACGACCCGCTCCAGCACCTGCTCCATGGGCATCTCCAGGAAGGCTGGCAGCAGGGAGAACACGCCCACGATGAACAGGTTGTCCTGATCCTTGCGCGCCAGGATGTTTTTTCCCAGCAATTCGCAGACGCGGCCCCGGGTGATAGCGGTGCGGGACAGGGTGGGCGAGGTGGGGGAACCGCCCGCAGTCACCAGCAACAGAGTGAGCCAGCGGTAGAGGGGTTGCATGCCCAGGATGCTCACCGCATGGCGAATGGACTGGACTTCGCAGGAAAGGCCGAAGCCGGCGGAGTTGATGTAGCGCAGCAACTTGAAGGTGAGCGCCACATCCTTCTTAAACAGCGCTTCCAGATCCTTGATATCCGCGCCTTCACGTACTTTTTCCAACAGTTGCAGCACTGTGGCGTGACTGGGGTTGATGATCTTGGCCGCCATGTTTTCCGGCCGGGCGAAGTAATAGCCCTGGAAATAGTCGAAGCCCAGTTCCCGGCAGTGACGGAATTGCTCCAGGGTCTCCACCTTTTCCGCCACCAGCTTGACCGGATGACGCCGCGCCTTTCTGACCATGGCAGCAAGTTCGGCCGGACTGTGGGCCAGCACGTCGAGCTTCACAAAACTGGCGAGGGGCAGCAGGGGCTCGGACTCGGGCAGGTAATGGAAGTCGTCCAGGGCGAAGCGGTAGCCTGCCGCCTTGAGCTCGGCCATCCGTTCCAGGACTTCCTTGGAAACCTGGACGGTTTCGAGCACCTCGATCACCACCTTGTCGTGGGGCAGCAGGGTGGAAAAACTGGACATCAACATGGGCAGCTCCATGTTGACGAAGGCCAGCTTGCCCTTGAGCAGCCACTCGGTGCCCATGTTGAAGAGGGTGTTGGAGATGACGGCGATGCCGGCGTCCACGTCGGATTCGATACGGGCGCTCTGGGCATGGGCGGAATGCCGGAACAACAGTTCGTAGGCCATCAATTGATGGTGGCTGTCGACGATGGGCTGCCGGGCGATGAAGGCGTCGTTGCTCATGGGATGCTCGGGTGGAAATTCCGGCCGGCGGGCGGGATCGCCGGTCCGGTCTGAAGACTCGCGGAGGAATCAGGTCCGGGAAAACAGGCTCATGGGTGTGTCGGCGGTGATGTTGCCCAGCAACTCCTCCATGTCCAACACCAGCACGATGGAACCATCTCCGGACAGGGTGGCGCCGGCGATGCCTTTGGGCTTGATGTCGGACAGGGGCTTGATGACCACGTCGTCGCGGCCCACGAAGCCATCCACAGCCATGATGAAGGTGCTGTCGGCGGCATGCATGAGGACCCCGAACCCCGGGGCCTGCCTGGCTTCCCAGCCGATCAGCTTGGCCAGGCTGCGCACCGGCAACACCTCATCGCGCACCACCATGGTGGCGCGGCCGGACACCCGCTGAACCTCGTCGGGCTTGATGGGGATGATCTCCCGCACCATGGACAGCGGCACCGCGAAGGATTGGTTGTTGAGCCGCACCACCAGCACCGGCAGGATCGCCAGGGTCAGCGGCAGGGAAATGGTGAAGGTGGAGCCCTGCCCCGGCAGGGAAATGACATCGATCTTGCCATTGAGCTTGGAAATGTTCGTTTTCACCACGTCCATGCCCACGCCCCGGCCGGAGACGCTGGAAATCTGGTCCTTGGTGGAGAAACCGGGCAGGAAGATGAGGTGCAGGCTCTGGCGATCGTCCAGGCCGTTGGCGGTCTCGGCGTCGATGATGCCCTTCTCCACCGCCTTGCGCCGGATCACATCGGGGCGCATGCCCCTGCCGTCGTCGGAAATCTCGATGTAGATGTGGTCGCCCACCTGGCTCGCGGACAGGGTGACGATGGCCTTGCTGGGCTTGTGGGCGGCGAGGCGCTCCTCGGCGGTCTCGATGCCGTGGTCCACGGCATTGCGCACCAGGTGAACCAGGGGATCGTTCAGGTCCTCGATCATGGTCTTGTCGAGTTCCGTTTCCTCGCCGGACAGCACCAGCTCCACATCCTTGCCCAGTTGCCGGGCCAGATCCCGGGCCAGGCGCGGATATTTCTGGAACAGGCGGCCGATGGGCTGCATCCGGGTCTTCATGACCGCGTTCTGCAGGTCGGACACCAGCAGGTCCAACTGGCTGACGGCCGTATCCAGCGCCTTCAGGGTCTCCTGGTCATTGCGGCCGTGGAGGATCTGGGTCTTCAGGTTGGCGATGCGGTTCTTGGTGAGACCGATCTCGCCGGAAAGGTTGAGTACCTGATCCAACCGCGCCGTATCGATGCGGATGGTGGTCTCCTTTTGCAGGTTCTGGGGCGGCGCCGCGTTGCCGGAGGGGGCGCCGCCCCAGAACCTGCAAAAGG
>CAZYEY010000169.1:0-4674 GCA_964646585.1 uncultured Thiobacillus sp. | reverse complement strand
CCCTAATACGGCAATCCTTCCGGGAATCCGGCCATTTCCTGCGCCAGGCCGGCGGCTTCATCATCCTGGGCGTGGCTCTGGTCTGGTTCCTCACCCATTTCCCCCTGGACGCCCCCCCAGCCAGCCCGGAAACCCTGGCGGGACGCCTGGCAGGCTGGATGGAACCCGTCTTCACCCCCCTGGGCATCGACCAGCTCCTCTCCATCGCCCTGCTGTTCGGCTTCGTCGCCAAAGAAGTGGTGATTGGATCCCTGGCCGTGATCTACGGCGCCGGCGGCGACGACCTCTCCGGCCTGCTGGCCCGGCGCCTGGACTGGGTGCAGGCCTACAGCTTCATGCTCTTCACCCTGGTCTACACCCCCTGCCTCTCCGCCCTGGCCACCCTGCGCAAGGAAGCCGGCGGCAGCCGCTACATGCTCATTTCCGTGGGCTGGTCCCTGGCGGTGGCCTGGGCGCTGAGCTTCACCTTCTATCAGACGGCAAGGGCCTTCTTAGGCTGACCTATACCCCTCCATCGCCGATCAGGGCGCCGCCAGCATCTCATCATCTCATGGGCCAGCGAGGCCCTGTGGCAACCAGGGATTCGGCGGACCGCAACGGACTCAGGGCTCAATCCAGGCGGTAATCCGCCCCCATCTCCGGTACCTCCACCCGCCACCCCATCCCTTCCCGGATCAGCGTCGCGAATCCCAGGGCCGTTTCCGCCTCGCCGTGGACCACGAAGGTCTGCCCCGGTGGCTGCCTGAAGCGGGACAGCCAGGCCACCAGCGCGTCCCGGTCGGCGTGGGCGGAGAGTCCGCCCAGTGTGTAGAGGTCCGCCCGCACCGGCACCTGCTCCCGGAAGATGCGCACCGTCTTTGCCCCGTCCACCAGCCGCCGGCCCAGGGTCCCCTCGGCCTGGAAGCCGGCGATGATCACCGAGCACTCCGGCCGGGGCAGGTTGAACTTCAGGTGATGCTTGATGCGCCCCGCGTCGCACATGCCCGAGGCGGAGATGATGATGGCCCCCTGCCTGATCTTGTTGAGCGCCATGGAATCCTCCGCGTCTTCGGTGACCCGCAGATAGGGCGCGTCCGGACTGGTGCGGAACCAGGCCAGCAGTTCCCGGGATTCCGGGTCCATCAGTTCGCCGTGGCGCAGGGTGATCTCCGTGGCCGACCTGGCCATGGGCGAATCCACGAACACCGCCAGGTTGCGCGGCAGCCGGCCCTGGCGCACCAGGTCCATCAGCAAATAGAGCAGATCCTGAGTGCGTCCCACCGCGAAGGCGGGAATGATCACGTTGCCTCTTTTGCGGGTGATCGTGTCGTTCACCGCCTGGGCAAGCTCATCCACCGTCTCCGCCAGGGACTTGTGCAACCGGTTGCCGTAGGTGGACTCCACCAGCAGCACGTCCGCGTCCTCGATCGGCGCGGGATCGTTGAGGATGGGCCGCCCGGGCATGCCCAGGTCGCCTGAGAACACCAGCTTCTTCGTCTTACCTGCCTCCTCCACCCAGACTTCGATGATGGATGAACCCAGGATGTGCCCCGCATCCCGGAACCTGGCCCGCACCCGGGGATGGGGCTGGATTTCCCGGTCGTAGCCCACGCCCCGCAACCGCTTCAACGCCTCCCGGGCCTGGGTCACGGTATAGAGCGGCGCCAACTCCGGCTTGGGCCGCTGGCGGCGCTTGCGGCTGTCGTAGTTGGCCCACTCCGCCTCCTTTTCCTGGATGAAGGCGGAATCCGGCAGCAGCACCCCCAGCAGGTCCGCCGTCGCCCGGGTGCAGTGGATGGGCCCCTTGTAGCCCATGGCGCACAACCGCGGCAGCAGGCCGGAGTGGTCGATGTGGGCGTGGGTGAGCAGGACGAAATCGATGCCTTCGGGATCGAAGCTGGGGAAGCGCCGGTTGAACTCGTCTGCCACCCGCCCCCCCTGGAACATGCCGCAATCCACCAGGAAACGCAGCTTCCCGGACTGGACCAGGAAGCAGGAACCGGTGACTTGGCGGGAAGCGCCCAGGAAGGTGAGGTTCATGAGGGCACGAGGATAAACGAAAACCCGCCGGTTTCCCGGCGGGCCAATTCGCTCAAGCGAGTGGGGAAGCTTGCTATCAGGCTGCGGCGGCGGCGGCGTGCAGGGCCTGGGCGGGGCGGGTTTCCCTCTTGCCGATGGTGAGCAGATCCCACACCAGCAGGATGTAGCCCAAGGTGAAGGCCCAGCCGGAGATCTGGCGCCATTTCATGGCCTGGGTGAACCAGGGGTGGGCCTGGGCGGCGAAGTAGCCGGCCCAGGTGGAGCCTTCCATGGCGCGCTCGATCTGGGACTGCTCGTAGCCGGCGATGAGCAGGGCCATGGTCATGCCGATCATGCCGGTCCAGAGCAGGGCCATGGACCACTTCCACTTCCAGGCGCCCACCAGGTTGCCGCTCATCCACACGTTGCCCCGGGACTTCTGCACGGCCAGGTAGAGGAAGCCGATGACCGCGGTGGAGTAGGCGCCGAAGAAGGCCAGGTGGCCGTGGGAGGGCGTCCACTGGGTGCCGTGGGTGTAGAGGTTGATCTGGGGCAGGGTGTGCATGAAGCCCCAGACACCAGCGCCGAAGAAATTACCGGCGGCCTGGGCGATGGTCCAGGCCAGGGCCGGGTGATTGGTGTTCTTCAACTTGTGGACGCCGGAATCGAACACCGCGTGCACCACCATGGCCACCAGGGGCACGGGCTCCAGGGCGGAGAAGAAGCCGCCGATGGTGAGCCAGTAGTCCGGGGTGCCGATCCAGAAGTAGTGATGGCCCAGACCCAGGATGCCGGAACCGAACATGAGGGCGACCTCGATGTACAGCCAGGTCTCCACGATCTTGCGGCGCACGCCCAGGGTGACGATCAGCATGTAGGCCATGATGCAGCCCACCAGCACTTCCCAGGTGGCTTCCACCCACAGGTGGATCACCCACCACCACCAGAACTGGTCCACGGACACGTTGGGGGTGTAGAACATGCCGGCCAGATACAGGCCGAACAGGGCCAGCAGGTCCATCACCAGGACGCCGGCGATGCCGGTGTAGCGGCCCTTGGCGAAGGTGGCGGCCACGTTGAAGAAGAAGGTGAGCACGGAGACCACGATGCCGATGTCGGCCCAGCGGGGCGCCTCGATGTACTCGCGGCCTTCCATGATGAGCCAGATGGTCTTCATCTCCGCCGGCCCCACCTGCACCAGCAGATAAACCAGCACCACCACCACCACGGCCGAGGTGAGGATCCAGAAGATCAGGTTGCCCAGCCCCAGACCCACCACGGGGTGCTGGGCTTCATCCTCCAATATCCAGTAGACGCCGCCGATGAAGCCATAGAGCAGCCACACCACCATGGCGTTGACGTGGAGGGTGCGGTTGACGGAGAAGTCCACCACGCCGTAGAGGAAGTCCGGCTTCAGGTACTGCAATCCGGCCAGCATGCCGAACAGCACCTGGGCGCCGAACAGGAGGACCGCGACGGTGAAATACTTCACCGCCAGCTTTTGGCCGCCATTGAGGTTGGCGGTATCGAAGATGCCTAGCGCTGCCATTTTCGCGACTCCTTATCGTTGGGCCGGTACGGGGGCCGCCTCGGACGTGGCGGCGGGTTCGACGGTGGGCGCCGGTGCGGCGGCGGGCGCGTCGGACTGGTCGATGGCCTTGAAATTGTGGGGGAAGCCATTGGTGTCGATGGCGCTCATCCACTTCAGGAAGGCCACGGTGGCCCGGGCTTCTTCCTGGGTGATGCCAAGCTTGGGCATCTTGCGGCCGATGCTGTTGTGGAGCTTGTCGCTGGGGTCCATGAGGAACTCCACCATGGACTGCTCGCGGACTTCCTTGGAGCCCCAGGAGGGATCCAGCCAGGCCTTGGTCAGGTCGGGCGCGTAGTAGGCGCCGTTGCCCAGCAGGGTGTGGCATTCCATGCAGTTCTTGGCCTGGGTGGTGAGCTTGCCCTTGGACACCAGGGCCATGGCCTCCTCCTCCGTCAGCATCTTGCCAAAGAGGGGCTCGTCCTGGCCGATGACGGGCATGTAGCGGTTCTTCGCGGCATCGAACTGGTAGTCGATGCGCTTGTTGATCACCGCGTAGCCGGGCACCTGCTTACCCCCCGCCTTGATGTAGGTAAGGGTGTCGAAGGTGAGGAAGATGAGTACGACGAATGAGCCCCCCGTCACCCAAATGGCCATCTTTCGCCAAAAGGATTCGGATGCCCACCACAAGGACTGCGTCTGTGACATGGTCATGCCTCCTGCGATTGCCGCTGTTGATAAACCTTGGCCGGAACCTGGCCGTCCGCCCCGTCGGCGTGCTCTCCGTCATGGGTGCCCAGGCACAGTTTCCAGATGGCGTGGGGGGCGACGAGGTAGCCGACGAGCATGAGCAGGACGATGAAGGTCCAGAAACCGTGGCTGAGCAGGTTGGCAGCGAAGGCCAGCACCAGCACCGATACGAATAGGCCCCCGTAGGCGGCATAGGCCAAGGGCATGAGGCCGGGACGCGCCTTCACCCGCGACCAGGCGAACAGCAAGGCATAGGCGGCGCCGAACAGGATCACTGAGGCGGCGCTGAAAAACACCGCGAAAAAGTTGGCGAGGTGGACGGGCTCGATCATGGCGCAGCTCCCAGCAGGTTGGGTTGCGGCGCATGGTAGGCAGCATGTCCGAGCCCTGTGGTTGAC